>NZ_JBEOWM010000007.1:0-189033 GCF_040296045.1 Streptomyces sp. NPDC002490 | reverse complement strand
GTCACGTCCAACCATGACGGCCGCCCTCACCGCGGCCGTGCTCGTGCTCCTCTCCGGATGCTCCTCCGGGGAGGCCGACGCCTTGGCGTCGGGGCCACGACACGCTCGGTTCAGGGGGTCAGCGGCGGCCGGGGGCCTTGCGGCTCCCCCGTCGGACCGTCCTGCTCCCGGACGACCTCGCCCGGGACGACCTTGCCGTCCGGGTAGCGCATGCGGGCCTGCTGGAAGGCGCCTCCCAGCGAGCCGGGCGCGGCGGCGGACATCCGGCGCTCCAGGGTGCGCTCCGTCCACCGCCCGACCCCCTTGCGGATCGGCGGCAGCAAGAGCAGCAGCCCGGCCGCGTCCGAGATCAGCCCCGGAACGATCAACAGCAGCCCCGCGAGCATCACCAGCCCGCTGCCCTCCCCGGGCCGGGGGGCGGACAGGGGGGCCGCGCCGCTCTGGGCCTGCTGGACCGCCTCGCTGAGGTGCTTGAACGCACGGCGCCCGGCGGCCTTGATCACCACGCTGCCGAGCACGACCCCGGCGACCAGCAGCAGGAAGACGGCGAACCCCCCGGCCGCTCCGGCGACCAGGGTCAGCAGCCAGACCTCCAGGACGAACCAGGCGGCGAGGGCGAGCGGGAAGAACCTCCGGAGGGTGCCCGGACGGCTACGGGTGGAAGGCGGCGGGGGCGGTGCACCGGTCGTCATGCCTCCAGTGTGCCTGGCCCGGCATCGGTCCGGCATAAAGCGGGAGGGTCAACGATCCTGAGCGTCCCCCGCTCAGGTGCCCGAGCGGATCGGCTCAGGCCCCTCCGGCGCGCCGACCGGCGGTCCCGCTGGGCTCACCCTGCCGGGGCTCGCGGGCCGGGGTGCTCGCCGGCCCGTGGGACCTCAGCTTGCTGAAACGTTCCGTGACGCCCCAGGCCGTGACCCTCCACAGGGCTTCGACCAGGATGTCCTTGCTCATCTTGGAGTCGCCGTGCACCCGCTCGACGAAGGTGATCGGCACCTCGACCACGTGGAAGCCCGCCCTGATCGCACGCCGCGCCAGATCGACCTGGAAACAGTAGCCCTGCGAGGCCACCTCGGTCAGGCCGAGTCCTTCGAGGGTCTCCCGCCGGAAGGCCCGGTAACCGCCGGTGACGTCCCGCAGCGGGACGTCGAGGAGCAACCGCGAGTAGGTGCTGCCGCCGCGGGAGATGAACTCCCGGGACTTGGGCCAGTTGACCACCCGGCCGCCCGGCACCCAACGGGAGCCCAGGACCAGGTCTGCCCCCTTCAGGGCGGTCAGCAGCCGGGGCAGTTCCTCGGGCTGGTGGGAGCCGTCCGCGTCCATCTCGACGAGGACGCCGTAGCCCTTCTCTAGGCCCCACCGGAAACCGGCGAGGTACGCCGCGCCGAGCCCCTCCTTGCCCTTGCGGTGCAGCACGTGGACCTGCTCGTCGTCGGCTGCGAGCCGGTCGGCCAGCTCCCCGGTGCCGTCGGGGCTGTTGTCGTCGGCGACGAGGACGTGCGCATCGGGGACCGCGGACCGCACCCGGCCGACGATCGACGCGATGTTCTCGGCCTCGTTGTAGGTCGGAATGATGACCAGGGCCGTGCCCAGTGGGCCGAACCGCCGTTCCTCGGCACCGGCCGAGGACATCGCGTCGCCGTCGTTCACAAGAGCCCCTTCGTGCAAGTCGTCGCAGGTGTCCACCATAGTGCGACGGCCCTCGCCGGCGTGCCGCAACGGGGCCTCGACGGGCCGGTGTCGTCCCCGGGGCCGGGCCCGGGGCACGGATCGGGCCCGGCGCTCTTCGGGCCGGCCCGGGACCCGCTGGCTGCGGGTCGGCCGGGGCCGTTGTCTACTGAGCGGCCGGGCCCCATCGGGGCCACGCGCCCCGTGCTCCCCGAGGAGCCGGGGGGACCTCCGACCAGCCGGAACGTTCCCCCGCCCCCGAGGCGCGGGAACTGGGCCTGGCTCCCAGCGGCGGGGCGGCGTCCGGACGCGCCCCGCCCTCTGACCCAGCGGCGTTCGACGACTGCGCGGACGTTCGCCGGTCGGACGTCCAGTGGTGGACGCCGCCGAACCTACCCGCCCCCGGCAGCTTTCTGTCAATACCTCGACAACCTGCGGAAATTTCCGGAAACCACAGGTCAAAATCGAGGGTGCGCAGGTGAGGCGGTGGGTACTGCACCCCCGCCCCGGTGGACCGCACCGTCGTACGTCACTCCCCCGGCCGTACGTACACCGTCCGTCCGGCCACCACCGTGCGCAGGCACTGCGGCGGTTCGGCACCCGGCGAGAGGTCCGGCAGGCCGGGGGTGCCGGAGCGGGGGTCGGTGGACCAGCGGGCCACCCGGTCGTCGGGGGCCTGGACCAGGAGCGGCCCGGCGCGCCAGAGCGCGTAGTCGGCAGGTGCCCCGGGCACGAGCGCCCCCGCGTCGTCCCGTCCGATCGCGCGCCAGCCGCCGCGGGTGTGGGCCGCGAAGGCGGCGCGCACCGAGATCCGGTGGTCCGGGGTGCGATGGTGGGCCGCGGCGCGGACGGTGCCCCAAGGATCGAGCGGGGTCACCGGGCTGTCCGAGCCGAAGGCCAGGGCGGCTCCGGCCCGCAGCAGGGCGGCGAACGGGTTGAGGGAACGGGCCCGCTCCGCACCGAGGCGCTCGACGTACATGCCCTCCGCACCGCCCCAGCGGGCGTCGAAGGCGGGCTGCACGGAAGCGGTGAGGCCCAGGTCGGCGAAGGCGGCGACGGTGTCGGGCGTGAGCATCTCCGCGTGCTCCACCCGGTGACGGGCGGCCCGGACCCGGGCCAGGCCGACTCGGTCGGCGGCGGCCCGCACCCCGCCCACCACGGTGGCGAGAGCGGCGTCGCCGATGGCGTGGAAACCGGCCTGGAGCCCCGCTTCGGTGCAGGCCACCACGTGGGCGGTGATGTCGGCGGCGTCCAGGTAGGCGGTGCCGCGGTGCGCGGCGTCGGCGTACGGCTCGTGCAGGCAGGCGGTGTGCGAGCCGAGGGAACCGTCCACGAAGAGGTCGCCGGCCGCACCGAGGGCACCGAGCTCCCGGATCCGCTCGGCGTCCCGGGGGCCGGTGACCCGCTCGCCCCAGTAGCCGACGACCCGGGGGCCGGGTTCCTGGCCGGCCAGCCGGAGCAGCCCGGCGAGGTCCTCCTCGCTGGAGATCTCCGGTCCGCCGCACTCGTGGACGGAGCCGATGCCGAGCGAGGCCGCGTGCCTCAGCGCCGCGCGCTGGGCCTCGGTGCGCTGGGCGGGGGTGACGGCGGCGAGCGCGGCGGCGCGCACCGCGTGGTGGGCGTCCCGGGTGAGGGGGGCGCCGACGGCGTAACCGTCCCGGTCGGTGATGCCCGGGACGAGGTCGAGCAGGGCGGTGCTGACGACCGCGGAGTGGACGTCGACGCGGGAGAGGTACAGGGGCCGGCCCGCGGTGGCGGCGTCGAGTTCGGCACGGGACGGAGGCCGGCCGTCCGGCCAGCGGGCGGCGTCCCAGCCGTGGCCGAGGAGCACCCGGTCGTCGGGGCGGGACCGGGCGTGGGCCGCGACCCGTGCGAGGGCCTCCTCACGGGTGGCGGCCCCGGTGAGGTCGAGGCCGGTGAGGGCGAGCCCGGTGGAGGTGGTGTGGACGTGGGAGTCGGTGAAGGCGGGGGTGACGAGGGCGCCCTCCAGGTCGACGACCTCGTCGGCGGCGGCCGCGAAGGCGTCGGCCGCCCCCTCCGAGCCCACCCAGGCGATCTGGCCGCGGGAGACCACCATGGCGGTGGCGAAGGGGTCGGCGGGCGAGTGGACCTCTCCCCCGCGCAGGAGGACGGTGCCCTCTTCGGGCACCGGGTCGGACGGGGCGGTTGTGCGCTGGCTCATGACTCCAGTGTCCCGGCCGGCCGGGACGGACCGGACCCGGGGCCGCCACGACGCGCTCCGCGGGGCGGCGGCCCGTTCAGATCCGGGGCGGTCGCGCCTCGTAGGGGGTGGACAGGACGACCGTGGTGCGGGTGGAGACCCCGGCGAGGCTCCGCAGCCGGCCGAGGAGGTGCTCCAGTTCGCGCGGGGTCGCCACCCGGACCTTGAGGATGTAGTTCTCGTCGCCGGCCACGCTGTGGCACGCCTCGATCTCGGGGACCCCGGCGAGGCGCTCGGCGATGTCGTCGGGTGCGCTGGGATCGAAGGGTTTCACCGAGATGAACGCCGTGAGCGGCAGACCGACGGCTTCCGGGTCGACGACCGCGGCGTACCCCCGGATCACCCCGCGCTGCTCCAGCCGCCGCACCCGCTGGTGCACGGCCGAAGTGGACAGGCCGGTGGCCTTGCCCAGGTCGGTGTAGCTCATCCGCCCGTCCTTGACGAGCAATTCGACGATCTGACGATCCAGCTCCTCCATGGCGGAAACCTACAGCTCCGATGATCGTCGCGGATACCGGAAGCGCGTTCGCCCGCGTTCCGAGACCGATCGGTGACGCACCGGGCGGTCCGTTCGGCTAACGGCCCCCGTCCCGGGAGTCGTTGACCCATTGGTGTGACGAACGCCACAGCCCGTTGGAGGCGTCTGCGCACGTCGGGCGATTATCGCCCTGATCGGACGGGAAATGCTTGCTGTGGCCGGGGCCCAGCGCCCGGCCCACCCATCGAGGGGGAGAGTTCCCACATGCAGAGTGTGAAGCGCCCCGGGCGTCTGTCCCGGGTCAAGCAGCCAGTTTTCGAACCCGAGCCGGAGGACGTCGAAGTCGGTTCCGCGGAAGACGAGTTCGACGCCTACGACGGCGCCGGGACGATCCGGGTGATCTGCCCGGACTGCGCCCGGCCCATCGCCCTCCTCGCCGAGGAGGAGGTCCTGCCGGAGCACGCGATGTGCCCCACCCCCTGGAACCCGTTCGGCCTCCAGGTCTGCGCCGGGACGGGCCGTCCCGCCGCCGTGGCCCGCCCCGCGGACGGGGACCGCGAGGCGCAGGAGCACGACACCGCCGTTCTGCTGGCCCTCCCCCAGGGGCTCGACTGGCGGACCCAGCCCTTCTCCCACGTCGGCGGCCCGGGCTCGCGTCCCGTGCACTTCCCGCAGATGCGGCGCAGCGCGGCGGCCTGAGACCGCCGGCGCGCCACCCCCACCGTCCCACGCACCCCCGTTCCACCGGGCCGTTCCGCTCCCCGGCGTTCCTCCGCGGGCGCCGGTACCCCCGATGCCGCCCGATGCCCCCACGGGGGACCTCTTCGTACTCATGCCCGAGCCCCGGTGCGGGTGACCGTCCCCGCCGTGTGCCGTTGGCCACGGTATGACCTCACCCCTCGCACATCCGGCCGTACCCGAAGAATCGGTTCCGCTCAGGCGGTCCCCGCTGCCGCGGCGATCGGCACGGAACCGGACGCCCTTCTCCGCCGTGCCGTCCCGCTCGGGGCCGGTCCCGGTCCCCCGGCCGGCCCCGGACACCGATCCGCCGCTCTACCGGGCGCTGTCGGCACGGTGGAGCCGGGAGGGGAGAACCCTGCCCGGGGCGCCCGACCCCGAATGGGAGCGGCTCACCGCGCCCTCGGTGCGTCCCGGCCAGTTCGGCTCCGCCGTCACCGGCGGCTTCGGCTCGATCCCGTGGATCAGCGGGTCTCCGGTCCCACCAGGTGACGGGCGATGACCATGCGCTGGATCTGGTTGGTGCCCTCGACGATCTGGAGCGCCTTGGCCTCCCGCATGTACCGCTCCACCGGGAAGTCCGTGGTGTATCCGTAACCCCCCAGCACCTGCACCGCATCGGTGGTCACCTTCATCGCGGTGTCGGTGCACAGGAGCTTGGCCATGGCCGCCTCCTTCCCGAAGGGGCGCCCCGCGTCCCGCAGCCGGGCCGCCGCGAGGTAGAGCGCCCGCCCCGCGGCCACCTGGGTGGCCATGTCCGCGAGGAGGAACCGCAGCCCCTGGAAGTCCGCCAACGGGCGGCCGAACTGGTGCCGTTGGACCACGTACCCGGTGGCGGCGTCCAGGGCCGCCTGGGCCACGCCGACCGCGCAGGCCGCTATGCCGAGCCGACCGGAGTCGAGGGCGGCCAGCGCGATCGCGAAGCCCTGCCCCTCGGCGCCCAGGCGCCGGTCGTCGGAGACCCGGACCCCGTCGAAGTGGACCTGCGCGGTGGGCGAACCCTTCATGCCCATCTTCTTCTCCGGGGAGGCCGCGCTCAGCCCGGGGGCGTCCCCGGGCACCAGGTAGGCGGTGACCCCGCGCGGCCCTTCCCCGCCCGAGCGGGCCAGAACGGTGTAGAAGTCGGCGATCCCGCCGTGGGTGATCCACGCCTTGGTTCCGGTGAGCACCCAATCCCCGGTGTCCCCGTCCCGGACGGCCCGGGTGCGCAGGGAGGCGGCGTCGGAGCCCGCCGAGGGTTCCGACAGGCAGTACGCGCCGAGCAGGTCCCCGCCGAGCATCGCGGGCAGGTGCGCGGCCCGCTGCTCCTCGGTGCCGAAGCCCGCGAGGGCGTGGCAGGCGAGCGTGTGCACGCTGACGCCGAGTCCGACCGTGAGCCGGGCCGCGGCGAGTTCCTCCAGCACCTGGAGGTAGACCTCGTACGGCTGTTCCCCGCCGCCGTACGCGGCGTCGTAGGGGAGGCCGAGCAGGCCGGACTCGGACAGCAGGGCGAAGACCTCGCGGGGGAAGCGGCCCGCCTCCTCCTGCTCGGCGGCGGTCGGGGCGACCTCCCGCTGGGCGAGTTCCCGGACGAGTGCGAACAGGTCGCGGGCTTCGTCCGTGGGGGCGATCCGGTCCACGGGCTGCGGAACGTGGTCGGGCATGTGCGGTCCTCCCTGTCGGGCAGTTCGGAGGCGCTCGCCACGGGTACGGCGACCCGCCTCCGGCGGGGTCCGTGGCACCGGTCCGGCGTCTGGGCGCGGCCCGGGTCCACAGCGGTGCGGCACTGCCCGCCGTGGAGCCGTCCCGGATCACGGGGCGGGTGGCGGCCGACAGCGGCGGCGCGTCGCGCCGAGTATGCCCGATCGACGGCGGTTCGTCACTGGTCTCGATCTTCGAACAGGCCGACCCTGCGGCCGGAATTGGTACACACCATTGACCCGTCGGTTCAGTCCTCCCTACTGTTCCCCCCGAGCGCCCCACGCGCTCGCCCCCATCCACCGGTGCGCGCACGCGTCGCCCGTCGGTGCGCCCACAGGACTCCCCCCACCGTCCCCTCTCCCCCACGAGGTGATCCGATGTCACTGTCACGTCGTCCTGCCCGTTTCCGGGCACTCGTCTCGGCCGCGTGTTGCGCGGTCCTCGGGGCGGGTCTGCTCGGCGGAGCGCACAGCGCGAGCGCGGCCGGGGCCGCGCCGGACGCGCAGCCGCTCTCCCCCCGCAGTTCCAAGGTCGTCGGCTACTTCTCCGAGTGGAGCGTCTACGGTCGGAACTACCACGTCAACAACATCCAGACCTCCGGCTCCGCGGCGAAGCTGACGCACATCAACTACGGCTTCGGCAACGTCCAGAACGGCAAGTGCCAGATCGGCGACTCCTACGCCGCGCTGGAGAAGGCGTACCCGGCCTCCCAGTCCGTCGACGGCGTCGCCGACACCTGGGACCAGCCGCTGCGCGGCAACTTCAATCAGCTCAAGGAGCTGAAGGCGAAGAACCCGCACCTCAAGGTGGTGTGGTCGTTCGGCGGTTGGACCTGGTCCGCCGGCTTCGCCCAGGCCGCGAAGAACCCGGCGGCCTTCGCCGAATCCTGCTACCAGCTCGTCAACGACCCCCGTTGGGCCGGCGTGTTCGACGGCATCGACATCGACTGGGAGTACCCGAACGCCTGTGGCGCGACCTGCGACACCAGCGGGCGCAACGCCTACACCGACCTGATGAAGGCGGTGCGTGGGCGGTTCGGCTCCCAGCTGGTGACCTCGGCGATCCCGGCCGACGCCTCACCCGGCGGCAAGATCGACGCGGCCGACTACGCGGGCGCCTCCCGGTACGTCGACTGGTACAACCCGATGACGTACGACTTCTTCGGCGCCTGGTCGCGGACCGGCCCCACCGCGCCGCACTCGGCGCTCACGGGCTACCCCGGCATCCCCCAGCCGGACTACCACTCGGACGCGACGATCACCAAGCTGAAGAACCTCGGCATCCCCTCGTCCAAGCTGCTGCTCGGCGTCGGCTTCTACGGCCGCGGTTGGACGGGCGTCACCCAGTCGGCGCCCGGCGGCACGGCCACCGGTCCCGCCCAGGGCACCTGGGAGCAGGGCATCGACGACTACAAGGTGCTGAAGACCAAGTGCCCGGCGACCGGCACGGTCGGCGGCACGGCCTACGCCAAGTGCGGCAACGAGTGGTGGAGTTACGACACCCCGGCGACGATCGCCACCAAGATGGCGTACAAGAACCGGCAGAACCTGGCGGGCACCTTCATCTGGGAACTCAACGGCGACACCGCCGACGGCGAGTTGATCAAGGCGATCAACTGACCTCCGCACGGCGCCCGGTGGGCACCGGACAGCACGGGTGATCCGTCGTCACCGGGGAAGGGGCGGGGCCTTCGGGCTCCGCCCCTTCCGGCGTTCCCGGGGAACCGGATCGGTGCCTTCCGTTCCGCACCGGCCCAAGTGATGTGACGTCAGGTCGCCGGCGGCGGCGGGGCGGGGCAGGCCGGATCCAGATCGGCGATCGTGCCCAGGGTGCTGACGAGCAGGGCGACCAGGAGTTCCCGGACCTCGTCGCGCGACGGATGCGGTCGGTCGATCCAGTCCAGGGTGATGCCCTCGACGCTCCACTGCCAGCCGAGCAGGGCGAGCCGGGCCACCCGCGGGACGTCGCGCCGACCGTAGGCGCCCTCGGCGATGGTGTCGACGATCGCCTCCCGCACCCCGTTCCGCATGGCCTGCACCTCGGTGTCGAAGCCCACGCCCCCGCTGACGATCGTGCGGAACGCGGCCTGGTTGTGCTCGGCGTACCGCAGGTAGCCGTCGATGGTGCGCTCCAGCCGGGTGCGTCCGGGAAGCTCGGTGTTGCTGCCGGCCCGGGCGACGAGGGCGGTCACCGCGTCCTCGATGATCGCGAGGTAGTAGCCCCGCTTGGAGCCGAAGTAGTAGTAGATCAGCCCCTTGGCGACATGCGCCTGTCGGGCGATGTCATCCATCGACAACGCGTCGTAGGACGTGTCGGCGAACAACTTCCGCCCGATCGCGATGAGTTCTTCCCGTCGGCTGAAGGGGCGTTCGGCGGCCCGCGGTCGCCCGGCCCGAGCCCGCCGGGCGCGCACGGCCCCTTGCTGAGTGGTATCCAAAGGCGGTCTGTGCCTCCCCGCTGGCATCGGAACACCCGGCAGTATGGCAGAGCCGGGCAGGCGTCACCGGCGTCCGGCCGCGACCGCCCTCGGCAGCGGCGCCGGTGGTGGCGGGAGGAGGCCGGAGCCGACCGCCGCCCGGTGGCTCACATCAGGCCGAGGCGGGTGACCAGCAGCGCGATCACGACCACGAGGGTCCAGCCGAGGACGTGTTCGAGGACGGCGGGCCCGTCCGGGCGGGGGCCGCCGGTACGGGTGACGGGCTGGGCCGTGGAGGAGTTCGCGGTCATGGGGTCTCGCTGTCGTCGCGCGGTGGAGAAACCCCCGGAGGGGGTTCCTTCACTGTGCCACCGGCGGGGCCCGCCCCGGTAGAGACGTCGGTCACGTCCCGGGCCCCGGGCCCGGAGCGCAGGGGCGCGCAAAGGGAGCGCGCACTCTTGCGCGCACTCCATCCCGGGCCCCCGCCCCCGTAGCGCCGGACAACGGTGCCGCCCCCGCACCGGTCTACTCGGGAGGGAGAGCGGACCGCGGGCACGGCCGACCGCCGTGCGCCACCGCCGGTCCGCGCACCGACGAGGAGGGTCCCGGTGACACCGATCACCCAGCAGCGCCCGCACCCCGTTCGAGGACGCGCCCGCGTCCGCACCCCCCTGGTGGTCGCGGTCGCCGCGATGGCCTCCCTGACCGGCGCGCTCTGGCCGGCGGACGCCGGCGGGGCCCGGTCCGCGGGCACCGAGACGGCCAGTCCCGGGGCGCCGGGAGCCGGCGACCCCCTCTTCCCCCTCGACGGCAACGGCGGCTACCGGGTCAGCCGCTACCTCGTCGACCTCGATTGGCGCGCACCGCGCACCGCCTTCCCGGCCACGGCCACCCTCAGCGCCCGCACCACCCAGGCCCTGTCCCGCTTCCACCTCGACTTCGCCGGGAACACCCTGCACGCGGTCACCGTCGACGGCCGTCCCGCACGGACCGAGCGGGACGGCGACGAACTCGTCGTCACCCCGGCCGCCCCGCTGGCCCGGGACCGGGCCTTCACCGTGGTGGTCCGCTACACCGCCGACCCCACCCAGACCCGGCACCGCACCGACGCCATCGAGGCGTACGGCTGGATCCCCACCCCGGACGGCACCGTGCTGTATCCGCAGCCGAACGGAGCCCGCATGGTCTTCCCCGCCGACGACCACCCCAGTCGCCGTGCCCGGATCACCTTCCGGATCACCACGCCGCCGGACGTCGAGGCCGTCGCCGGCGGCCGGCTCGTGGAACGCAGCGAGCGCCCGGACGGCCGGATCCGCTGGACCTACGACTCCGAACGGCCCCTCGCCGTCCAACTCGCCCAGGTCGCGATCGGACGGTTCACCTTCGTGACGGACCAGGGCCCGGGCGGCCTCCCGATCCGGGACGCGGTGCCAAACGGCCTGGTGGGGCCCACCGCGCAGTACCGCGCGCTCACCCCGGAGCACCTGGACTGGCTGACCGAGCGGCTGGGCCCCTACCCCTTCGACCGCTACGGGATCCTGGTGGGGGACACCGACCTGGGGGTGGCCCTGGAGACCCAGACCCTGTCCCTGGTGCCCAAGGCCGACCTGCTCGGCGACCGGGTCACGGCCGAACGGAACCTGGTCCACGAACTGGCCCACCAGTGGCTGGGCAACAGCAACGGCATCCGCACCTGGTCCGACCTCTGGCTGAGCGAGGGCCACGCCCGGTACTACGAGCGGCTGTACTCGCAGGACCACGGGGGCACCGCCCTGCACACGGCGATGAAGGCGGCGTACGAGCAGCACGACCAGTGGCGACGGGACTTCGGCGCACCCGCCGAACCCACCGAACCGAACCTCTTCAAGCGGATGCGCTACGACGGCTCCGCCCTGGTGCTGTACGCGCTGCGCCAACGGGTGGGCGAGAGCGCGTTCCGCGCCGTCGAACGGACCTGGGCCCAGCGCTACCGGGGAAGCGTCGCCGGCACCCGGGAGTTCATCGCGCTGGCCTCCGAGATCACCGGTGAGGACATGGACGCGTTCCTGCGGCCCTGGCTGTACGGGCCGAGGACGCCGGCCATGCCGGGCCACCCCGACTGGGTGGTGCGTCCGGTCGGCTGATCGCACCGGGGCCTACGCTGGAGGGATGTCCGCCTCGCCCCCGCCCCCCGGTCCGGCCCCGGCACGGCTCGCCGCCGAGCTGTCACGGTTGCCGCCGTCCTGCGGCGCGGTGCGGCTGGTCGCGATCGACGGCCACGCCGGATCGGGCAAGACCACCTTCGCCGCGCTGCTCGCCGAGGCCCTCGGCGGGGCGCCCGTCCTCCACCTGGACGACTTCGCCACGCACCGGGAACCCTTCGCCTGGGTCGACCGGCTGGTGGACGGGGTCCTCGCGCCGCTGGAGCGCGGCGAGCCCGCGCGGTACGCGCCGTACGACTGGACGGCACGCGGGTTCGGCGCGGTCCGGACCCTGGCTCCCGCCCCGGTCGTCCTGCTGGAAGGGGTCGGCGCAGGACGGCGGGAGCTGCGCCCGGGACTGGCCCGGGTGCTGTGGATGGAGTGCGGGCCCGAGGCGGCCTGGGCCCGTGGACGGCTCCGCGACGGTCCCGCGCAGGAGGAGTTCTGGCAGGGCTGGGTCCGCGCGGAGCGACAGCACTTCGCGGCGGACCCGACCCGACCCACCGCCGATCTCCTGGTGCGGCAGGTGCCCTCGGGGTACGAGGTGATGGCGGGGCCGGCGTGACGGGCGAATTCTCGTCGCGCGAGAATCCCTCACGGAGAGTGAAGCGCGGCAGAAGCCGTGGACGGACGTGACGAGCGCCCGGAAAGCGGTTTTCGTCGGCCTCTCCTCGCTGCTTGACCCGGGGGCCCGGAGGTCTTACGTTCTGAATGTGCGGCCTTTCGGGTCGCCCACCTCCGCGGAGCCCCCGGTCGTTCCCCCGTGACCGGGGGCTCCGTCCTGCACTATGCGCCCCCTTCGCCCCTTGAGCAAGCACGAGGGGGCGACGACCGCTCACCCTCGGTCACCGAGCCCCGCCATCTCCGCGTCCCTCGCATAGCCGGCATTGCGGGCACCCTTAGATCCGACCGCTTCTCGCGGGTACGATGCGTGCGGTGCGGCCAACCGGACGGGCTGCTCGACGCACCGACTCAACTTCCGTCCACGGCACAGCGGTTCCACACGGGTCGACAGGGGAACTTGAACTGTCAATGGCCGGTACCGCCTGGCACCGGCGAGCACCGGCACATCATCGGGGGCACGGCTTGTGGGGGACGTGATGGACTTCGGCACCCAGGGCGCTCCGGCCCCGGCGGAACTCGCGTGGCTGCGCGGGGTGGACGCGTACACCATGGGCGCGTATCCGCAGGCGGAAGAGGAGTTCAAGACGGCCGTCCGACTGGACCCCGGCATGGCCGACGGTTGGCTCGGACTGCACGCACTGCGGGTGGACACCACCACCGCACTGCTGCGGATGTACCAGCACCGCGAGCGCTTCTGCGAACAACGCGTCCGCCATCGACGCACCCTCAACTCCTGGTACTGGTTGGGCTGGTGGGTGCAACCGGTGCTCGAAAGACCGCGGGACCTGCTGCTGGCGCACGCCTCGCACTGGCTCGACGGCCGCCACGTACCGGAGTTGGACCGCGCCCTCGCGGGGCTCCCCCCGGTCGACGCGGACCCGCAGGTGAGGTTCCTGCACGCGTGCCGCTCGTACCTGGTCAAGGACTGGGAGCAGTTGGCGCGCCACACCGACCCCCTCCTCGACGATCCGTTGCTCGGCATCGAGGCGGGTCTGTTCGCCGGGATGGCACGTGTCCGGCTGGAGATGTTCGGCCAGGCCGAGCCGCTGTTGGCGGCAGCGCTGATGCGCTGCCGCAGCGAACAGCCCCAGCGCAAGGAGTTGCGGTACTGGCTGGCCCGGGCCCGCGAGGGAACCGGACGCAGTGCGGCGGCGCTCCCGCTGTACCGGGCGGTCCATCAGGTGGACCCCGCCTTCATGGACACCTCGGCCCGGCTGGCCGCGATCGCCGAGGAGGGTTTCGACGAGGCCCTCGACCTGACGCCGTTCGCACCGCCGGGGGCCGGGGCCGAGGGCATCGGCGGAGTGGATCCGCTGTTCGACGCGGAGGGCCGGGACGTGAAGGTCGGCGAGCCCGCGCCGGACCCCGCGGTCGGCGGGGCACCGGGGGTGCGGGACCTGGTGCGGGAGAAGGCCGCCGGGCCCGCCCCGCACCGGCCGCCCTGTCCGTCGGCCGATCCGGCGCTCCTGGCCGACGCCCTCGCCGAGCTGGAGCGCATGGTCGGCCTGGACCCGGTGAAACGACAGGTGAAGGCCCTGTCCGCCCAGCTGAACATGGCCCGGCTCCGGGCCGGGCAGGGGCTTCCGGTCCAGCCGCCGAAGCGGCACTTCGTGTTCTCGGGGCCCTCCGGCACCGGCAAGACCACCGTGGCGCGAATACTGGGCCGCGTCTTCTACGCCCTCGGACTGCTGGGCGGCGACCACCTGGTGGAGGCGCAACGGGCCGACCTGGTGGGCGAGTACCTCGGGCAGACCGCGGTCAAGGCCAACGAGCTGATCGACTCCGCCATCGGCGGGGTGCTCTTCCTGGACGAGGCGTACGCGCTGTCCAACTCCGGTTACGGCAAGGGCGACGCCTACGGGGACGAAGCACTCCAGGTGCTGCTGAAGCGCGCCGAGGACAACCGCGACCACCTGGTGGTGATCCTCGCGGGGTACCCGGAGGGGATGGACCGGCTGCTGGCCACCAACCCGGGGCTGTCGTCGCGGTTCACCACCCGGGTGGACTTCCCCTCGTACCGTCCGTTCGAACTCACCGCGATCGGCCAGGTGTTGGCGGCGGAGAACGGGGACGCATGGGACGAGGAGGCGGTGGACGAACTGCGGTCCATCAGCGCCCACGTGGTGGACCAGGGGTGGATCGACGAGTTGGGCAACGGACGGTTCCTGCGGACGCTGTACGAGAAGAGCTGCGCCTACCGGGACCTGCGGCTGTCCGGTTACACCGACCTCCCGAGCCGGGACGACCTGGCCACGCTCCGGTTGGCGGACCTGATGCAGGCGTACGGCGAGGTGCTGTCGGGTCGGGGACCCGGGAAGCCGTTGGCAGGGGCCTGAGCCGGATCAGGGCCGGCGGCCGGTGCCGTGCTCCCGGGCCAGGGCCCGGAGGGCGCGGGCATCGGCGATGGCGCGCTCGCGGGCCATTCCGGGCTGGATGCCCATGGCGGCGAGGCTGGTGCCGTCGCTGAGGTCGAGGAACACCCAGGGGTCGCCGGGCCGCAGGTTGACCTGGAGGATCTGGGCCCACTCCAGCCGCCGCGAGGAGGCGATGTTGACGACGGTCACGCCCTGGGTGTCGGCCACGATCTTAGGCCGGCCGAGCAGGGCGAGCCCGGCGAGGCACAGCACTCCGGTGAAGACGAAGCTGGTGCGCTCGCCCGGGCTGAGGTGCGGCAGGACGACCGCGATCACGGTGAGCACGGCGAGGATCGCGACGCCCGAGACGAGCAGGACGATCCGGATCAGTGCGGGCCGGAAGGTGACCGGCAGGGCGGGCGCCGGCGCGCCCCCGCCGGCCGCCGGGCCGTCCTGAGCGTGCGGGGACGGGGTACCGGGGGCCGGGGCGGGGGTGTCGGACATGATCCCTGTCTCTTCCGGACGGTGGCCGCTCAGAGGCGGCAGGCGTGGATGGCGGTGGTGAGGATGGCCCGTGCCCCCAGGGCGTAGAGGTCGTCCATGATCCGCTGGGCGTCCTTGGCCGGGACCATCGCCCGGACGGCGACCCAGCCCTCGTTGTGCAGCGGGGACACGGTCGGCGACTCCAGTCCGGGGGTGAGGGCGACGGCCTGCTCCAGGTGTTCGGCGCGGCAGTCGTAGTCCATCATCACGTACGTCCGGGCGACCAGGACTCCCTGGAGGCGGCGGAGGAACTGCTGGACCTTGGGTTCCTCCGCCTCGGCGCCGGTGCGGCGGATGACGACGGCCTCGGAGGTCATGATCGGTTCGCCGAACACCTCCAGGCCGGCGTTGCGCAGCGAGGTGCCGGTCTCGACGACGTCGGCGATCACCTGGGCCACGCCGAGTTCGATCGCGGTCTCCACGGCGCCGTCGAGGTGCACCACCGAGGCGTCGATGCCGTGGTCGGCGAGGTGCTTGGCGACGATGCCCTCGTAGGAGGTGGCGATGGTCAGCCCGCCGAGTTCGGCGACGCCCGTGGCGGTGCCGGGGCGGGTCGCGAAGCGGAAGGTGGAGCGGGCGAAACCGAGCGGGAGGATCTCTTCCGCGTTGGCGTCGGAGTCGACCAGGAGGTCACGGCCGGTGATGCCGATGTCCAGGCGCCCGGAGGACACGTAGATCGCGATGTCCCGGGGGCGCAGGTAGAAGAACTCGACCTCGTTGACCGGGTCGACGATGACGAGTTCCTTGGACTCCCGCCGCTGCTGGTAGCCGGCCTCATGGAGCATCGCCGACGCAGGTCCGGACAGTGAACCCTTGTTGGGGACGGCGATGCGCAGCATGAGGCCAGTTCCTTTGCGTGTGACGACAACGGGTGTCGGGAGCGGCGGTGCGGGCGGAGCGTCGGGCGCGGTGGTCCCGCGGGGCGGGCCCGGACTCCGGGCGCGTCCCGCGGGCGCGCGGAGCGAGTGGACGAGCGCGCGGCGGTGCGCGCTCTACAGATGGGCGTACACGTCGTCGAGGGAGATCCCGCGCGCCACCATCATCACCTGGACGTGGTAGAGCAGCTGGGAGATCTCCTCGGCGGCGGCTTCCTTGCCCTCGTACTCGGCGGCCATCCAGACCTCGGCGGCCTCCTCGACGACCTTCTTGCCGATGGCGTGGACGCCCTTGTCGACCAGTTCGGCGGTGCGCGAGGTGGCGGGGTCGCCGTGGGCGGCCTTCTGCTGGAGCTCCGTGAAGAGCTCCTCGAACGTCTTCTTGGACATGGTGGGACCACTCTACGGGAAGGCCGTGGGGCGGCCCTAACGGCCCGTGGACATCCGCTGGTCAGCGCCAGGGTTCGGAGACGGTGCGCAGGGTGGCGGCGGTGGCCACGGCCGCGGTGACCGCCTCGTGCCCCTTGTCCTCGCGGGAGCCCTCGATGCCGGCCCGGTCCAGGGCCTGTTCCTCGGTGTCGCAGGTCAGGACGCCGAAGCCGATGGGGACGCCGGAGTCGACGGCGACCCGGGTGAGGCCCTGGGTCACGCCCTGGCACACGTAGTCGAAGTGCGGGGTGCCGCCGCGGATCACCACTCCGAGGGCGACGATCGCGTCGTAGCCGCGGCCGGCGAGCACCTTGGCGACCACGGGGAGCTCGAAGCTGCCGGGGACCCGCAGCAGGGTGGGCTCGTCGATGCCCAGCTCCCGCAGGGCCCGCAGGGCCCCGTCGACCAGTCCGTCCATGACCTTCTCGTGCCACTGGGCGGCGATGACGGCGACCCTCAGGTCGCCGCAGTTCTTCACGCTCAGTTCGGGTGCGCCCTTGCCGCTCACGCGCTGCTCCTCTTCCTCGTCATGTCGGTGGTGATGGTGGTGCCGGTGGTGGTGCGGTCGTGCCCGTCGGTGCCCGTTCTCCCGGTCACCGGGGGCGGCGTCACTGGTTGGCGCAGGCCCGGGTGGCGGGGGCGTCGAGCCAGGGCAGGTCGTGGCCCATCCGGTCGCGCTTGGTGCGCAGGTAGCGGAGGTTGTGCTCTCCGGCCTGGACGGGCATCGGCTCCCGACCGCTCACCGCGAGGCCGTGCCGGACCAGGGCGTCGGTCTTGTCGGGGTTGTTGGTGAGCAGGCGCAGGCTGTGCACGCCGAGGTCCTTGAGGATGCGGGCGCCGGCCCCGTAGTCGCGGGCGTCGGCGGGCAGGCCCAGTTCGAGGTTGGCGTCCAGGGTGTCGTGGCCGCGTTCTTGGAGTTCGTAGGCCCGCAGCTTGGACATCAGCCCGATGCCGCGGCCCTCGTGACCGCGCAGGTAGACCAGGACGCCGCGGCCCTCGGCGGCGATGCGTTCCAGGGCGGCCCGGAGCTGGGGGCCGCAGTCGCAGCGCAGGGATCCGAACACGTCCCCGGTGAGGCACTCGGAGTGGACGCGCACCAGGACGTCCCGGCCGTCGCCGACCTCCCCGTGCACCAGGGCGACGTGTTCGACGCCGTCGGCGGTCGCCCGGTACCCGTAGGCGGTGAAGTCGCCGTACGCGGTGGGCAGCCGGACCGCGGCCTCGCGGCGGACGGGGGAGGGCTCCTCGTGGGCGCGGCGGTAGGCGATCAGGTCCTCGATGGAGATGATCGCGAGGCCGTGCTTGCGGGCGAACGGGACGAGTTCGGGCAGCCGGAGCATCCGGCCGTCCTCGCCGGCGATCTCCACGATGGCCCCGGCGGGCCGCAGTCCGGCGAGGCGGGCGAGGTCGACGGCGGCCTCGGTGTGGCCGTTGCGGGCGAGCACGCCGCCGGGGCGGGCGCGCAGCGGGAAGACGTGTCCGGGCCGGGCGAAGTCCTCGGGTGCGGACACCCCGTCCGCCAGCAGGCGCAGGGTGGTGGCGCGGTCGGCGGCGGAGATCCCGGTGGTGACGCCGTGGGCGGCGGTGGCGTCGACGGAGACGGTGAAGGCGGTCCGCAGGGACTCGGTGTTCTGGTCGACCATCTGCGGCAGGCGGAGGCGGTCGAGCTCGTCGCCCTCCATGGGGGCGCAGATCAGCCCGCGGCACTCGCTCATCATGAACGCGACGATCTCGGGGGTGGCCTTCTCGGCGGCGAGGACCAGGTCGCCCTCGTTCTCGCGGTCCTCGTCGTCCACCACGACGACGGGGCGGCCGGCGGCGATGTCCGCGACGGCCCGTTCCACCGGGTCGAGGGCGAACCGCTGCTCCTCGGGCAGGGGCCGGTCGTCCCGGGGCCACGGGGCCGGAAGCCGCCGCTCGGTCGGGGCGGTTGTCGACTGTCCCGTCATGCGGGAGCTCCTTTCAGCGGGGGCCGGCTCGCCGCTCGGGAGCGCAGCCACCAGTCGCGCAGGCCGATCAGGGCCAGGGCGAAGTAGAGGACGTAGACGAGGCCGGAGAAGGCGAGGCCGCTGGCGAAGGCGAGCGGGACCCCCACGAGGTCGACCAGGAGCCAGGCGAACCAGAACTCCACCAGGCCGCGGGCCTGGGCGACCATGGCGGCGACGGTGCCGACGAAGACGTAGGCGTCGGGCCACGGGTTCCAGGAGAGTTCGGGGAGGGAGGTGAAGAGCAGACCGACCGCGAGGGTGCCGAGCCCGGTCCCCGCCAGGAGGAGTCCGCGTTCCCGCCAGGTGGCGAAGCGGACGGCGACGCCGCCGTCCCGGGCCCGGTGGCCGCCCCGGGTCCACTGGTACCAGCCGAAGAGGGCGACGCCGATCACCACGAGTTGCTTGCCGACGCCGCCGGCGAGTTCCGCGGTGGCGTTGGCGGTGACGAGGATCAGCCCGGCCAGGAGCTGGGCGGGCCAGGTCCACACCGAGCGGCGCCAGCCGAGCGCCAGGGCGGCCAGGCCGATGGAGTTGCCGATCAGGTCGGACCAGATCACGCGCTGGTCGAAGACGGTGAAGGCGGTGCTCTGGAGCCAGCCGCCGCTCACGGGGTGCCTCCGCGGGCCTCCAGCAGCCGCTCGACGTACTTGGCGATCACGTCGACCTCCAGGTTGACCGGGTCGCCGGGCTGCTTCACGCCGAGCGTGGTCAGGTCGAGGGTGGTGGGGATGAGGCTGACGGTGAAGAAGTCGTCGCCCGCTTCGACGACGGTGAGGCTGACCCCGTCGACGGTGATGGAGCCCTTCTCCACGACGTAGCGGGCGAGTCCGGCGGGCAGCGCGATCCGGACGACCTCCCAGTGCGCGGAGGGCTCCCGCGCCAGGACGGTGCCGGTGCCGTCCACGTGGCCCTGCACGATGTGGCCGCCGAGCCGCCCGCCGACCGCGGTGGGGCGTTCCAGGTTCACCCGGGAGCCCGTGGTGAGGGCGCCGAGGCTGGACCGCTTCAGCGTCTCGGCCATGACGTCGGCGGTGAACTCGTCGCCGTCGAGGTCCACGACGGTCAGGCAGACGCCGTTGACCGCGATGGAGTCCCCGTGCCGGGCCCCCTGCGTGACGACCGGACCGCGCAGCCGGAAGCGGGAGGCCTCGTCCAGCTCCTCGACTGCGGTGATCTCGCCCAGCTCTTCGACGATTCCGGTGAACACGGTTCAGTACTCCTTCGGGTGGACGGGGGTGACGGGGGCGGGCGCGGCGGTGATCCGCAGGTCGGTGCCGATCCGGACGGCCTCGGTCAGGTCGAGGCGCAACGCGTCCGTGAGGGTGGTGATTCCCGCGCCGGCCAGCGCGGAGGGGCCGGCGCCCAGCAGGGCCGGGGCGAGGTAGCCGACGACCCGGTCGACGGCGCCCGCGGCGACGAACGCTCCGGCGAGCCGGGCACCGCCCTCCAGCAGCACCGAGCGCACGCCACGGGCGTGCAGGGCGTCCAGCAGGGCGGGCACCGACAGCCCGCCGGCGGCCCGCGGCAGTCGGACCAGTTCGGCGGTGTGCGGGGGCGGGGGCGCGTCCTCGGCGACGGCGATCAGGGTGGGTGCGGCGGAGTCGAGGACGCGGGCGCCGGGGCGCACCGCGGTGCCGGTGGTGTCGACGACGACCCGGAGCGGCTGCCGGGCTCCGTCGACGCCGCGGACCGCGAGGTGCGGGTCGTCGGCGCGGGCGGTGCCGGCGCCGACGACGACGGCGTCGGCCTCGGCCCGGAGTCGGTGGACGTCGGCGCGGGAGGCCGCGGAGCTGATCCACCGGCTGCTGCCGTCCTCGGCGGCGGTCCGCCCGTCGAGGGTGGCGGCGTACTTCCAGGTGGTGTGGGGGCGCCCGTGCCGCACCGAGGTCAGCCAGGCGGCGTTGACCGCTTCCGCCTCGGTGGCGAGCAGTCCGTGGGCCACCTCGACGCCTGCGGCGCGCAGGGTCTCGGCGCCGCCGGTCGCCTGGGGCGTGGGATCGGCGACCGCGTACACGACCCGGGCGACCCCGGCCTCGATGAGCGCCCGGGAGCAGGGGCCGGTGCGTCCGGTGTGGTCGCAGGGTTCGAGCGTGACGACGGCGGTGGCGCCGCGGGCCCGGTCGCCGGCGGCGCGCAGGGCGTGCACTTCGGCGTGCGGGCCGCCGGCGCGCTGGTGGTGGCCCTCCCCCACGGTGGTGCCGTGCGGGTCGAGGAGCACACAGCCGACGACGGGGTTGGGGCTGGTGTGGCCGAGTCCGCGCGCGGCGAGCGCGAGGGCGCGCTGCATGGCGGTTGCTTCGGCTGCGGTGGCCACCGGGTCCTCCTGCCTCTTCGGGCACGGACTCCGGGGCTGTCGAAGGCGACAGGGTACGGACGCGGCACACCGGAAACGCACGGCCGCGGCCCCCCGTTGGACACGGGTGGAACCGTCGGCGGCGCACGGTTGACGTGCTCGCCCGTCGCGCACTGCCTCCCATCCGGACTTTCACCGTCGGTCCAGGAATCTCACCTGGTCAACCGGTCACTGGAGGTGACCGGGTCGCGGACTGTAACCGCCGGCTCGGACTTTCACCGACCCCGGAGTGCGCTGCTACTGGTACGCAACCAGTCTGCCACGCCACCGCCGGGCCATGCGGGCGGACGGTTGTGGACTGGCTCACAAGGGGCGCACGAGGTGCGTCGACGCCACGGCGGAGCCGTCAACTCCCTTTCCGACTCCTTCGTTTGGGTTACGTCCGGATCATCCCTTGACGGGTCGAGCGGGGCTTCCCGCGCTCGACCCGACCCCGGAAGGCCCCTCCGGACCGGCGACGGACCGCACGGCCCGTCCGCCGCCGGGTCCGCGAAGCGTCCGCCGGGTGCCCCGTTCGGGTTCCGCCCCCGGGCGAACGAGGGGCCCGCGGCGCGGCTGCCGGCGGCGCGCCGGCCCGGTGGTCCTCAGTGGTGGGGGCGGTCGCACCGGCCGCCGACCTCCCAGGGAAGGCGGCTGCGCGATGACGACGGTGGTGACCGGGGGCACGGGCACGCTCGGCAGACAAGTGGTGGAGCGCCTGCGCGGCGCCGGCGAGGAGGTGCGGGTGCTCAGCCGGCGCTCCCAGCCCTATCCGGTGGACCTGGTCAAGGGCACCGGACCGCTGGACGCGGCGCTCGACGGCGCGGAGGTGGTGGTGCACTGCGCCAGCGGGCGCCACGGGGACGAACTCGCCGCGCGCCGGCTGATCGAGGCCGCCCGACGCGCGGGGGTCGGGCACCTGGTCTACGTCTCGATCGTCGGGGTCGACCGGGTGCCCCTCGGGTACTACCGGTCGAAGTGGGCGGTCGAGCGGATGGTCGAGGCGTCCGGGAGCGGCTGGACGATCCTCCGGGCGACGCAATTCCACGACCTGGTGCGCACCCTGTTGGCCGGGCTGGCCAAGCCGCCCGTGCTCCTGGTGCCGGCGGGCGTGGCCGACCAGCCGATCGCCGCCGGCGAGGTCGCCGACCGGCTGGCCGAGTTGGCGGCCGGGGCCCCGGCCGGGCGGGTGGCCGAGCTGGGCGGGCCCGAGGTGCGGGGGCTCGACGAGTTGGCCGCGGCCTATCTGGCGGCGAGCGGACGCAGACGGCCGGTCGTGGCGGTGCCGCTCCCCGGGAAGGTGGGGCGGGCGCTGCGTGCCGGCGGTCATCTGACGCCGGACCGCGCGATCGGCCGGGAGACCTTCGAGGAGTTCCTGACCAGGGCCTTCACCCCGTCGACCGCGGGCGGCTGAGGGGCGAACAGCTCGTCCTGCGCGGCGTCCCGGGCGGTGCACAGGGCGCCGCGCAGCACCGCCGTTCCGCCCAGTTCCCCGGCCCGCACCTCGGTGCGCAGCGGGGAGAGCGTCGCGAGCCGCGCCCCGACCCGTTCGGCGAGCACCGCCCCGCCGGCCCGGCCGACCTCACCGCCGAGGACCACGCACCCGGGGTCCAGGACGGCGGTGACCGCCGCCGCGCCCACGGCGATCCGGCCGGCCAGTTCGTCCAGGAAGGCGTCGGCCGGCGCGGGCGGGCCGTCGGCGTCGGGTCCGCCGGCGGCGACGGCCGCGCGGACCAGGGCCGCGGCGTGCGGTTCGGCTCCGTCGGGGGTGGCCGTCACTCCGTGGCGGGCGGCCAGTTCGACGACGGCACCGGAACCGGCCAGGCTGTGGAAGCCGCCCCCGCAGGAGGTCACGGACGGCAGGGCACCGGTGCCGGGAACGGGCAGGAAGCCGATCTCGCCGGCGCCGCCGGAGGCGCCCCGGCGCAGCGCCCCGTCGAGGACGACCGCCGCGCCCACCCCCTGGCCGAGCCAGAGCAGGACGAAGGTGTCCCGGCCCCGGGCGGCGCCCTCGCGCAGCTCGGCGAGGGCGGCGAGGTTGGTCTCGTTCTCGACGGTCACCCGGGCCGGGAAGCGTTGGTGAAGGGCCGTCAGCAGGGCGTGGTGCCAGGTGGGCAGTCCGCCGCCGGAGCGCAGTTCGGCGGTCGCCGGGTCGACGAGTCCCGGCGCGCCGACGCCCACGGTGTGCACGGCGGTGATCCCGGCCCGTTCGGCGGTGCGTTCCAGCAGGGCGACCGCCCGGGTCGGCGCCGTCCCGGGGTCGGCGCCGACGGGCGCGGAGGCTTCGGCGAGCACCCGGCCGAGGAGGTCGGCGACGAGCACGGAGACGCTGTGCTGGCGGACGTCGAGCGCGGCGAGGTGGGCGTGGTCGGCGACGATCCCGTACAGCCGGGCGTTGGGGCCGCGCCGCTGGGCGCCGGACTCCCCCACCACGCTGATCAGCCCGCTCTCCTGGAGGCGTTCCACCAGGTCGGCGATGGTGGGGCGGGAGAGTCCGGTGAGTTGCTTGAGCTGACCTGCGGTCAGCGGACCCTCGCTCTGGAGCAGCCCCAGGGCGAGCCGGTCGTTGATGGCGCGGGCCGTGCTCGGTGTTGCCGACATGGGGCCGATCCTTCCAGACGTCGCCCGCCGGTCCGCGGGCGCTCCCGACCCGGTGTCCGCCGGGGACTATTTATCAGGCAGGGTTCCTGATAGTTTACGCCCGGACCACCGGAACGACCGGAAACCAACGGCCCCGGCAACGGAAACCGCCAGGGCCGCACATCACCACGGGAGGCAGCAGCGCATGGGGAAATCGGGGGGCGGAACGGCCCATGACACGACATCGGCCCGGCGTGCCCGGTACGCGGTGGCCGCCGTCTTCTGCGTCCACGGCTCGGTGACCGGTTCCTTCGCGACCCGGGTGCCCTGGATCCAGGACCACGCCGGCGTGAGCGCCGGCCAACTGGGCCTGGCCCTCGCCTTCCCGGCGATCGGCGCCGCCCTCGCGATGCCCCTCGCGGGCCGGGTCAGTCACCGGCTCGGCGCCCGTACCGCCCTGCGCCTCCTGTTGGCGCTGTGGACGCTGTCCCTGGCACTGCCCTCCCTCGCGCCGAACCTGCTGACGCTGTGCCTGGCGCTCTTCGTCTACGGCGCCACCTCCGGCATGTCGGACGTGACGATGAACGCCCTGGGCATCGAGGTCGAGAACCGGCTCGGCCGCTCGATCATGTCCGGGCTGCACGGCATGTGGAGCGTGGGCGCCCTGATCGGCTCCGCCGGCGGCACCCTGGCCGCCCAGCTCGACGTCGACGCACGGGTGCACCACGCCCTGGCCGCCGCGGTCCTCACCCTGCTCGGCCTCGTCGCCTGCCGCCGCGTGCTGGACGTCCGGCCCGCGGCGGACGAAGCGGCACCGCCGCGGTTCGCCCTCCCGCCCCGCTCGGCCCTGCTGATCGGCGCGGTCGGCTTCTGCGCGGTGTTCGCGGAGGGCGCGAGCCTGGACTGGTCCGCCGTCTACCTGCGGGACGTCCTCGGCTCCTCGGCCGGCCTCGCGGCGGCCTCCACCACCGCGTTCACCCTGACCATGGCGGTGGCCCGGCTGGCGGGCGACCGGATCGTCGACCGCTACGGCGCCGTGCGCACCGTACGGGCGGGCGGTGCGCTCGCCGCGGTGGGCGGCCTGATGGTGGTGGCCGCGGCCCACCCGGCGATGGCCATGGGCGGGTTCGCCCTGCTCGGGCTGGGCGTCGCGGTGGTCGTTCCGCTGGCCTTCGCCGCGGCCGGGCGCAGCGGCCCGAACGCCAGCATGGCCATCGCCGGGGTCGCCACCATCACCTACACCTCGGGGCTGATCGCCCCCTCCGCCATCGGTACCCTCGCCGATCTGACGAGCCTGGTGGTGTCGTTCGGGCTGGTGACCGTCCTGGCCTTCGGCCTGATCGCCCTCGCGGGGGTGCTGCGCTCCGCGGACCGGACGGCCCCGGCCGCGCCCGCCGCCGCGCCCTCGGGCGAGGCCGCGCCGCGGGACGCCCGGCCCTGACCCCGGCCCGGCCGCGCGGATCAGTCGACGAGGGCGACGAGCCCGTTCACCCAGACCGCGAGGAACGCGAGGGCCACCACCAGGCAGCCCAGGCCGGCCAGCACACCGCTGACGGTCCACGGGTGGGAGGGCTCCTCGCGCTCCGCGTCCAGCCCGCTCCCGTAGGAGGCGGGGTCGTCCCAGTCGACGGGGCGCCCCACCTCCTCGGCGCAGGCGGTCCGTACCGCGACCAGCTGTTCCCGGGCGAAGGCGGTGGCGGCCTCCGTCTCGGGGCCGCGCCAGGCGAGGGCCTTCATCCGCCACGCCGGAGAGCCGTACCGCGCCTCGAAGGCGGCGGTCTCCCCGGCCGCACGGTCCTCCTCCAGGTACGCCCAGCGCCCCGCCTCGGCGGCGTCGCCGTAGAGCCGGTACACCCCGGCCAGCCGCCGACGGAGCGCCAGGTCCTGCGGGAAGGAGGAAACGAGACCGCGCAGACGCTGCCGCGCGATCGGGATCCGGCCTGCGGTCAGGTCCGCGTCGACGCGGGCGAGGGTCTCTCTCAGGGGCATGGACGCATGATCGGACACCGTGTCGCGGCGCGTCGACCGGGTTTCGCCGCCCGGTGTCCGCCCGGGCCGCGCGCCGTCTACGGTGAGCCGATGGACCAGCCCGAGCCCGAGCCGTACTGGAACACCAACGTCGCCCGGCACCCCGGTGTCCTCCGCGCCGTCCCCGAGGGGTGCGGCGAGGCCCTGGACGTCGGGTGCGGGGACGGGCTGTTGGCGCTGAAGCTCGCCGGGCGGGCGAGGCGGGTCACCGGGATCGACGCCTCGCCGGAGATGATCGCCCGCTCCCGCGACCGCGCCGGGGGCCGTCCGGGGCTCGCCTTCGTCGAAGGGGACTTCCTCACCGCCGACCTCCCCGCCGCGGGCTACGACTTCGTGTGCTCGGTGACCGCCGTCCACCACATGGACTTCGCGGCGGCGCTGACCCGCATGCGCGAACTGCTGCGGCCCGGCGGCACGCTGATGGTGGTGGGACTGGCCCGCGAGTCGAGCCCCGCGGAGTGGGCGGCGCTGGTCGCGGCGGCGCCGCTCGTGCGGATCACCAAGGTGGTGCGCCGCGCCCGGAGCCCGGAGGGCATGCCGGTCGCCGACCCGCGGATGGGCTACGGCCAGGTGCGAGCCACGGCGCAACGCCTGCTCCCCGGCGTGCGCTACCGCCGCCACCTGCTCCGCCGGTACTCGCTGACCTGGCGCAAACCCGACCCCCGAGCCCGCTGAGCCCGACCGACCGCACACCCTAACCAGGAGCCGGCACCACGGCGGACGTCGCCATCCCGTTGTAAGCGAGGGAGTACTCGCTCAGCTCGACGCTGCGGATCAGGACACCGGGGAAGTACTCGAAGCGGGCCAGCGCGTCGGCGATCGCCCCGGTGAGCGTGGGGGCGTCCAGGTAGCAGGTGAAGAGAGAGCGACCCGGCCCTTGTTCGAGACCCAGGTCCCCGTCGGCGAACTGGTCGAGTCCCGCCAGGACGTCGACCTGCTCGGCGGTGAGCGGGTCCTGCACGTGCAGAATGAAGTGCCAGCTACGAACAGCCTCGGTGCCGTTGCGTGAACTCATCGATCCTCTTCGCCATGGTTCCTGTGTCCTTCGGCGTGCAGTGCACCGTCACGCTCCTGCTGCAGGGGCAGCAGAGGACGTATCCCCAGTGATGTCGGTTCTTGTCGTGCGTCACCTTGAGTCCGGCCGCCTCCGCCCGCTTGAGCGCCGCCTCCACGTCCTTCTTCTGATGCCGGTCCCCGAGTCCCATGAACGAGGATCCTGCTCTCCCGCGGTCCGCCGGGCGGGGGAAACCGCCCACGCCCACCCGATCGAGGCGGCGCCGATCGTGCGGATCACCAAGGTGGTGCGCCGCGCCCGGAGCCCGGAGGGCATGCGGGTCGCCGACCCGCAGATGGGCACAAACCCGACCCCCGAACCCGCTGAGCCCGACCGACCGCACACCCTAACCAGGAGCCGGCACCACGGCGGACGTCGCCATCCCGTTCTCCGCCAACTCCCGCGGGCCCAGTTCCACGCTGCGGACCAGGACTCCGGTGAGGCTCACGAAGAGCGCCAGTGCCTCACCGACTGCGTCGGTCAGGCTCTCGGCCTCGTACGCACACCAGAACTCGGCCGTTCCCGGCCCCTCGACCAGCGAGATCCGGCCGTCGTTGAAGCACTCCAGGTGGTCCCGGACGTTCGACTGCGTGTCCGTGAGCGGTGCGTCCGCGTGCAGGATGAAGTGCCATTCACGCACAGCTCCGGTGGACGTTGATGAACCCATCGATCTTCTTCGCCTCCGTCCCCGAATTCCTCGGGGTGCTACTCACCACGTACCGCCCGTTGCAGGGACAGCAGATCAGCCATCCCCACCGGTGCCCGTTCCGATCGTGCGTCACCTTGAGTCCGGCCGCCTCCGCCCGCTTGAGCGCCGCCTCCACGTCCTTCTTCTGATGCCGGTCCCCGAGTCCCGTGGACGAGGATCCTGCTCTTCCGCGGTCCGCCGGGCGGGGGAAACCGCCGACGCCCACCCGATCGAGTCGGCGCCGGGCACCGTCCCCGGGGGACGCCGGAGGGGGCCCGGCGCGGGGTCACCGCCCGTCGTGGCGCGGGTGGCGGCGGGCGACCCGTTCGTTGCCCCGCCGGTAGTTGCCGGTCCACCGGGCCATGACCGCCTGGGCGTCCTGGGTCGTCACCTCCTGGAGGAACCGGGCGGCGCGCTCGCCCCGCAGGACGGTGGCGGAGCGTCCGAAGTGCCGTACGTCGACGGTCCCGTCGCCGTACTCCCGGTAGGTGAAGCCGTGCGGCCGTGCCATCCTCGTCCCCGTTCCGGGCCGGTGCCGGCCCCCGCCCCCATGGTGACGGGGCGGAGGGTCGACGGCGAGCGGAAATCGACGGGCGGTCAGCCCCCGTTGCGGGCCAGTTCGTAGGCGTAGGACGGGGTGAACCTGCCGGGACGGCCCCGGCAGCCGTCGGACTCGCCGGGGAGCTTGACCCACAGGTAGGCGTCGATGCGGGCCTGCCCGGTGCGCAGGGTCGGCGGCCGGCCCAGCGCCCGGCCGGCCGGATCGCACCAGGCGCCGTCCGCGGGGGCGCCGTTGCCGTTGCGACTGGTGTCGACGACGGCACCGAGACCGGGGGCGCCGCCGAGCGCGTCGAGGACGGCGCGCGCGAACGCGGTCTCGTCGGTGGTGCGGTGGAAGTTGGACACGTTGGTGAAGATGCCGTCCGAGGCGGTGGCGGCGCCTGCGCCGGCCGCGCGCAGCCGTTCCGCGATGGTGGCGGGGGCGTGCCAGCCGGAGTGGCCGGCGTCGAAGTACACCCGGGCTTCGGGGTTGGCCGCCTTGAGGACGCGTCCGGCCCGGGCCAGCGAGCGGTAGCGGCGTTCGCGGGCGTCGGCGGGGAGGCAGTCGACCAGGGCGAGGGCATCGGGTTCGAGGACGACGATGACCTCGTCGTCGCCGAGTCCGGCGGCGAACCGGTCGATCCAGGCGTCGTAGGCGGCGGTGTCCGGGGCGCCGCCCTGGGAGGCGCCGCCGCAGTCCCGGTCCGGGATGGCGTAGGGCACGACGACGGGGACCCGGTCCCGGTCGGCGCCGCCGGAGGTGACGGCCCGCACCCGGGCGGTGATGGTGTCGGGCGTGTAGTCGGCGAACCACACGGCCGCGGGCTGGTCGCCGATGCGGGACGCGATGGTGGCGGCCCGGGGATCGCCGGGGTTGGCCCGCAGCCAGTCCAGCACCTGGGAGGCGGGGTGCCGGTACAGGGCGGCGGAGACGGGTTCGGCCCGGGTGGCGGGCGCGCTGCTGGGGGGCGGGGCGGACGCGGTCGGGGGCGGGGCGGGCGGTTCCGGGGCGCGGGTGGCGGTGCGCGAGGGGCTTGGGGAGGGCGACGGCGACGGCGACGAGGACGGGGACGGGGTGGGGGACGGCGGTGGCGGGGTGGGGCTGGGCGCGGGCGGGGGCGTGGTCGGGGCGGGGGGCGGCAGCGGGGTGGTGGTGATCTCGGGCCGGGCCTCGTCGGCGGTGCGGCCCCGGCCCTCCAGGGCGTCGAGGGTGCCGGCGACCGTGCCGAGCAGGGCGACCACCGAGGCGGTGACCACCATGACGGTGCGGTGCCGTCCGTACCGCCGGCGCGGTACGCGGACCGCTCCCGTCCGGTTGCCGGTCCGTCGCGCGTGGCTGCCGGGCACGGCGCCTCCCTCCCCCGGTGCCGTGCGACCGTTCCCCCGTTCCGGGGAAGCCCCCGGCCCTTCGGCACCCGGGACAGCCTAGGGCTGGGACGCTGCCGCCATGACACCGTTCACGGAGTTCCCCGCCCCGACGCACGGGGTGGACGAGGTGGTGCGGACCCTGCGCGCGCTCGGCGGGAGGTGGCCGGCGGGTGACGGCGTCGGGGTCTTCAACCGCGTCTACCTGACGGTCACGGAGGCGGTCGGCCGGGACGTCCTCGGTGGTGGGTTCGCCGATCGGGAGGCCGCTGTCACCCTGGACGTGCTCTTCGCCGGACGGTACGTGGCCGCGGTGCGGGCGGTGGACGGGGGAGGCCGGCCGCCGGCCTGTTGGCGGCCCCTGTTCCAGCTCCGCCGGCATCCCGGGGTACGTCCGGTGCAGTTCGCCCTGTCGGGCATGAACGCGCACATCGGGCACGACCTGGCGCTGGCCGTGGTGGACACCTGTCGTAGCCTCGGCTGCGAACCCGCCGATCTGGAGGACGAGTTCGACCGGGTGGGCGAGGTGCTGACGGGGTTGGAGGAGCGGGTCCGCGAGGAACTGATGCCCGGCCCGGACCTGTTGGAGCTGGCCGATCCGCTGACGCACCTGGTGGGCGCGTGGAGCCTGGAGCGGGCCCGGGACGCGGCCTGGGCGGCGGCCCGGGGGCTGTGGGCGCTGCGGCACCTGCCCGAGCTGCGGGACGAGACCGTCGCCCGCCTGGACGCGGCGGTCGGCCTCGTCTCCCGCTGCCTGCTGACGCCCACCCGGTGAGCGGGGCCGTCGTCGTTCAGTCCTCCGGCAGTTCCACCGGGGCGATCTCGTCGTACACGTCGCCCGGGCCCGGGTTGCCGGCGTCGGTCTCCCCGCCGAACTGGCGCATCACGCCCCACACCGCGTTCAGCGCGGTCTGCACCGCGCCCTCGGCCCAGCCGGCCGTCCAGGAGATGTCGTCGCCGGCGAGGAAGATGCCCCGCTTGTCCTCGGGCAGCCGGTCCTGCACGAAGTGGGTGAACAGCCGCCGCTGGTAGCGGTAGTGGCCCGGCAGGTTGGCCTTGAACGCGCCCATGAAGTACGGCTCGTTCTCCCAGGACACGGTCACCGGGTTGCCGATGACGTGCCGGCGGACGTCCACCTTCGGGTAGATCTCGCCGAGCGACTTCAGCATGACCTCCATGCGCTCGTGCGCGGAGAGCGGAAGCCACTTGAGGCTGTCGTCGCACCAGGTGTACGAGAGGCAGATGACGGCGGGCTTGTCGGGTCCGTCGTCGAGCAGGTAGGTGCCCCGGGTCATCCGGTCGGTGAGGGTCATCGACATGACGTCCCGGCCGGTCTCCTCGTCCTTGTCCAGCCAGAACGGCCGGTCCACGGGGACGAAGAGCTTGCTGGACTCCATGTAGTGGGTGCGCTCGATGGCGGTCCAGTGGTCGATGGGGAACAGCTCGTCATCGCACTCGATCTTGGACAGCAGCATCCAGGACTGCGCGGTGAACACCACCGCCGGATAGGTGCGGATGTCGCCGGTGGCGTCGGTGACGGTGATCCGGTTGCCGGCCGTGCGGTGCAGTCGGGTCACCGCGGGGCGCGGGGCCCCGTCGTGCAGCGAGGAGAGCGAGGTGCCGGGCGCCCAGTGGACGATCTTGCCGGGGGCCCGCTCCCACAGCCGCAGCGGCAGCTGCTGGCTGCCGCCGACGATGCCGCGGTGGTGGTCGTCCGCCTCGGTGTAGACGACCCGCAGGATCTCCAGGATCGAGTTGGGGAAGTCGGTGTCCCAGCCGCCGGTGCCGAAACCGACCTGGCCGAAGATCTCCCGGTGCCGGAAGGAGCGGAACGCCTCCGAGTCGCAGAGGAAGCCGTAGAAGGTCTGGTTGTCGAGCTTCTCCACGAGCCGCGCCCAGATCTCCCGGATGCGCGGCACGTCCCGCTCCCGCATCGCCCGGTTCATGTCGGAGAAGTCGGCGCCCTCCTCCAGACAGGCGCTCCACGCCTCGGCGACCTGCCGGTACACCGGGGGCAGGTCGTCCAGCGTGCGGGCGTAGTGCGACTCGCCCTTGAGGTCGACCACGGTGGACGGGGTCGCCTCGGCGAGCGGGTTGGGGAACGGCCGGGTCTCCAGGCCCACCAGGTCGATGTAGTGCTGGAGCGCCGTCGACGAGGGCGGGAACCGCATGGCGCCCATCTCGGCGGTGAGGCCCGGGTCGCACCCCTCGAAGCCGACCGTCCGCAGTCGCCCGCCGATCCGGTCGGCCTCGTAGACGACCGGCTTGAGGCCCATCTTCATCAGCTCGTACGCGGTGACGATGCCGGACAGCCCGCCGCCGATCACCGCGACCTCTGTGCCGTGCTCGGTCGCCGGCACCTGCCCCAGCCCGGCCGGGTGGGCCAGGAAGTCGTCGTAGGCGTAGGGGAAGTCCGGGCCGAACATGGTGATCGGCGGCTGCGCGTCGCTGTGCTGGACGGCGTTGGGCACCGTGGACGTCATGGGGCGGGGACTCCTTGCACGGGGACGACGGCCGCTGCGGCGGCGGAACGGGGGGGGAGGCGCGGGGCCGACTCGACGGTACGTTTCGGCCTTCTGCCGCCACAAGGCGCGTCCGTTGCGCACGACCCGGTGATCCCTTGCGTCTCCGGGCCCCTTCACGGCGATTCGTTGCGTCCGCCCGGTCGACGTGAGCTGGGCCACGTCCGGGAGGGGGTGCGGGCCGTCAGCCGGGGGCGCCGGAGGAGACCCGGCGCAGCAGCGGCGAGAGCACCAGCACCGACTTGGTGCGCTCCACGAACGGCTCGGCCGCGATGCGCTCCAGGACCCGCTCGAAGTGGCGCATGTCGGCGGCGAAGACCTGCACCACCGCATCGGCGGCGCCGGTGACCGTGGAGGCCGCCACGACCTCCGCGTACGGTTCGAGGCCGCGGTGGATCTCGTCCGCGGAGGTGTTGCTGCGGCAGTACAACTCGATGAAGCCCTCGGTCGCCCAGCCCATCGCGGCCGGGTCGACCCGGACCGTGAACCCGGTGATGACCCCGGTGGCGCGCAGCCGGTCCACCCGGCGTTTCACGGCCGGGGCCGAGAGGCCGACCCGGTGGCCGATGTCGGCGTAGGAGCGGCGGGCGTCCTGGGCGAGGGCGTGGACGATGGCTTCGTCGAGGTCGTTCAGTCGCACGGGGGTCGTTCGCTTCTCTTCACTGGCCCCGGCGCTGCGGGGACGGCGGGGGGCCGTACCCGCAGTAGAACACGCCTCGCGCCGGGCCGGCCGCGGACGGCACCCGGGGTGCCGTCCGCGACTGGCGGGGCGGTCAGTTCCAGCTGGCGTGCAGGGGCTTGCCCTCGGCGTAGCCGGCGGCGCTCTGCACCCCGACGACGGCACGCTGGGCGAACTCCTCCAGCGAGCCGGCGCCCGCGTAGGTGCAGGAGGAGCGGACGCCCGCGATGATCGAGTCGATCAGGTCCTCCACCCCGGGCCGGGTCGGGTCGAGGTACATCCGGGAGGTGGAGATGCCCTCCTCGAACAGCGCCTTGCGGGCCCGGTCGTAGGAGGACTCCTCGCTGGTGCGGTTGCGCACCGCGCGGGCGGACGCCATGCCGAACGACTCCTTGTACAGGCGGCCGTCCGCGGCCTGCTGGAGGTCGCCCGGGGACTCGTAGGTGCCGGCGAACCAGGAGCCGACCATCACGTTGGACGCGCCGGCGGCCAGGGCCATCGCCACGTCGCGCGGGTGGCGGACGCCGCCGTCCGCCCAGACGTGCTTGCCGTGCTTGCGGGCCTCGGCGGCGCACTCCAGCACGGCCGAGAACTGCGGGCGGCCCACTCCGGTCATCATCCGGGTGGTGCACATGGCGCCGGGTCCGACGCCGACCTTGACGATGTCGGCGCCCGCCTCGATCAGGTCGCGCACGCCCTCGGCGGCGACGACGTTGCCGGCGACGATCGGGACCTCGGGGCCCAGCGCCCGCACCGCCCGTACCGCGGCGATCATCGATTCCTGGTGGCCGTGCGCGGTGTCCACCACCAGGGTGTCCACACCCGCGTCGAGCAGCTGCTTGGCCTTGCCCGCGACATCGCCGTTGATGCCGACCGCGGCGGCGATCCGCAGCCGTCCCCGGGCATCGGTCGCGGGCGTGTAGAGGGTGGCGCGCAGCGCGCCCCGGCGGGTGAGGATGCCCATCAGGCGCCCGTCCGCGTCCACGGCGGGGGCGTAGCGGCGGTTGGCGGCGTCGAGCTGGTTGAACGCCTCGCGCGGGTCTATCTCGGCATCGAGGATCAGCAGGTCACGGGACATGACCTCGCCGAGCTGGGTGAACCGGTCCACCCCGGTGAGGTCCTGCTCGGTGACCACGCCGACGGGGCGGTGGTGCTCGTCGACGACGACGCCGGCGTGATGGGCCCGCTTGGGCAGCAGGACCAGGGCGTCGGCGACGGTCTGGTGCGGCACCAGCACGATGGGGGTGTCGAGGACCAGGTGGCGGCCCTTGACCCAGCCGACCACCTCGGTGACGACCTCGATCGGGATGTCCTGCGGGATCACCACCAGGCCCCCGCGCCGCGCCACCGTCTCCGCCATCCGGCGGCCCGCGATCGCGGTCATGTTGGCGACCACGAGGGGGATGGTGGTGCCCGTGCCGTCCGGGGACGAGAGGTCCACGGCCTGTCGGGAACCGACGGCGGACCGGCTCGGCACCATGAAGACGTCGTCGTAGGTCAGGTCGTACGGGGGCTTGAGGTCATTCAGGAAACGCACGTGCTGCTCATCCCAGTCGATCAGAGGTGGCCCCCGAACAGGTCAGTCGGGGGAAAAGCACGTACTTCAGTGTCCCATGCCGGGCCCCCTCACCGACCTGGGACGATCGGCCAGGCCGCGGCGCGTACCCCTCGTCGTTTCCTCCGAACGCCTTCCCCCGGGCGGGGCGTGCCTCGGCCCGGCGTACCGGCCGGGCGGGGCCCGAGGGGCGATCGTGTGCCACGGGGCGCATCCGGGGACGGCACCGGGACGGAAGCACCCGTGGACGGCCGGGTACCGCCCCCGGCCCGGCCGTCCGCCGCGCACCCGGGGCGGAGGAGGACGAGGTGTCCGATGCGGACGTGGTGATCGTGGGTGCCGGGGCGGCCGGCTTGTCGCTCGCGCACCGGCTGTGCGCGCTCGGTCCGCGGGAACGGCCCGCGGTCGTCCTGGTCGAGGCGCCCCCGGGGCCGCGGCGGCCCGGGGAGCGCACCTGGTGCTACTGGGAGGAGCCCGGCGGGCCCTACGACGCCTGGCTCACCGCGGCCTGGGACCGGGTGCGGGTGCGGGGCGCGGACGGCACGTCGACGACGGGTCGGACGGCCCCTCTGCGGTACAAGATGCTGCGGTCCCGGGAGTTCTCGGCGGCCGTGGGGGCGCGGATCGCGGCCACGGCCGGCGTGCGCCGGCTCACCGCCACCGTGGACCGCATCGCGGACCTGCCGCCCGGACGGGCGCCCGGCGCTGAGGTGCACGGCACCCGGGCCGACGGCTCCCCGCTGCGGTTGCGGGCCCGCTGGGTGTTCGACTCGCGTCCCCCCTCGGCGCCGCCCCCGGCGCGCACCGTGCTCCTCCAGCACTTCCGGGGCTGGTTCGTGCGGACCCGGCGCCCCGTGTTCCGCCCCGACACCGTCGACCTGATGGACTTCCGCACCCCGCAACCCGCGCACGGGCTGTCCTTCGGCTACGTCCTGCCCACCGGAGCGCGGACGGCGCTGGTCGAGTACACCGAGTTCTCCCGGCGCGTCCTGCCGGGCGCCGACTACGACCGCGCCCTCGGCCACTACCTGGAGGAGGTGCTCGCCGCCGGGCCCTACGAGACCACCGGGGTGGAGCACGGGGTGATCCCGATGGCGGACTCCCGGCCCGCGCCGCGCGCCGGCGCCGCGGTCTTCCGGATCGGTGCGGCCGGCGGGGCCGTCCGACCCGCGACCGGGTACGCCTTCGCCGGCATCCAACGGCAGACCCGGGCGGTCGCCGCGCTGCTGCGCGCCGGACGCACCCCGCTGCCGCCGCCCGCCCACCGGGCGCGTTCCCTCGCCATGGACGCCGTGCTGCTGCGGGCCCTGGACACCGGGCGGATCGACGGCGCCGACTTCTTCGCCCGGCTCTTCCGCACCGTGCCCACGCCGACCCTGCTGCGCTTCCTCGACGGGGCCACCCGCCCCGTCGAGGACCTCGCCCTCGGGCTGCGCACCCCCGTGCTGCCGATGCTGCGCACCGCCCTGGAACTGCCCCTGCTGCGCCGTTCCCCGTCCGCCTCCGGAAAGGCCCCGTGATGCACCCGCACCCCGATCGCCAGCCGTTCCCCGACCGACCCCGGCGGGCCGCGGGCGCCCGGTTCCGGGACCGGCGCTCGGTACTGCTGCCCGCCCCCCAGGGGCGCCCGCGCGCGTCCGGCGAGGGGCCCTCGGTGGCGGTCGTCGGCGGGGGCGTCGCGGGGCTGGCCGCGGCGACCGGGCTGGCCGAGCGGGGCGCACGGGTCACCCTGTACGAGCGGGAGCCGGTGCTCGGCGGGCGGCTCGCGGGGTGGCCGATCCGACTCGCGGACGGTTCCACGGCGACCATGAGCCGCGGGTTCCACGCCTTCTTCCGCCAGTACTACAACCTGCGGGCGCTGTTGTGCCGCACCGACCCCGGGCTGGACCGGCTGCGCCCGCTGCCGGACTATCCGCTGCTCCACCGCGACGGCCGCACCGACGGTTTCGCCCGGGTGCCCCGCACGCCCCCGTGGAGCGCGCTCGGCTTCGTGGCGCTCAGCCCCTCGTTCGGCTGGCGGGACCTGGGGCGGATGGACGTGCGGGCGGCGCTGCCGCTGTTCGACGTGCGGGTGCCCGAGGTGTACGCGCGGCTGGACGCGACCGACGCCCGCGCGTACCTGGAGCGCATCCGGTTCCCGGCGGCGGCCCGGCACCTGGCCTTCGAGGTGTTCTCCCGCAGCTTCTTCGCCGATCCGCGGGAGTTGTCGGCCGCCGAGCTGGCCCTGATGTTCCACGTCTACTTCCTCGGTTCCGCCGAGGGCCTGCTGTTCGACGTGCCCACCGAGCCCTTCCCCACCGCCCTGTGGGAGCCGCTCGCCCGGTACCTGGGCGGACTGGGCGTGACGGTGCGCACCGAGTGCCCGGTGACGACGGTGGTGCCGGTCGACGACGGCTCCGAGGGGCTGGCCCTCACCGCGGACGCCCGGACCGTCCGCTACGACGCGGCGGTGCTGGCCCTGGACGGCGGGGGGCTGCGGCGGTTGGTGGGGGCCTCGCCGCTGCTGGGGGACCCGGCGTGGCGCGCCCGGGTGCTCGGCTCGCGGGAGGCGCCGCCGTTCCTGGTCTCCCGGTACTGGCTGGACCGTCCCGTGGCGCCCGGCCGCCCCGGGTTCCTGGGCACCGGCGGCTTCGCCTCGCTGGACAACGTCAGCGTGCTCGACCGCTGGGAGGGCGAGGCGGCCCGTTGGGCCGCGCGCAGCGGCGGCAGCGTGGTGGAACTGCACGCGTACGCGCTCGCCCCCGACGCCGACCGGGCCGCCGAACAGGACCGGCTGCTGCGGCAGTTGCACCGGGTGTACCCGGAGACCGCACAGGCGCGGGTGGTGGACCAACGGCACGAGTGGCGGGCCGACTGCCCGCTGTTCCCGGTGGGCGGCTACCGCGACCGCCCCACGGTCCGCACCCCCCACCCCGCGCTGGTCCTGGCCGGCGACCAGGTGCGCACCGACCTGCCGGTGGCGCTGATGGAACGCGCGGCGACCACCGGCTTCCTGGCCGCCAACGCGCTGCTGGCCCGCTGGGGGGTGCGGGGGCACGCGCTGCGCACGGTCCCCCGCCGGGGGCGGGCGCCGTTGCTGCGGGCCCTGGCCGGCGGCTGAGCCGCGGCGGCCTCACCCGGGGAACCGACCCGCGGCGCGCAGCGCCCAGCGGCGTTCCGCGTACGCCAGGTCGTCCCGCCACAGCCGGGCCGCGGCCCGGCGCATCAGGGGCCGCAGCAGCGGCGAGAGCCTTCGGGCCACGGCGAACCCGCTCCGGTCGGAAGCCGCGAGGACCGCCTCGACCACCGCGGTCCGGGGCGGCCGTCCCCCGGTGTCCGGGCCGGTCACCGAAGTGGCGTGGGTCTCGACCACCGAGCCGGCCCCCTCCCCCTCGACGATCCGCATCACCACGGTGCGCGGACCGGGCGCGGTGAACTCGGCCCGGACCGGCACCACCAGGCGCCCCGTCAGCCGGAAGGACACGTCCACCACGAAGGCGTCCGCCTCCTCGGGGGCGTCGGCCCCGGGGGCGCCGACCACGGTCAGGTCCACGAAGGAGTACGGGTGGAACCACGCCCCGTGCCAGGGGTCGAGCCGGTTGGCGACCACGTCCTGCGGGGCGCAGCGCCCCACCGCCGTGCACACCGCCGCCACCGCCCGGGCGGTGGCGGGTCGCGGCGGCACCGGCGGGCGGGCGGTGGGCTCGGCGCCGCCGGCCCGGTCGAGGCGCACCCAGACGAGGACGCCGTCGTCGTGGGCCGGGTAGGGCTCCCAGCCGGCGCGGGGACGGCCGTCGAGGGCGAGTCCGTGCCAGTGGCACACCAGCGTCCCGCACCGCACCGGGCTGTCGCGCAGCGGGGCGCCCAGGTGGGGGCAGGCCCCCGGGCCGGCGGTCAGCGTGCCCGAGGCGTCCCGCCACAGGACGATCTCGGTGCCCTCGACGGTCCGCCCGAGCGGGACGCCGGCCGGGACGTCCCGACTGGCGCCGACGACGTACCAGTTGCCGTGCGGACGCCGGAGGGCCCGGTCCAGCGCACCGGCGATCAGCGCGGGCCGGGCCTGCGGCCAGGTGGGGCGCTGGTGCGCCCAGGGCACGGGGTCCCGGCGCAGGCGCACCGGGACCCCGGGGAGCCGGACGGGACGGCGGGTCATGCGGGCCTCCCGGGGGCGGTCGGCGGGGCGACGGGGGTCCGCCGGCGGGCGTGCAGGGCGGCGGCGTACCCCCGCGCGGCGACTGCCAGGCGGCGGGGCAGGCCGACGGCGGCGCGCCGGTGCAGCACCGCGTAGCCCTCGTCGGCGACGGCGTCGAGGATCCCCCCGTACAGCACGAACGCGGTGCGCACGCACGGCCGGGAGACCGGTTCCAGCAGGGCGATCCCGGGCTCGGCCCGGGCGTACGCCGTCCGGGTCAGTCCGGCCGCGGCGACCAGGGCGGCAGTGATCCGCGGGTCCCGGCGGCCGGTGCGCCGGGACCACTCCAGCAGCGGACGGTCCACGCCGTGGGCGGCGAGCAGGTCCGCCGGCAGGTAGATCCGCCCCCGGTCCAGGTCCTCGCCCACGTCCCGCAGGAAGTTGGTGAGCTGGAAGGCGACGCCGAGGTCCGCCGCGTAGGGGGCGGCCTCCCGCGGCGGGGCGACCGTGCCCAGGACGGGCAGCATCTGGAGGCCGATGACGGCCGCCGAGCCGTGCATGTAGCGGCGCAGGGCCGCGTAGTCGGCGTAGTCGGTGACGGTGAGGTCGGTGTGCATGGCGGCCATGAAGTCGTCGAACAGGCCGTGCGGAATGCCGTACCGGGCGGCGGTGTCGACGAGCGCGCGCACCGCGGGTTCCCCGGCGGGAGCGCCGGCGAGCCCCTCGGCCAGCCGCCGGCGCAGGGCCGTCAGCGCCCCGGCCCGCTGCCCCGGCCCCGCGGCGGGCCCCGGGACGTCCACGATGTCGTCGGCGTGCCGGGCGAAGCCGTACAGCGCGTGCACGGCGGGCCGGCGGGCGGCGGGCAGCAGCCGGGTGGCGAGGAAGTAGGTCCGGCCGTGGCGGGCGTTGAGGCGTCGGCAGTGGGCGTAGTCGGCGCGGAGCGCGGGGTCGGTGATCCGGGCCGCGTCGAGTTCACGGTCCGTCATGTGCGGGGGCCTTCCTGGCGGGCCGGGGCCGGTGGACCCCGGTGATGCGGGCGGCGGCGAGCTTTCCGGAGACCAGGACCGTCGGCACGCCCACGCCGGGGGCGGTGCCGCAACCGGCGAGGACGGCGTTGGTGGTGCCGCGGACCAGGTTGCGCGGCCGGAAGGGGCCGGTCTGGGCGAGGGTGTGCGCCACCGCGAACGGACCGCCCGCGGCGTGCCCGGCGGCGGCCCAGTCCACGGGGGTGACCAGGCACTCCTGCTCGATCGCGGCGGCGAGGCCGGGCATCTGACGGCGTTCCAGCACCCGCAGCAGGGAGTCCCGGTAGGCGGGCCCGAGGGTGCGCCACTCCCGGACGCCGGGGCCGGTGTCGGTGTTGGGGCAGGGCGCGAGCACGGTGTGCAGGTGGCGGCCCGGCGGGGCCAGGGCGGGGTCGGTGCCGGTGGGACGGGTGATGAGCAGCGAGGGGTCGGTCATCAGCCGTCCGGTCCGGGTCAGCTCGTCGAAGGTGCGGTGCCAGGCCGCGCCGAAGGAGAGCGTGTGGTGGCCGAGGTCCGGCCAGGTGCGGTCGGTGCCCAGGTGCAGCAGCACGGCGGACGGGGCGTGCCGCAGGGGCCGGGGGCGCCGCGGGGCGCGGCCCAGCAGTCGGTAGCTGATCGGGAGGTCGGGGGTGAGGACGACGGCGTCGCAGGGGATGCGCTCGTCGGCGGTGTGCACGGCGGTGATCCGCTCGCCGCGCCGTTCCAGCCGGGTGACGGGGCTGGCGCAGCGCAGGTCGGCCCCGGCGTCGACGGCCGCGGCGGCGAGGGCCCGGGGCAGTGCGTGGACGCCGCCGCGCGGGAAGTGCACCCCGGCGACGGTGTCCATGTAGGCGATGACGGCGTAGGCGGCGAGGGCCCGGGCGGGCGGCACGCCCGCGTACAGCGACTGGAAGGAGAAGACCCGCCGCAGTCGTTCGTCGGAGAGGAAGCGGCCGATGCGGGCGTCGAGGCGGCCGAAGCCGCCGAGGGCGGCGAGCCGCGCCAGGTCCGGGTGGAGCAGCCCGAACGGGGAGTCGAAGTGGGCGTCGATGAACCGGTTCATCTGCACCCGGTACAGCGCCTGGAGCCAGGCGCGGAGCCGCCGGTAGCCGAGGGCGTCCCGGGCGCCGGCGAAGCGGTGCACCTCGGCCTCCATGGTCTCGGCGCAGGTGTGCACGTCGAGGGCGGAGCCGTCGGCGAACCGGGCCCGGTAGGCGGGGTGCAGCGGGACGAGGTCGAGCCGGTCGGCCAGGTCCTCGCCGACCGCGGCGAAGGGTTCGGCCATCAGCTCGGGCATGGTCAGCACGGTGGGGCCGGTGTCGATGCGGTAGCCGCCGCGGGTCAGCAGCCCGGCCCGGCCGCCGGGCTCGGCCTCCCGTTCCAGGAGGGTGACCCGGCGGCCGGCGCCGAGCAGGTGCAGCGCGGTGGCGAGGCCGGCGAGGCCGGCCCCCACCACCACGACGTGATCGGTGGGTCCGGCGACGGTCTTCATCACGACGGGAGGACTCCTCGGGCTCGGGAGGGGGCGCGGCGGCCGTGGGCGGTCTCCTCCAGCAGGCGGGCGAGCCGGCGCAGCGCCTCGGGGGCGGAGGAACGGGGGACGGCCTCCAGATGGCGCAGGGCGAGGGCGGCGAAGTGGTCGGCCCGGTCGGCGACGGCGTCCCGGGCGCCGGTCATGATGAGGGCGGTGCGCACCCGGCGCAGGTCGTCGGCGGTGAGGTCGGGGGCGCCGATCGCGGCGTCGAGGACGGCCAGGGCCGCCCGGTCGCCGCCGGTCTCGGCACGGGCCCGGCCGACCGCGGTCAGATAGGTGGGCTTGCCCTCCCGGATGTCCTCGCCGGACGGCTTCCCGGTCTCGGTGGGGTCGCCGAACACGCCCGAGAGGTCGTCGCGGAGTTGGAAGGCGATGCCCGCGTACCGGCCGGCCGTGCACAGCGCCCGGGTGGTGTCCTCGTCGGCGCCGGCGAGTGCCGCGCCGAGCGCCAGCGGCCGTTCCACCGTGTAGAGGGCGCTCTTGAGCCGGGTCACGTGCAGGGCCTGGGCCCGGGAGCGGGAGCCGGTGACCTGGCCGTGCAGGTCGAGGTACTGGCCGGCGACGAGTTCGGTGCGCAGGGCCCGCCATTCGGCGCGCACCCGCTCGCGGGAGCCGGGCGGGAGTTCCGTGTCGAGGAGGACGTCGTCGGCCCAGGCCAGGGCGAGGTCGCCGACGAGGACGGCGGAGGAGGTGCCGAAGTCGGCGCCCTCGTGCCGGGGGCCGGGTCCGTAGCGGTCGCGCAGGGCGGTGTGCACGGCGGGTCTGCCGCGGCGCAGCGCGGAACCGTCCATCAGGTCGTCGTGCACCAGGGCGCAGGTCTGGAGGAGTTCGAGGGCGGCGGCGATCCGCAGGGCCGGGACGACCGCGGCGGCGGGGCCGTCGCAGGCCCGCATCGCCCACCACAGGAACTGGGAGCGCAGCCGCTTGCCGCCGTCCAGGGTGAAGCGGGCGACGCAGGCGGCGACGTCCCGGGCGAAGACCGGGTCGAGGCGGGCGGACTGGTCGAGGCGTTCGTCGAGCAAGCGGGCGAGGACCTCCCCCACCGCGGAGGGCACGTCCCGGTCGACGTGCCGGGCCTGCGGGGGCGGGTGCCGGGGAGGCGGTTGGTGCCGGGGCACCCGGCCCGGGGGTGGACCGGCTCCGGAGCGTTCTTCGGCGGCGCGGCGCATGGGCCTCCTTCGGGGTGGGCGGCTGGGTCTGCGGATCGATTCGTGCCGGGGCGCGCGGACGGATGCAGGGATGCGGATCCGGGTGTCCGCCGTAGCGGGCCTATCAGCGCCGGGTCGGCCCGCACGGCTGCGCCGCCGACCTGCCGTGAGGGTCCACACCACCGGCCCAGTGCTGCGCGGCCCCGTCGGCGTACAGCTCGCGGAGCATCCGCAGCGCCCCGGCCAGGGTGGTGGGGCGCAGCGCGCCCTCGGGCGCCGGCCCCGCCCAGCCGGGGCCGGCGGCGAGGACCGCCGGGGTGCGCCGGGCTCCGCGCACCCCCCAGGTCGTGGTGGTGGTCCGGCGCAGCAGGGCGCGGTCGGCGGTGGTGCGGGACTGGGACCACAGGACGACGGCGACGGGGCCCGAGCGGTGGACGGCCTCGTCCAGGGCGCGGGCGGGCACCGCGCCGCCGAGCATCCGCACCGGGAGTCCGACGGACAGCAGTCCGGCGGTGAGCGCTTCCAGCGGCAGGGTGTGCAACTCCCCCGGGGCACAAGCGGCGAGGACGGGGCCGGCGGGGTGCCGGGGGCCGGGGCGGGTCGGGGGCACCCGGCGCAGGGCGGAGGAGATGTGCCAGGACAGCAGGTGCTCCACCTCGACGTAGCGGCCGTCCGAGGACTGCCACTTGCGGCCGACGGCGCGCAGCGCCGGCATCATCACCTCGTCCCAGGCGAAGAGCAGTCCGTGCGCGGCGAGGCTGTGGGCGAGCAGTTCGTCGACGGCGTCGGCGTCGAGCCGGACGGCGGCGCGGGCGAGTCCCCGGCATTCGGGGCCGACCCGGCCGAGCGGGAGGGCGCCGTGGTTGCGCAGCCGGGGGCCGGCCGGGGCGGGCGGCGGGACAGGACCGGTCCGGGCGGCCCGGGCCGCCTCGGCCGGCGGCACCCCGGAGGCGGTGAGCCGGCACATGGCCTCCAGCACCGCGATGTCCCCCGGTGTCCAGCGCCGGTGCCGGCCGCCCTGGTGGTGGGCCGGGCCCAGGCCGTAGCGGCGGTCCCAGGAGCGGAGCGTCGTCGGTGCCACCCCGAGCCGGCGGGCCACCGCGCCGGTGGTGAGGGCGGGCGCGGGCGGGACCTCGGGCATCCGCCCAGAATAGGCCAATCGATGCACGAACGATGCGTGTTGCGGTGATCGGTCGGCTGCTCGACAGTCGGGATGACGGCCCGTCGACCGACGCCGGGGCCGCCCGTCAGCTCCACCTCCGGACCGAGGAGCCCGTGCAGTGACCACCGAAACACCGGTCGGGTCCGTCCCGAGCGCACCGTCCGAGGAGGCCCGCTGGGAGGAGGAGCTGTCGGCCGCGCTGGTCGACGGCGACCAGGACGCCCTCGCCGTCGCCTACCGCCGTTGGGGACCGCTGGTGCGGACCCTGGCGGTGCGCTCGCTGGGGGACGCCGGTGAGGCCGAGGACGTCAGTCAGCAGGTGTTCCTGGCGGTGTGGCGGGGACGGGCCGGGTACCGCCCGGAGCGCGGGCCGTTGGCCGCCTGGATCGTGGGGATCACCCGCCGCAAGGTCGCCGACGCGCTGTCCGCGCGGACCCGCCGGGGCACCTTGGCCGCCGCGGCGGCACGGGTGTCCGGGCCCCGGGTGCCGGGCGGGGACCCGGAGGCGGCGCTCGACCGGGTGGTGCTCGCGCAGGCCCTGCGGGGACTGACCCCGGTGCAGCGGGACCTGTTGCGCCTGGCGTTCTACGAGGACCTGACGCAGTCGCAGATCGCCCGGCGCACCGGTCTGCCGCTGGGCACGGTGAAGAGCCATGTGCGGCGGGGGCTGCACCGGTTGCGCGGGCACCTGGGGCCGCCCGGGGCCGGCGGACCGTGAGCGGTCCGCCCGGCGGTCGTTCACCCGGCCTCCCTGCCCCGGCGGAACCGTTCGGTCCCGACCGCCAGGTCCACGAGCGGCTCCGGGTAGTCGTAGCGGGCGCGCTCGGTCGCGGACAGCTTCCAGGGCTCGTGCACGGCCGGTCCGGCGAGGCCGGCGAGTTCGGGCACCCAACGCCGCACGTAGCTGCCGTCGGGGTCGTGACGCCGGCCCTGGCGCACCGGGTTGAGCACCCGGCCGGGGCGGGTGTCGGTGCCGGTGCCGGCCGCCCACTGCCAGTTGAGCTGGTTGTCGGCCACGTCCCCGTCGACCAGGAGGTCCAGGAAGTGCCGGGCCCCGATCCGCCAGTCCAGGTACAGCGTCTTGGTGAGGAAGCTGGCGGTCAGCAGCCGGGCCCGGTTGTGCATCCAGCCCTCGTGGCGCAGTTGGCGCATCGCCGCGTCGATCACCGGGTAGCCGGTGCGGCCGGTCCGCCACGCCTCGGCGTCCCGGTCGGCCGCCGCTCCGGTCCGCCACCGGTCGTGCCGGGGGCGGTAGTCGGCGTCGGCCGCGTCGGGACGGGCCGCGAGCACCTGGTGGTGGAAGTCGCGCCAGCACAGTTGGCGGACGAAGGCCTCGGCGCCGCCGCCGCCGACGGCCCGGGCCCGGTGGACCACCTCGGCGGCGGACACGGTGCCGAAGTGCAGGTGCGGGGAGAGGCGGGAGGTGCGGTCGCCGGGCAGGTCGTCGTGGCCGTCCGCGTATCCGTCGAGCCCGCTGCGCAGCCAGCGGGTCAGGAGCCGGCGGCCGGTCTCCTCGCCGCCCGCGGCCAGCCCCGGCGACACCCCGGTCACCCCGTCGCGGGCGGGGAGCGGCTCCGAGCGGAGCGCCTCGGGCACCCGGACGGCACGGGGCGCGGCCAGGGGCTCGCGGAGCGGTTCGGCGTTCCAGCGGCGCAGGTAGGGGGTGAAGACGGCGTAGTGGTCGGTGCCCTGCGGGGTGACGGCTCCGGGCGGCAGCGCGGTGATCACCGCTTCGTGGGCGGTGAGCCGGCCGCCGGCCTCCCGGACGGCCGCCGTGAGGCGCCGCTCCCGGCGCGCCGCGTAGCCGCTGGCCCCGGCCGCGAGGTGCACCTCGCGGGCGCCCGTCTCGGCGAGCACCTCCCGCACCGCGGTGACCGGGTCCCCGGAGCGCACCACCAGTCGGCCGCCCCGGCGCCGTAGCCCGGCGTCCAGGTCCCGCAGGCAGTCGGCGAGGAAGGCCAGCCGGTTGGGCGGGGCGAAGCCCGCCGCCCCGATCGCCGGGTCGCTGACGAACAGCGGGACCACCCGGTCCGCGGCGCGCAGGGCGGCCCGCAGCGGCGGGTGGTCGTGCACCCTCAGGTCGGAGGTGAACAGGACGACGGACGCGGTCACGGGCGCCACTCCTCGGTCGGACGGTTCGGCGTGCCCCTTCTTCGGCCCGGGGGCCGCGAGCGGACGCACCCGGTGGCGGTCGGGTCCTACTCGTTCCCGGCGTCGCGCTCGGCGTCACGTTCGGCGGTGCGTTCGGCGGTGCGGGCGATGTTGCGGACCATGCCGCCGAACACCAGGGCGTGGAAGGGGGCGACGCTCCACCAGTACAGGTGGCCCAGCAGTCCGCGCGGGTGGAACAGCGCCCGTTGCCGGTAGCGGCTGCGCCCCTCGGCGGCGGGTTCGGCGGTCAGCTCCAGCCAGGCCAGTCCGGGCAGCCGCATCTCGGCGCGCAGGCGCAGCAGTCGTCCCGGCCGGATCTCCTCCACCCGCCAGAAGTCGAGGGAGTCGCCGGCGCGCAGCCGGGCCGCGTCCCGCCGGCCCCGGCTGAGGCCGACCCCGCCGATGAGCCGGTCCAGCCAGCCCCGTACCGCCCAGGCCGGCGGGAAGGAGTACCAGCCGTTCTCGCCGCCGATGCCCTCGATGACCCGCCACAGGGCGGTGGGCGGGGCGGCGACCACCGTCTCCCGGCGGTCGGTGTACAGGCTGCCGCCGGCCCAGTCGGGGTCGGTGGGCAGCGGGTCGCTGGGGGCGCCGGGCGTGGCGGCGGAGGACCAGCGGGTGGCGACGTTGGCCTCGCGGACCCGGCGCAGGGCGAGGGCGAGGGCGGTGTCGAAGGGCAGGGGGTGTCCGGGCGGGTCGGGGACGTACCGGGTGATGTCGTGTTCCTGCTGGACCACCTCGTGGCGGAGCGATTCGGCGAGCGGACGGGCGAGCGCCGGCGGGACCGGGGTGACCAGGCCGATCCACCGGCTGGACAGTCCGGGGCTGAGCATCGGCACGGGGAGGACCAGCCGGCGCGGGAGTCCCGCGACGGCGGCGTAGCGGGTCATCATCTCCCGGTAGGTCATGACGTCCGGCCCGCCGATGTCGAAGGTCCGGTTGACCTCCTCGGGCATGGTGGCGCTGCCCACGAGGTAGCGCAGCACGTCGCGGACCGCGACGGGTTGGACGCGGGTGGAGACCCAGCTGGGGGTGACCATCACCGGGAGGCGTTCGGTCAGGTAGCGCAGCATCTCGAAGGAGGCGGAGCCGGAGCCGATGACCACGGCGGCGCGGAGCACCGTGGTGGGCACCCCGGAGGCCAGCAGGACCCGGCCGACCTCGGCGCGGGAGCGCAGGTGCGGCGAGAGTTCCCGGACGGGCACCCCGGCCGGGGTGAGCCCGCCGAGGTAGACGATGCGGCGGACGCCGGCGGCGCGGGCCTGCCGGCCGAAGGTGAGGGCGGCTTCGCGGTCGGTGCGCTCGAAGCGGGAGCCGCCGCCCATGGTGTGCACGAGGTAGTAGGCGACGTCGACGTCGCGCAGCGCGGCGGCGAGGGAGTCGGCGTCGGTGACGTCGCCGCGGACGAGTTCCGCACGGCCGGCCCAGGGGTGGTCGCGCAGCACCGCCGGGTCGCGGGCCATGCAGCGGACCCGGTGGCCGGCGTCGAGCAGTTCGGGCACCAGGCGCCCGCCGATGTATCCGCTGGCCCCCGTGACCAGGCAGCGCAGCACCACCGTGTCCCCTCACTCGGTCGGGAAGCGCCCCGGTGTCCGTGCGTCCGGGGCTCTGGACCAGCGCACCACAGCGCGGGGCGGGGCACCCCTCCGGAGGTCCGAAAGGGGGCCGGGTGCGCGGCCCGCGCCGGTGCGGCGCGGGCGGCGCGGTCAGGCGTCCGGGTCCCGGCGCTCCAGCGCGGGGGCGGGCGATGTTCCGGTGGTCATCAGCAGGTCCGCCGCGGCGGTGTCGGTGACGAGGCTGGTGACCAGCCCGGACCGCAGCACCGCGTCGATGGCCGTCGCCTTGCGGCGGCCCCCGGCGATGGCGATGACCTCGGGGATCCGTCGCAGCCGGTCGGCCTCGACGGTGATGCAGCGCTCCCCCAGGTCCCTACCGACTCGGCGGCCCTCCGAGTCGAACAGGTGGGCGGACATCTCGGCGGCGACGCCCAGCGAGGCGTAGTGACCGCGTTCCTCGTCGGTGAGCATGTCGTGCACCGTGGAGATCCCTGGCTCCCAGGAGCCGATGGAGACGCAGGCGACGGTCACCTTGTCGAAGTACTCGAAGGCGCGGGCGATCCCGGTCTGCTCCCGCAGCGCGGCGGCGGTGGCCGCGTCGGGCAGCAGCATCGGGGCGTAGATGGGGTGGGCGTCGCCGCCGGAGACCTGGGCGGCCCGGCGGACCGCCTCGACGGACCCCCGCTCCGCGGTCCCCGCGTCGTACACCCCGGTGAGCTGGACGACCGTGCACTGCGGCAACCGGTCGAGCGCCGCCGCCATGTGGATGGTCGAGCGTCCCCAGGCCAGCCCGAGGACGTCCCCCTCCGTCACCAGTTCGCCGAGCAGGTCCGCGGCGACCTCTCCGAGGTTCTCCGGGTCGGGGGAGTCCTCGGTCTCGGCGGGCGACTCGACGACCACGGCGTGCCGCAGGCCGTAACGGGCGCGCAGCGCGTCGGAGCGTTCCGCGTCCAGTTCGGCGGGCACCCGGATCTCGATGCGCACGAGGTCCCGTTCGAGGGCGGTCTCCAGCACCCGGGCCACCTTGAAGCGGCTGACGCCGAACTCCTCGGCGATCTGGATCTTGGATTTGCCCTCAAGGTAGAAGCGGCGGGCCATGGCGGCGGCCTGCACCAGCTCAGCGGGTCCCATCCGCATGGCCGATCGACCCGCCGAGAAGCCAGTCAAGGCGATCTCCTCACTGCTGTTCACTTCTGTTCACAACCCGGTCGGCTCACAACCGGCTCTCGTCGTTCATCCTCGCAGATCCCGTTCGACCGATGAGCCCGGATGAAACGTCGTTCATCTGCGGGTGGCTCAGTGCTCGCACGCCCGGACGCCCCCGGCCGACTCCGCCAGGGTGCGCAGCCCTCGGACGGCCTGGGCGGGATCGGCCGCGCCGTAGACGGCGGAGCCCGCCACGAACACGTCCGCCCCGGCCTCGGCGCATCGCTCGATGGTGGCGGCCGAGACCCCGCCGTCGACCTGGAGCCAGAGTTCCAGGCCGTGCTTGGTGATCAGCTCCCGGGTGCGGCGGATCTTGGGCAGCATGATGTCGAGGAACGCCTGGCCTCCGAAGCCGGGCTCCACCGTCATGATCAGCAGCATGTCGAGTTCCGGCAGGAGGTCCTCGTACGGCTCGATGGAGGTGGCCGGCTTCAGCGCCATGGAGGCCCGGGCGCCCTTGGCGCGGATCTCCCGGGCCAGCCGCACCGGGGCCGCCGCGGCCTCCACGTGGAAGGTGACCGACCCCGCGCCCGCCTCGACGTACTGGGGGGCCCAGCGGTCGGGGTCCTCGATCATCAGATGGCAGTCGAGCGGAGTGTCCGTGGCGCGTGCCAGGGATTCCACGACCGGAACGCCCAGGGTGAGGTTGGGGACGAAGTGGTTGTCCATGACGTCGACGTGGAGCCAGTCGGCGCCGTCCACCGCACGGGCCTCTTCGGCGAGGCGGGCGAAGTCTGCGGAGAGGATACTGGGATTGATCTGCACGGCCATGGTCCAAGACTGCCATGCCGGCCGCCGGTTGCTTCCACGATCCCCGTCCGGGCGGCCGTCCGCTCCGGACCCCCACGACCGAACTGCCCGACCTGACCGGAATTGCCCCAGCCAGGGAGTGAAGGCGATGACGAACCCGCAGGAGCCCGGCGCACCCCACGCCCCCGAGGAGGTCGCCGGGGTCTCCGTACCGGACACCGAGGTCGCGGCGGCGGCCACGGAGTTCATCCGGGACACCACGAGCGAGCTGATCTACCACCACTCCCGCCGGGTGTACTTCTTCGGCGCCCTCCAGGGCGCCCGCCGGGGCCTCGGCTTCGACCCCGAACTGCTCTACGTGGCGGCGATGTTCCACGACGTCGGACTCGGCGAGCCCCACCGTTCCAGCGGACGGCGCTTCGAGGTGGACGGCGCCGAGGCGGCCCGCGACTTCCTGCGCGGCTACGGACTGCCCGAGGACAGCGTGCGCCGGGTGTGGACGGCCATCGCCCTGCACACCACCCCCGGCATCCCGGAGCACCTGGAGCCGGAGGTGGCCCTGGTGACCGCCGGGGTCGAGTACGACGTCCTCGGCATCGGCTACCACGACCTGGCGGACCACCTCCGCACGGCGGTGACCGCCGCCCATCCGCGCCCCGACTTCAAGCGGCGCATCCTGGGCGCGTTCACGGACGGCATCGCCCCCAAGCCCGCGACCACCTTCGGCAACGTCAAGGCGGACGTGCTGCGCCACTTCGTCCCCGACTTCACCCCCGGCGACTTCGTGCAGGTCATCCGGGACTCCCCCTGGCCCGAGTGACCGGCCGCCCGGGCCGGAACCCGGGCGGTGCGCACCGTCAGCCCGTGCGGCGCAGCAGCGCCAGGTACATGGCGTCGGTGCCGTGCAGGTGCGGCCACAACTGCACGTCGGGCCCCTCGCCCAGAGCGGGCACGCCGGGCATCAGCGGGCGGGCGTCGACGAGTTCGGCCGTCAGCGCCGGCCCGGCACCGCGCAGCACGTCGTCCACCACCGCCCGGGTCTCCGCGAGGTGCGGGGAGCAGGTGGCGTAGCCGACCACCCCGCCCACCCGCACCGACTCCAGCGCCCTCGCCAGCAGGGCGCGCTGGAGCGGCGCGAAGCCCGCCAGGTCCTCGGGGCGACGGCGCCAGCGGGCCTCGGGCCGGCGGCGCAGCGCGCCGAGGCCGGTGCAGGGCACGTCCACCAGGACCCGGTCGAAGCTGCCCGGCCGCCACGGCGGCCGGGTTCCGTCGGCGGTGACCACCTGGTAGGGGCCGGGGTTGCCGTCCAGCGCCCGGGCCACCAGCCCGGCCCGGTGCGGCTGCCGCTCGGCGGCCAGCAGCGCGGCCCCCCGCTCGGCGGCGAGGCCGGCGAGCAGGGCCGCCTTCCCGCCGGGGCCGGCGCAGCCGTCCAGCCACCGGGCGTCGGGCCCGTCCAAGGGCGCGTTCGCCACGGCCAGGGCGACGAGCTGGCTCCCCTCGTCCTGCACACCGGCCCGGCCCTCCCGCACCGCCTCCAGCGCGCCGGGCTCGCCGCCCTCGGTGAGCCGGACCGCGTACGGCGACCAACGGCCCGCCACGGCGCCCTCGCCGGCCAGTCCCTCGCGCAGCGCGTCGACGGCGATCCGGCCGGGGCGGGCCACCAGGGTGACCTCGGGGCGTTCGTTGTCGGCTTCCAGCAGGTCCTCGATGCCGGCGCGGCCACCGCCGAGGGAGTCCCACAGGGCGGAGACCACCCAGCGGGGGTGCGAGTGGACGACGGCGAGGTGGTCCTCGGGGTCCTCGTCGTAGGGCGGGGCGACCCGCTCCAGCCAGCCGTCCAGATCGTGCTGGGTCACCTTGCGGAGCACGGCGTTGACGAACTTCGCCCGCCCGTCCCCGAGGACGACCCGGGCCAGCTCCACCGAGGCGGACACCGCCGCGTGGCTGGGGATGCGGGTGCCCAGGAGCTGGTGGACGCCGAGGCTCAGCACGTCCAGCACGGGCGGGTCGACCTCGCGCAGCGGCCGGTCCACGCAGGCGCCGAGCACCGCGTCGTAGGTGCCCTGACGGCGGAGCGTGCCGTACACCAGCTCGGTGGCCAGGGCCGCGTCCCGGTCGTCGAAGCCGTCCTGCTCCCGGGCCTTGCGCAGCAGCGGCGGCAGGACGAGGTTGGCGTACGCGTCGCGCTCGTCCACGGCGCGCAGGGCGTCGAAGGCGAGGATGCGGACGGGGTCCTTCTGGGGTCGCCGGTAGGGACGGCCGGGCCGCCGGGAGGGGGACGTCGGCCTGCGCCGCTGGTCGTTCACGACAAGGTGCTCCGGAGAAAGGGGGACGGGCGTGGAGGGGGAAGGCGCGGGACGCGCGTCCCGCCGCACGGAAGCGGAGGTCGGCGCCCCGTCCAGCGTACGCCGGGGTGCGGGGGCCCACGCCCCGGCGGGGGCCGGGGCGCCCACGGCTCAGTCGCCGAACCGCTCCCCCGGGGCGATCCGCGCGCCCCGGGCCCAGTCCGCGGCGTTCATCGGCCGCTTGCCCTGGGCCTGCACCCACAGCAGCCGCACGGCGTGCGAGCCGCTGCCGACGTGCACGGTGCTCTTGCCCACCGCGAGTTCGCCGGGGGCGAGGTCGGTGCGCTCGGGGTCCGGGGCGGCCTGGACGAGCTTGAGCCGTTCGCCGCGGAAGACGGTCCACGCCCCGGGCGCCGGGGTGCAGCCGCGCACCACCCGGTCCACCCGCAGGGCGGGGGCCGTCCAGTCGACCCGGGCGTCCGCCACGCTGATCTTCGGGGCGACGGAGACCCCGTCGGCCGGCTGCGGCACCGCCTTGAGGGTCCCGTCCGCGATGCCGTCCATGGTGGCCGCGAGCAGTCCGCCGCCCGCGAAGGCCAGCCGGGTGAGCAGGTCCCCGCTGGTGTCGGTGGAACGCACCCGTTCGGTGACCGTCCCGTACACGGGCCCGGTGTCCAGGCCCTCCTCGATCAGGAAGGTCGAGGCCCCGGTGTACTCGTCGCCGGCCATCACCGCGTGCTGCACGGGGGCCGCGCCGCGCCAGGCGGGCAGCAGGGAGAAGTGGAGGTTGACCCAGCCGTGGGTGGGCACGTCCAGGGCGATCCGGGGCAGCAGCGCGCCGTAGGCGACGACCGGGCAGCAGTCCGGGGCGATCTCCCGCAGCCGCGCCAGGAAGTCCTCGTCCCGGGGGCGGGCGGGCTTCAGCACCTCGATGCCCGCTTCCTCGGCCCGTTCGGCGACGGGGCTCGCGACCAGTCGGCGGCCCCGTCCGGCGGGGGCGTCGGGTCGGGTGACGACGGCGGCGACCTCGTGCCGGTCGGAGGCGATCAGGGCGTCCAGGGCGGGAACGGCGACCTCGGGGGTGCCGGCGAAGACGAGCTTCATCAGGGTCGTTCGGCCTCTCGGAGCGGGGGCGGGGCGTGCACGGGGCGCACTCGGCGGGCAGCGCACCAGTCTATGGGGGCCCGGCCGGGGCACGCCGGGGGCGTACGTCGGCCCGTGCGCCCCGCTCGCATTTCTCGCGCCCCGGCAGCGTGACCACTCCAGGCGTGGCGCGTTGGTCAAGACAGCGTTGACCGCCGGGCCGTCGAGACGGCCCGGCACACCCCCTTCCACCGCCGGTTCGAGAGGCTTGTCTGATGGCCGACCACGCAACCCACGACGCACAGGCACGGGCCAGCCTGCACCTGCTGGTGCGGGACATCGAGCGGGTCCGCCGACAGGTGGACGCCCTGCGGACGCTCACCGCCCAGTTGGGCAACGTCTACCGTCCCCGCCGCTCGGGCCCGTCCACGGGCTTCGTCGTCTACGGGCGCGCGCCCGCGCCCACCGTCCGCCTCGCCCAGGAACTGCGGGACAGCGTCGAGACCCTGGTCACCGCAGCCGTGGACTTCGACCGGTCGCTCGGCTTCTCCTGGGACGCGGTGGGCTCCGCCCTCGGCGTGACCAAGCAGGCGGTGCACCGCCGCTACGGTGCCCGCCGGGCCGCCGCCCAGGCCGCCGCCGAGGCGGAACGGGCCCAGGAGGCCGCACCCGCCGCCCGCCCGGTGGGGGTGACGGGCGCTCCCCTGCCGGCGGTTCCGGCCGCACGCACCATGCCGACGCAGCCCATCGGCGGCAGTCCCGCCCTGCGGGACGACACCCGACCGAACGCCTTCCCCGGTCCGCGCAACGGCTGAGCCGGCGCGGCGGCGCGGCCGGGGTGCGGACGGACCTCCCGCACCCCGGCCGTCGCCGTGTCCGGGGACGGTTCCTCAGCCGATGTCCGGCGGATCCACCCGTACCTCGACCCTGCTCCCGCCCCCGGTGCCCCGCGCGGTCCGTGCCGCCTGCGCGGACTTCAGGGCGGCGGCCAACGCGCCGCCGCTGCCCGGTGGCACCCTCAGCAGGGCCCGCTCCCAGGGCCGGTCGGACGGGGGCCCTCCCGGGACGCCCGGTGCCGGCATCGGCACCGGGCCCAACACCACGGCGTCGGCGGGCAACTCCACCAGGGCCAGGAACTCGGCGACCGCCTCCGGCGGGCCGGCGACCGACGCCATCCGGGACACCGGGGGGAACCCGAGTTCGACCCGGTCGGCCAGCTCGCGCAGCGCGTGCCCCACCGGGTCCCACCGCACCAGCGCCTGCACCGGACGCAGGGTCGGCTCGGCGACGATCACCACGGTGCCGCCCGAGCCCTGGTCCCGGACCAGGGCACTCGCCCCCAGCCAGCGCCGCAGCGCCTCCTCGCCCGCCCGCAGATCGGGCCGGGACAGCATCGCCCAGCCGTCCAGCAGCAGGGCCGCCGCGTACCCGCCCTCGGCCACGGGCTCCGCACCCGGGGTGCTGACGACCAGCGCGGGGGCGTCCGGAACGGTGTCCAGCACCTGTTCGCGGCCCGAGGTGCGCACCGGGACGGCGGGGAACGCCCGGCCCAGCTCCTCGGCGGTGCGCCGGGCCCCCACGACCTGCGCCCGCAGCCGTGAACCGCCGCACTCCGGACAGTGCCAGCGCGGCTCCTCACGCCCGCACCAGGAGCAACCGAGGCCGCCGTCCTCCCGGGCGGCCAGTGGTCCGGCACAGTGCCGGCAGCGGGCCGGGGCCCGGCACCGGCCGCAGGCCAGCCGCGGCACGTAGCCGCGCCGCGGGACCTGGACCAGGACGGGGCCACGGGCGAGCCCCTCACGGGCCACCTGCCAGGCCAGCGAGGGCAGCCGGGCGGCGCGGGCCGCGCCGTCCCGGGCCAGCTCCGCGTCCCCGACGGTGCGCACCAGCGGGGCGGCGGCCCGCACCCGGTCCCGGTCGGCCACCAAGGGCTTGGCCCAGCCGGTCTCGACGAGTTGGGCGGCCTCCACCGTGCACCCCAGCCCGCCCAGCAGGAAGCCGCACCCCTCGTGCGCGGCGCGCAGTTGGAGGACCTCGCGGGCGTGCGGCCTGGGCGCGTGCCGTTCGCTGTGGTTGGAGTCCCCGTCGTCCCACAGGACGACCAGCCCCAGGTCACGGACCGGGGCGAACATCGCCGCCCGGGTCCCGACGACCGCCCGCAGGGCGCCCCGGCGCACGGCCAGCCACTGCCCGTAGCGCTTCTCGGGACCCGCGTCCGCGGTGAGCACCGCGTGCCGGCCGGAGCCGAGCAGGGCGGTGAGCGCGGTGTCGACCCGTTCGACGACCCGCCCGTCCGGGACCACGACCAGGGCGCCGCGTCCCGAGGCCAGGGCGGCGGCGACGGCACGGGCGATCCCCTCCGCCCAGCCGGGGCCGGGCAGCGCGGTCCACACGGCGCGGGGGGAGGCCCCGTCGGCGAGGGCGCGCAGGAAGGCCGGGCCCCGTGCGTAGCTCTCCCAGGCGCCGGGGGCCGGCGCGGGGGGCGGGGGCAGCGGCTCGGGCGAGGGGCGTTTCTCGGCCCGGGCGCTGCGCGGGGGGACGGCCAGTTGCAGCACGTCGGCGAGGCTGCCGGCGTAGCGGTCCGCGACCGCCCGGGCCAGGGCCAGCAGTTCCGGTCCGAGGACCGGTTCCGGGGAGACGACCTGGGCGAGGGCGGCGAGGGGACCGGGGTAGTCGGAGGCGGCGACGCGCTCGACGAGGAAGCCGTCGACCAGTCCCCCGCCCTCGCGGCGCCCGCCGCGGACCTGGCCGCGGCCGGCGCCGAACCGCACCCGGACCCGGACGCCGGGTCGGGCCTGGGCGTCGAGTTCCTCGGGGACGGCGTAGTCGAAGTAGCGGTCGAGGTGGAGGACGCCCTTGTCCACCAGCACCCGGGCCACCGGCAACCGGCCGGCGAGGGCGGCGCCCCGCCAGGTGCGGGGTTTGGCCCGCGGGACCTCGGCCCGGCGGACGGACTCCCGGATCAGGGCGAGCTGCTCGGGGGGCTCGGAGCGGGGCCGGTCCTCCGCGCCGTCACCGGGGCCGGCCGCGCCGTGGTCTGGGCTGCTCACACCGCATTCCTACCAGACCGCACCGACAGCCCGGCCCCGGCGGCGGAGCACGCGAGGAGGGCCGGACACCGCGACGGATGCGGTGTCCGGCCCTCCTCCGGGTGCAGGGGCGGTCAGAGTCCGGCGGCGGCGCGCAGGGCGTCGACCCGGTCCGTGCGCTCCCAGGTGAAGTCCGGCAGCTCACGGCCGAAGTGCCCGTACGCGGCGGTCTGGGCGTAGATCGGCCGGAGCAGGTCGAGGTCGCGGATGATCGCGGCCGGTCGGAGGTCGAAGACCTCGCTGATCGCGCTCTCGATCCGCTCCGGGTCGACCTTGTGGGTGCCGAAGGTCTCGATGAACAGGCCGACCGGCTCGGCCTTGCCGATGGCGTAGGCCACCTGCACCTCGCAGCGGGAGGCGAGCCCGGCCGCGACGACGTTCTTGGCCACCCAGCGCATGGCGTACGCGGCCGAGCGGTCGACCTTGGACGGGTCCTTGCCGGAGAAGGCGCCGCCGCCGTGGCGGGCGTAGCCGCCGTAGGTGTCGATGATGATCTTGCGACCGGTGAGGCCGGCGTCGCCCATCGGGCCGCCGATCTCGAAGCGCCCGGTCGGGTTCACCAGCAGGCGGTAGCCCTCGGTCTCCAGCTTGATGCCGTCGTCCAGGAGCGCCTTCAGCTCGGGCTCGACGACGAACTCGCGGATGTCGGGAGCGAGCAGCGACTCCAGGTCGATGTCGGAGGCGTGCTGCGAGGAGACGACGACCGTGTCGAGCCGGACGGCCTTGTCGCCGTCGTACTCGATGGTGACCTGCGTCTTGCCGTCGGGACGCAGGTACGGGATGGTCCCGTTCTTGCGGACCTCGGACAGCCGGCGGGAGAGCCGGTGCGCCAGGTGGATGGGGAGCGGCATCAGCTCGGGCGTCTCGTCGCACGCGAAGCCGAACATCAGGCCCTGGTCGCCGGCGCCCTGTCGGTCCAGGTCGTCGGTCCCCTTGGACTCGACGCGGGACTCGTACGCGGTGTCGACGCCCTGGGCGATGTCGGGCGACTGCGCGCCGATGGACACCGAGACGCCGCAGGAGGCGCCGTCGAAGCCCTTCTTCGACGAGTCGTACCCGATGCCGAGGATCGTGTCGCGGACGAGTTGCGCGATGGGCGCGTACGCCTTCGTCGTGACCTCGCCGGCCACGTGGACCAGGCCGGTGGTGATCAGCGTTTCCACGGCGACCCGGGACGTCGGGTCCTCCCGCAGAAGCGCGTCGAGAATGGTGTCGCTGATCTGGTCGGCGATCTTGTCGGGGTGACCCTCGGTCACGGACTCCGAGGTGAAGAGACGGCGGGACACATCGCTCCCTGTGGTTGCAGCGGCTGCTGGCTGTTCATAGGCGGGCCCTCCGGAGGCTGCGCCCGGGGGGTCCGTCATCAGTTTATCGGTCGCGCTCGCCGGACGGGTCACGTGTCTCGCCACCTGGGAGGGCTGTGACCTGCGGCACTGGCATTCTGGTGCACGGTCGGTGCGCGCACCAGTACGCCCTGCCCGAATGTGGGGGTTGCCAAATCCCGGGAAGGGGGTTCCGGCGATTGTCGCGCAGGGACCGTCGCTCACCCCGTGGGCGCGCCGGGGAACCGGGCCGCCACCAGGTCCCAGACGGTGTCCGCCACGGCGTCCTTCGGTCCGAAGGGCACCGGGGTCAGGGTGCCGTCCGCGCCCAGGACCACGGCTTCGTTCTCGTCGGCGCCGAAGGTCTTGCGCTCCCCGACCTCGTTGACGACCAGCAGGTCACACCCCTTGCTGCGGAGTTTGGCGCGGCCGTTGTCGAGCACGTCGTCGGTCTCGGCGGCGAAGCCGACGACCACCTGTCCGGGGCGGGCCCGGTCCCGGGAGACCTCCGCAAGGATGTCCGGATTCCGTACCAGGACGATGGGGTCGGGCTCGTGCCCGTCCCGCTTCTTGATCTTGCCGGGGGCGTAGGCGGCGGGGCGGAAGTCGGCCACCGCGGCGGCCATGACCACCGCGTCGGCGGTGGCCGCGGCGGCGAGCACGGCCTCGCGCAGTTGGGCGGCGGTGCCCACCGGGACCAGGTCCACCCCCGCCGGGTCGGGGAGGGTCCCCGCGGTGTTGGCGGCGACCAGGGTGACCCGGGCGCCGCGGGCGGCGGCGGACCGGGCGAGCGCGTAGCCCTGCTTGCCCGAGGACCGGTTGCCGAGGAAACGGACCGGGTCGAGCGGCTCCCGGGTGCCGCCTGCGCTGACGACCACGTGCCGGCCGGTCAGGTCGGGCTCGCGGACGCCCCGGGCCAGGACACGCCGGCACACCTCGTAGATCTCCCCCGGGTCGGGCAGTCGGCCCTTGCCGGTGTCCACCCCGGTGAGCCGGCCGACCGCGGGTTCCACGACGACCGCGCCGCGGCGGCGCAGGGTGGCCACGTTCTCCTGGGTCGCGGGGTGCTCCCACATCTCGGTGTGCATGGCGGGCGCGAAGACGACCGGGCAGCGCGCGGTGAGCAGCGTGTTGGTGAGCAGGTCGTCGGCGAGGCCGTGGGCGGCCTTGGCGAGCAGGTCGGCGGTGGCCGGGGCCACCACGACCAGGTCGGCTCCCTGGCCGATGCGGACGTGGGGCACCTCGTGGACGTCGGACCAGACCTCGGTGGCGACGGGTTGCCCGGAGAGCGCCGACCAGGTGGCGGCACCGACGAAGTGGAGCGCGGACGCGGTGGGGACCACCCGGACGTCGTGTCCCGATTCGGTGAGCCGTCGGAGCAGCTCGCACGCCTTGTAGGCCGCGATGCCTCCGCTGACCCCGAGCACGACCCTGGGCCTGGCCGCCTTGTTCATGTGTCTCCCGCCTCGACTCGCGTTCCGGCCCCGGGCCGGCACGCATCCCGTTGGTGCGCGTGTCACGTCCCATCAGACACCACGGGCCCGGCAGCGTCGCTGCCGGGCCCGTGACGGGTGGTGCTGCGGAGGAACCGCCGAGCTACTGGGCGGGGCCGTCGACGGCCTCGGAGGTCAGCAGGCCCGCGTTGATCTCGCGCAGGGCGATCGAGAGCGGCTTCTCGTGGACGTGGGTGTCGACGAGCGGACCGACGTACTCCAGCAGGCCCTCGCCGAGCTGGGAGTAGTACGCGTTGATCTGCCGGGCACGCTTGGCCGCGTAGATCACGAGGCTGTACTTGGAGTCGGTGGCCTCAAGCAACTCGTCGATCGGCGGGTTGATGATGCCCTCGGGCGCGGTGATGGAAGAGGACACGCTCTACCTTCCGAAATATGGGCCGTCGCTGCGGTCCGCGGTGGACGCGGGGCGCGGGGCCTTGAGGAAAAGACGGTACGGGATCAGCGAAGATCACACGACGTTCATCAAGGCTAGCAGCTCGCGCGCCACGTCCTTGACCGAGGTGTTGACCAGGGTGGTGTCGAACTCCGACTCCGCGGCCAGTTCGGTCGTGGCGGCTTCCAGTCGGCGGGCGATCACCTCGGGGGACTCCGTGCCGCGGCCGGTGAGGCGACGGACCAGTTCCTCCCAGGAGGGGGGCGCGAGGAACACCAGCTGGGCGTCCGGCATGGACTCCCGCACCAGGCGGGCGCCCTGGAGGTCGATCTCCAGGAGCACCGGCTCGCCGGCCTCCAGCCGCTGCTGGACGGCGCCGCGCGGGGTGCCGTAGCGGTTCCCGGCGAACTCGGCCCACTCCAGCAGCTCGCCGTTGGCGATCAGCTTGTCGAACTCCTCGTCGGTGACGAAGAAGTACTGCACACCGTGCTGCTCGCCGGGACGGGGCCGCCTGGTGGTGGCCGAGACGGAGAGCCAGACCTCGGGGTGCTCCTTGCGCATGTGGGCGACGACCGTGCTCTTGCCGACCCCGGAGGGGCCGGAGAGCACGGTCAGCCGCGGACGTGCGTCCGGGGGTACGGGGGGCGTCCCCCGGGATGTTGCAGCCATGGAGCGATTATCCAGCTTCGCGGGGGTGCCCGAGAACGTCAGGCGGGGCCGCCGCCGAACTCCCGCTCCAGGGACGCGATCTGGTTGGAGCCGAGCCCTCGGACGCGCCGGCTCTCGGAGATGCCGAGCCGCTCCATGATCTGCTTGGCGCGGACCTTGCCCACGCCCGGGAGGGACTCCAGGAGGGCGGAGACCTTCATCTTGCCGATGACGTCGTTCTCCCGGCCTTGTTTGATGACCTCGTGGAGGGAGGCGCCGGAGTGCTTGAGTCGATTCTTGACCTCGGCCCGCTCCCGGCGAGCCGCGGCGGCCTTCTCGAGCGCGGCTGCGCGCTGTTCAGGGGTCAGGGGCGGAAGAGCCACGCCTACGTCACCTCGGATGTCGAACTGTCGGATGTCTGTCAGGTACAGCAGTCCGGTGAGGAACCTAGTCGCCCCACACCTGGGGAGCAACGAGCAACGCGCTTGCCCGTCCGCTCTCGACGGAGACTAGCGGCCACGGCCCCCCGAGTCAGCGAGAACAGCGGAAAACTCCTGGTCAGCCTTGCCAGAGCCCGACATTTTCGGGCAAATGGACCCTGTTTCTGAGAACTCTTTCAGAAGACACGCCGGGGCGGGTGCAGGGCGGACGGCACCCGCGGAGCCGAATTCGGGAGACTGCCCACCTCGGACCGCGCCGAAACCGACACCTCGTGGCACTTCCGGCAGGTGCCCCCGTACCGCCCCTCGGAGGCGGCGGCACGGCGGCGGAGCAGGCGGTCAGCCCCGCCCGACCGCCTCGCGGACCTCGTCGGCGAAGCGGTCCGCCGACGACCGCAGGGCCGCCGGGTCCGGGCCGTGCCGCAGCACCCCGCGACTGACGTTGGGCACCACCTGGTGCACCGCCGCACCGAAGACCCGGGGCAGGTCCGCCGGGGTCGCCCCCTGGGCCCCGATGCCGGGCGCCAACAGCGGCCCGTCGATCGCCAGGTCCTCGGCGGACAGGTCCGCGAGGGTCGCCCCCACGACCGCCCCGAAGGAACCCAGCGGGGCTCCGCCGGCCACCTCGGGCGCGTTCTCCGCGGCGAGGTGCGCCAGCATCGTGGACCCGACCGTGCGCCCGTCCCCGCGCACCGCGTGCTGCACCTCCGCGCCCTCCGGGTTGGAGGTCAGCGCCAGCACGAACAGTCCGGCGCCGCTCTCCCGGGCCAGCTCGACCGCCGGCGCCAGCGCGCCGTAGCCCAGGTAGGGCGAGACCGTCAGGGCGTCCGAGAACAGCGGGGCGTTTGGGCGCAGGAAGGTGTCGGCGTACGCGGCCATGGTCGAGCCGATGTCCCCGCGCTTGGCGTCCATCAGCACCAGGGCCCCGGCCGCGCGGGCCTCGGCCACGCAGGTCTCCAGCACCGCGACGCCGCGGGAGCCGAACCGCTCGAAGAACGCGCTCTGCGGCTTCAGCACCGCGACCCGGTCGGCCAGCGCCTCGACCACCGTGCGGCTGAAGCGCTCCAGCCCGGCCAGGTCGTCGCCGAGCCCCCAGGAGGTCAGCAGGGAGGCGTGCGGGTCGATGCCCACGCAGAGCGGGCCGCGGGCGTCCATCGCCCGGCGCAGCCGGCTGCCGAAGGGCGCTGTGGGGGCGGCGGGGGCGGTGTCGGTCATGCGGACCTCCGGGAGTCGGCGCCGACGGCCTCGGCGAGGGTGGCGTACGGGGAGGCGGCCAGTCGGGCGGCGAGTCCGCGGTGGACGCCCCGGGCCCAGGTGGGGCCCCGGTAGATGAACGCGCTGTACCCCTGCACCAGGGTGGCGCCGGCCAGGATGCGCTGCCAGACGTCCTCCGCGTCCTCGACGCCGCCGACCCCGATCAGGGTGATGCGGTCGCCCACCCGGGCGTACAGCCGGCGCAGGACCTCCAGCGAGCGCTCCTTCAGCGGGGCGCCGGACAGTCCGCCGGCCTCGGCGAGCAGCGCGGGGTCGCTGCGCAGCCCGAGGCCCTCGCGGGCGATGGTGGTGTTGGTGGCGATGATGCCGTCCAGGCCCAGCTCCACGGCGAGGTCGGCGACGGCGTCGACGTCCGCGTCGGCGAGGTCGGGCGCGATCTTCACCAGGAGCGGCACCCGGCGGCCGGTGACCGAGCGGTCGGCGGCCTCGCGGACCGCGGTGAGCAGCGGGCGCAGGTGGTCGACGGCCTGGAGGTCGCGCAGTCCGGGGGTGTTCGGCGAGGACACGTTGACGACGAGGTAGTCGGCGTGGCGGGCGAGCCGTTCGGTGGACTTCACGTAGTCGGCGACGGCCTCCGCCTCCGGGACGACCTTGGTCTTGCCGATGTTGACGCCCACGGTGGTGCGGAACACCTCGCGGCGGGCGTCGAGCCGGGCCGCGACGGCCGCCGAGCCCTCGTTGTTGAAGCCCATGCGGTTGATCAGCGCCCGGTCGGCGGTCAGCCGGAAGAGGCGGGTGCGGGGGTTGCCGGGCTGCGGCTCCCCGGTGACGGTGCCGATCTCGACGTGGTCGAAGCCCAGCATCGCCAGGCCGTCCACGGCGATCGCGTTCTTGTCGAAGCCGGCGGCCAGGCCGAAGGGGCTGTGCAGCCGCAGCCCGAGCGCCTCGGTGCGCAGTTCGCGGTGGCGCGGGGCGAGGTAGCCGGCGACGAAGGTCCGCAGCACGGGGGTGCGGGCCGCGAGCCGGATCCAGCCGACGGCCAGGTGGTGGGCCTGTTCGGGGTCCAGGCGCCGGAACAGGTGGTGGAAGAGGAGCTGGTACACGGTGGTGGGTCCCTCGGTCCGGGGGGCGGGGCGCCGGACGGGCGCGGGTCATGGAACGGGGGCACCGTTTCCGGTGCCCCCGGGGGCGGTGCCGTGCGGCGGGCGCGGGCCGGCCCCGTCGAGGGCCGGCCCGCGCTGCGGGATCAGTCCCGGGCCGCGGTCAGCTGCTGCGCGTGCTCCTGGAGCGAGCGCACGCCGACGTCGCCGTGGTGCAGCGCGTCGATGCCCTGGACGGCGGCGGCGAGCGCCTGCACGGTGGTGAGGCAGGGCACCGACCGGGCGACGGCCGCGGTGCGGATGTCGTAGCCGTCGAGCCGGCCCCCGGTGCCGTAGGGCGTGTTGACGATGAGGTCGACCTCGCCGTCGTGGATGAGCTGGACGATGGTCCGCTCGCCGTTGGGGCCCTCGCCCTCGGACTGCTTGCGCACCACCGTGGCGTTGATGCCGTTGCGCTTGAGGACCTCGGCGGTGCCGGAGGTGGCGAGCAGTTCGAAGCCGTGGGCGACCAACTCCCGGGCCGGGAAGATCATCGATCGCTTGTCGCGGTTGGCGACCGAGATGAAGGCCCGGCCCTTGGTCGGCAGCGGGCCGTACGCCCCGGCCTGCGACTTGGCGTAGGCGGTGCCGAAGACGGAGTCGATGCCCATGACCTCGCCGGTGGAGCGCATCTCCGGGCCGAGCACGGTGTCCACGCCGCGGCCGTGGATGTCGCGGAACCGCGACCACGGCATGACGGCCTCCTTGACGGAGATCGGCGCGTCCAGCGGCAGGGTGCCGCCGTCGCCCTGGGCCGGGAGCAGCCCCTCGGCCCGCAGTTCGGCGACGGTCGCCCCGAGCGAGATCCGGGCGGCGGCCTTGGCGAGCGGGACGGCGGTGGCCTTGGAGGTGAAGGGCACGGTCCGGGAGGCGCGCGGGTTGGCCTCCAGGACGTAGAGGATGTCCCCGGCCATGGCGAACTGGATGTTGATGAGCCCGCGGACCCCGACGCCCTTGGCGATGGCCTCGGTGGAGGCGCGCAGCCGCTTGATGTCGAACCCGCCGAGGGTGATCGGGGGCAGGGCGCACGCCGAGTCGCCGGAGTGGATGCCGGCCTCCTCGATGTGCTCCATCACGCCGCCGAGGTAGAGCTCCTCGCCGTCGTAGAGGGCGTCCACGTCGATCTCGATGGCGTCGTCGAGGAAGCGGTCCACCAGGACCGGGCGGGAGGGGCTGATCTCGGTGGACTCGGCGATGTACGAGGAGAGCCGGGCCTCGTCGTAGACGATCTCCATGCCGCGCCCGCCGAGCACGTAGGAGGGGCGCACCAGGACCGGGTAGCCGATCTCGTCGGCGATGGCCTTGGCCTCGGCGAAGGTGGTGGCGGTGCCGTGCTTGGGGGCGGGCAGTCCGGCTTCGGCCAGGACCCGGCCGAAGGCGCCGCGGTCCTCGGCGGCGTGGATGGCCTCCGGGGGCGTGCCGACGATCGGCACGCCGTTGTCCTTGAGCGCCTGGGCCAGGCCCAGCGGGGTCTGGCCGCCGAGCTGGACGACGACGCCCGCGATCGGTCCGGCGAGGGACTCGGCGTGGACGATCTCCAGGACGTCCTCCAGGGTGAGCGGCTCGAAGTAGAGCCGGTCGGAGGTGTCGTAGTCGGTGGAGACGGTCTCCGGGTTGCAGTTGACCATGACGGTCTCGTATCCGGCGTCGCTGAGCGCGAAGGAGGCGTGCACGCAGGAGTAGTCGAACTCGATGCCCTGGCCGATGCGGTTGGGGCCGGAGCCGAGGATGATCACCGCGGGCTTCTCGCGCGGGGCGACCTCGTTCTCCTCGTCGTAGGAGGAGTAGAAGTACGGGGTCCGCGCGGCGAACTCGGCGGCGCAGGTGTCGACGGTCTTGTAGACCGGGCGCACCCCGAGGGCGTGCCGGACCTCGCGGACGACGTCCTCGCGCAGTCCGCGGATCTCGGCGATCTGGGCGTCGGAGAAGCCGTGCCGCTTGGCTTCGGCCAGCAGCTCGGGCTCCAGCCGGTCGACGGCCGCCAACTCGTCGGCGATCTCCTTGATCAGGAAGAGCTGGTCGACGAACCAGGGGTCGATCTTGGTGGCCGCGAAGACCTCTTCGGGGGTGGCGCCGGCGCGGACGGCCTGCATGACGGCGTTGATCCGGCCGTCGGTGGGGCGCACCGCCTCGCGCAGCAGCTCGGCCTTGTCGCCGGGCTCGCCCACGAAGGTGAACTGGCTGCCCTTCTTCTCCAGCGAGCGCAGCGCCTTCTGGAGGGCCTCGGTGAAGTTGCGGCCGATGGCCATGGCCTCGCCCACCGACTTCATGGTGGTGGTGAGGGTGGAGTCGGCGGAGGGGAACTTCTCGAAGGCGAACCGGGGCGCCTTGACGACCACGTAGTCGAGGGTGGGCTCGAAGGACGCGGGGGTCTGCTCGGTGATGTCGTTGGGGATCTCGTCGAGGGTGTACCCCACGGCGAGCTTGGCGGCGATCTTGGCGATGGGGAAGCCGGTCGCCTTGGAGGCCAGGGCGGAGGAGCGGGAGACCCGGGGGTTCATCTCGATGACGATGACCCGGCCGTCCTCGGGGTTGACCGCGAACTGGATGTTGCAGCCGCCGGTGTCCACGCCCACCTCGCGGATCACGGCGATGCCGATGTCCCGCAGGATCTGGTACTCGCGGTCGGTGAGGGTCATCGCGGGGGCGACGGTGATCGAGTCGCCGGTGTGCACGCCCATGGGGTCGAAGTTCTCGATGGAGCACACGACGACGACGTTGTCGTGCTTGTCGCGCATCAGCTCCAGCTCGTACTCCTTCCAGCCGAGGATGGACTCCTCCAGGAGCACCTCGGTGGTCGGCGAGAGGGTGAGGCCCTGGCCGGCGATGCGGCGCAGTTCCTCCTCGTCGTGGGCGAAGCCGGAGCCGGCGCCGCCCATGGTGAAGGAGGGGCGGACGACGACGGGGTAGCCGCCGAGGGTGTCCACGCCGGCGAGGACGTCCGCCATGGAGTGGCAGATCACCGAGCGGGCGGACTCGCCGTGCCCGATCTTGGCGCGGACGGCCTCCACGACCTCCTTGAAGAGTTCGCGGTCCTCGCCCTTGTTGATGGCCTCGACGTTGGCGCCGATCAGCTCGACGCCGTACTTGTCGAGGGTGCCCGCCTCGTGCAGCGAGATGGCGGTGTTGAGGGCGGTCTGCCCGCCGAGGGTGGGCAGCAGGGCGTCGGGGCGCTCCTTGGCGATGATCTTCTCGACGAACTCGGGGGTGATCGGCTCGACGTAGGTGGCGTCGGCGATCTCCGGGTCGGTCATGATCGTCGCCGGGTTGGAGTTCACCAGGACGACGCGCAGGCCCTCGGCCTTGAGGACGCGGCACGCCTGGGTGCCGGAGTAGTCGAACTCGGCGGCCTGACCGATGACGATCGGGCCGGAGCCGATGACCAGGACGGACTGGATATCGGTGCGCTTAGGCACGCTGGCCCTCCATCAGGGTGACGAAGCGGTCGAACAGGTAGGCGGCGTCGTGCGGACCCGCGGCGGCTTCGGGGTGGTACTGGACACTGAACGCGGGCTTGTCGAGGAGCCGCAGCCCCTCGACGACCTGGTCGTTCAGACAGACGTGGGAGACCTCGGCGCGACCGTGGGGGGTGTCGCTGACCCGGTCGAGGGGGGCGTCCACGGCGAAGCCGTGGTTGTGGGCGGTGACCTCGACCTTGCCGGTGGTGCGGTCCTGGACGGGCTGGTTGATGCCCCGGTGGCCGTACTTCAGCTTGTAGGTGCCGAAGCCGAGGGCCCGGCCGAGGATCTGGTTGCCGAAGCAGATCCCGAACAGCGGGGTGCCGCGGTCCAGGACCGCGCGCATCACGGCGACCGGGTGGTCGGCGGTGGCGGGGTCGCCGGGGCCGTTGGAGAAGAACACCCCGTCGGGCTCGACCGCGTACACGTCGTCGACGGTGGCGGTGGCGGGCAGCACGTGCACCTCGATGCCGCGCTCGGCCATCCGGTGCGGGGTCATGCCCTTGATGCCGAGGTCGACCGCGGCGACGGTGAAGCGCTTCTCGCCGATCGCGGGGACCACGTACGCCTCGCGGGTGGCCACCTCGGCGGAGAGGTCGGCGCCCGTCATCTCCGGGGCCTGACGGACCTCGGCCAGCATGGTGCCCTCGTCGGGCAGGGCGTTGCCGGAGAAGATCCCGACCCGCATGGCGCCGCGCTCGCGCAGGTGGCGGGTGAGGGCGCGGGTGTCGACGCCGGAGATCCCGACGACGCCCTGGGCGGCGAGTTCCTCGTCCAGGGAGCGGCGGGAGCGCCAGTTGGAGGGCGTCCGGGCGGGGTCGCGGACCACGTAGCCGGCGACCCAGATGCGACGGGACTCGGGGTCCTCGTCGTTGACGCCGGTGTTGCCGATGTGCGGGGCCGTCATCACGACGACCTGCCGGTGGTACGAGGGGTCGGTGAGGGTCTCCTGGTAGCCGGTCATGCCGGTGGAGAACACCGCCTCGCCGAAGGTCTGGCCGACCGCTCCGTACGCACGGCCCCGGAAGACGCGGCCGTCCTCCAGGACGAGTACGGCGGGAACCCGGGTTCCCCTGGTGGAGGTCGGCTGCGCTGTCTGCGCGCTCATCGGTCCGCGCCTTCCGTGGTGGTGGTGTGCAGGGGGGTGCCCTCGGTGGGGCGGTGGGGGTCGACGGGGGCGCCCAGCGCCTCGACCCAGGCGGGGTGCTCGGCGGCCCGGTCGGAGCGGAAGCCCGAGTCGATCAGGCGGTCGCCGTGCTGCCAGGTGAGGACGAGCAGTCCGCCCTCGGCGAGGACCTTGCCCGCGATGCCCTTGTCGAGCCGGGCCCCGCGCAGGCGGTCCGCGGGGACGAAGAAGTCGTTCGCCCCGGGGCGGACCACGGCCAGGCCCGCGTCGGTGAGGGTCAGCTCGGCCCGCGAGCGGGCGCCGAGGCCGTGGGCGACGATCCGGTCGAGCCACTGCCCGGCGGTGGTGGAGCCGTGGTAGCGGCCGTGCAGGGTGAGGCGGGGGGTGCCGGGGTCGGCGGGCGCCTCGGGGAGCGGGGGCAGGTCGCCCTGGAGGGTGCCGCGCCACTTCCACCCCTCGCGCATCAGCCAGTACACGAGGGCGACGAAGAGGACCAGGCCGACGAGCCAGCCGATGCGGGCGGCCCAGTCGGTGACCTCCGCCGATTTCCGCTCGGTGGCGAGCACGGTGAGGAGTTCGGCACTGCGCAGGGGGTGAGACATCACACGAGCTTCCCGTCGACGACCGTGGCACGGCCCCGCAGCCAGGTGTGGGTGACGCGTCCCGGCAGCTCGCGCCCCTGGTACGGGGTGTTGCGGCTGCGGGAGGCGAAGCCCGCGGGGTCCACGGTCCCACGGTAAGCGGGATCGACCAGGGTCAGGTTGGCGGGCTCGCCCACCGAGACGGGGCGGCCGTGTCCGGCGAGGCGTCCGATCTGGGCGGGACGCACCGACATCCGGTCGGCGACCTGCGCCCAGTCGAGCAGTCCGGAGTCGACCATGGTGTGCTGGACCACGGAGAGCGCGGTCTCCAGGCCCACCATGCCCATGGCGGCGGCGGCCCACTCGCAGTCCTTGTCCTCGTGCGGGTGGGGGGCGTGGTCGGTGGCCACGCAGTCGATGGTGCCGTCGGCGAGCGCCTCGCGCAGGGCCAGCACGTCGGCCTCGGTGCGCAGCGGCGGGTTCACCTTGTAGACCGGGTTGTAGGTGCGCACCAGCTCGTCGGTGAGGAGCAGGTGGTGCGGGGTGACCTCGGCGGTGACGTCCCAGCCCTTGGACTTCGCCCAGCGGACGATCTCCACCGAGCCGGCGGTGGAGAGGTGGCAGATGTGGACCCGGGAGCCGACGTGCGCGGCGAGCAGCACGTCCCGGGCGATGATCGACTCCTCGGCGACGGCGGGCCAGCCGCCGAGACCGAGTTCGGCGGAGACGACGCCCTCGTTCATCTGGGCGCCCTCGGTGAGCCGGGGCTCCTGGGCGTGCTGGGCGACGACCCCGTCGAACGCCTTCACGTACTCCAGGGCGCGGCGCATGATCACCGCGTCGTCCACGCACTTGCCGTCGTCGGAGAAGACCGTCACCCCGGCGGCCGAGTCGTGCATGGCGCCCAGTTCGGCGAGCTGCTTGCCGGCGAGGCCGACCGTGACGGCGCCGACCGGCTGCACGTCGCAGTAGCCGTGCTCGCGACCGAGCCGGTAGACCTGCTCGACGACGCCCGCGGTGTCGGCCACGGGGAAGGTGTTCGCCATGGCGTGCACCGCGGTGAAGCCGCCGACCGCGGCGGCGCGGGTGCCGGTGAGGACGGTCTCGGAGTCCTCGCGGCCGGGCTCGCGCAGATGGGTGTGGAGGTCGACCAGGCCCGGCAGCAGGACCTGCCCGTCCGCCTCGACCACGGTGGCGCCCTCGGCGCTCAGCCCGGTGCCGACCCCGGCGATGGTCTCGCCGTCGACCAGGACGTCCTGCGGCTCGCCGCCGAGCACCCGGGCACCGCGAATCAGGATCTTGCTCATGTCGTTACTTCTCCTCGGTACGGGTGTGGGTGACGGCGGGCTCGTTGCCGCCGAGCAGCAGGTAGAGGACGGCCATCCGGATGGAGACGCCGTTGGCGACCTGTTCGACGGCGGTGCAGCGGGGCGAGTCGGCGACCTCGGCGGTGATCTCCATGCCGCGGACCATCGGGCCGGGGTGCATCACGATGGAGTGTTCGGGCATCCGCGCCATCCGGTCGGCGTCCAGGCCGTACCAGCGGGCGTACTCGCGCTCGGTGGGGAAGTAGGCGGCGTTCATCCGCTCGCGCTGGACGCGCAGCATCATCACCGCGTCGGACTTGGGCAGCACCCGGTCGAGGTCGTAGGAGACCTCGCAGGGCCAGTGCGAGACGCCGACCGGCACCAGGGTCGGCGGGGCGACCAGGGTGACCTCGGCGCCCAGGGTGTGCAGCAGGTCGACGTTGGAGCGGGCGACCCGGCTGTGCAGGACGTCGCCGACGATCGTGATGCGCTTGCCGGCGAGGTCCCGGCCGAGCCCGGTGTCCCGGCCGACGAGCCGCCGGCGCATGGTGAAGGCGTCCAGCAGGGCCTGGGTGGGGTGCTGGTGGGTGCCGTCGCCGGCGTTGATGACGTGGGCGTCGATCCAGCCGGAGGTGGCGAGCCGGTAGGGCGCTCCGGAGGCCCCGTGCCGGATGACGACGGCGTCGACCCCCATAGCCTCCAGGGTCTGCGCGGTGTCCTTCAGGGACTCGCCCTTGGAGACCGAGGAGCCCTTGGCCGTGAAGTTGATGACGTCGGCGGAGAGCCGCTTCTCGGCGGCCTCGAAGGAGATCCGGGTGCGGGTGGAGTCCTCGAAGAACAGGTTGACGACGGTGCGACCGCGCAGGGTCGGCAGTTTCTTGATCGGCCGGTCGGCGACCCGGGACATCTCCTCGGCGGTGTCGAGGATGAGGACGGCGTCGTCACGGGTGAGGTCGGCGGCCGAGATGAGGTGACGCTGCATCTGGATGCTCCGTGGGCGGGTTCGGCGGTGTGCGGGGACGGGCGGGGCGTGCGGGGCCGAGGGGCTCCCGGGGGAAGGAAGCGGACCGGATCGTTCCGGAACGTTCCCGTGCAGGCGCGCACGACGGGGGTGCTGCGCCGCGACCCGGTGGTCTCCCGCGGACGGTGTGCCGGGGGCTCAGCCGGCGGGGCCGGCCGGCTTGGTCCCGAGCAGGACGGTGTCCCGGCCGTCCTCCTCCGCCAACCGGACCCGGACCGTCTCGCGCAGCGAGGTCGGCAGGTTCTTGCCGACGTAGTCCGCGCGGATGGGCAGCTCGCGGTGGCCCCGGTCCACGAGGACGGCGAGCTGCACCGCGCGCGGGCGGCCGATGTCGTTCAGGGCGTCGAGGGCGGCTCGGATCGTGCGGCCGGAGAAGAGCACGTCGTCGACGAGGACGACCAGCCGTCCGTCGATCCCCTCGCCGGGGATCTCGGTGCGCGCCAGGGCGCGCGGCGGGTGCATCCGCAGGTCGTCGCGGTACATGGTGATGTCGAGGGAGCCGACCGGGGTGTCGCGGCCGGTGATCTCCGCGAGCTTGGCGGCGAGCCGGCGGGCGAGGAAGACCCCGCGGGTGGGAACGCCGAGGAGCACCACGTCGTCGGCGCCCTTGGCGCGTTCGACGATCTCGTGGGCGATGCGGGTGAGCACCCGGGCGATGTCCGGGGCCTCCAGGACGGGACGGGCGGTGCCGTCCTGGCCGTGCGGGCGTTCGGTGCTGCTGGTGTCCATAGGAAACGGACCTCCTTCTCCGCCTCACGGGACGGACCTTAAAGGACGTCGGAATTGCGCCGTCCACGGTAGCAGGCCGCGTGTTCCCCCAGTTCACCCCCTCACCGTGCGCCCCGGGGCGAGGCAAGGAAGAGTCGGTGCTGACCATTCGGCTTGACGCATGCAAGTCACGCTGCGTAACCTCACAGTGAGTCACCAGCCTTCGTCCGGGGAGCCATATGTCCAGCGAATACGCCAAGCAGCTCGGGGCCAAGCTCCGGGCCATCCGCACCCAGCAGGGCCTGTCACTCCACGGCGTCGAGGAGAAGTCCCAGGGCCGTTGGAAGGCAGTGGTGGTCGGTTCGTACGAGCGCGGGGACCGCGCCGTGACCGTCCAGCGCCTTGCCGAACTGGCGGACTTCTACGGGGTCCCGGTGCAGGAGCTCCTGCCCGGCACCACGCCCGGCGGTGCCGCCGAGCCGCCGCCGAAGCTCGTCCTGGACCTGGAGCGCCTCGCCCACGTCCCGGCCGAGAAGGCGGGCCCGCTCCAGCGCTACGCCGCCACCATCCAGTCCCAGCGCGGCGACTACAACGGCAAGGTGCTGTCGATCCGCCAGGACGACCTGCGCACCCTCGCCGTGATCTACGACCAGTCCCCCTCGGTCCTCACCGACCAGCTCATCGGCTGGGGCGTCCTGGACGCGGACGCGCGCCGCGCGGTGGCCCACGAGGAGGGCTGAGCCGCCGCCCGGGTAGGGCACAGCAGAAACGTGCCGCCCGGGTGGTACGGACCGACCGGTCCGTACCACCCGGGCGGCCCTTGCGCGCCCCGCGCCCTCCGAGCACGTCGGACCACCCGTTCGGCGGTGTGCACACGGGCGGATCGCGGGGCGGAACGACACCGGTCCCCGTCGGGATCGACGGGGACCGGCGGCCGGTCACGCCCTGCGCAGACCGGGCTTCAGTTCCTTCAACCGTCCGAGCAGTCCGTTGACGAAGGACGGCGAGTCGTCGGTGGAGAACTCCTTGGCCAACTCGACGGCCTCGTCCAGGACCACCGCGTCGGGCGTCCCGTCGACCCAGATGAGTTCGTAGGCCCCGAGCCGCAGGATGTTCCGGTCCACGACCGGCATCCGGTCCAGCGTCCACCCCACGGAGTACTGGGCCAGCAACTCGTCGATGCGCTGCGCGTGCTGCGCGTAGCCCTCGACCAGCTCCATGGTGTACTCGCTGACCGGCGGCTGCCGGGAGTCGGTGCGTGCGTGGCGCACCCAGTCCGCGAGGACCGTCAGGACGTCCGCACCGCGCTGGTCGCCCTCGAACAGGATCTGGAAGGCGCGCTTGCGGGCCGTGTTCCGGGCAGCCACGGTTAGCTGTTCACCCGGCCGAGGTAGTCACCCGAACGCGTGTCGACCTTGATCTTCTCACCGGTGGTGATGAAGAGCGGGACCTGGATCTCGTAGCCGGTCTCCAGCTTGGCGGGCTTGGTGCCGCCGGTGGAGCGGTCGCCCTGGACGCCGGGCTCGGTCTCCGCGATGACCAGCTCGACGGCGGTCGGCAGCTCGACGAAGAGCACGTTGCCCTCGTGCTGCGCGACGGTGGCCTCGAAGCCCTCCAGGAGGAAGTTCGCGGCGTCGCCGACCGTCTTGCGGTCGATGTGCAGCTGGTCGTAGGTCTCCATGTCCATGAACACGAAGTACTCGCCGTCCATGTAGGAGAACTGCATGTCGCGCTTGTCGACGGTGGCCGTCTCGACCTTGACGCCGGCGTTGAAGGTCTTGTCGACGACCTTCCCGGAGAGGACGTTCTTGAGCTTGGTGCGCACGAAGGCCGGGCCCTTGCCGGGCTTGACGTGCTGGAACTCGACGACGGACCAGAGCTGGCCCCCGTCGAGCTTGAGCACCATGCCGTTCTTGAGGTCGTTCGTGGAAGCCACGGTTGCGGAATCTCCTGGACTGACGTGGACGACCAGCGGGGCCCGCGTCCGGCGGCTCAGCGTGCGCTGAGGCTAGAGCGCCAGCAGCTCCTTGGTCGTGATGGTGAGTAGCTCGGGTCCGCCGTCCGCCTCGGAGCGGACGACGAGCGTGTCATCGATCCGGACCCCGCCCCGGCCAGGGAGGTGAACCCCCGGTTCGACGGTGACCGGCACACGAGCGTCCAGTTTACCCATGGCGGAGGGGGCGAGCTGCGGGTCCTCGTTGTTTTCGAGCCCCACCCCGTGCCCGGTGCGGGGGGAGAGCCCCTCCCGGTGCCCCGCCGCCGCCAACACCTGGCGCGCCGCCGCGTCCACGTCCCGGCAGGCGGCGCCGGGCGCCAGTGCCTCCCGTCCGGCCCGCTGAGCGGCGAAAACGGCGTCGTACAACTCGACCTGCCAGTCCGCGGGCGAGGTGCCGATGACGAAGGTGCGACCGATCTCGCACCGGTAGCCGCGGTAGGCGGCGCCCAGGCAGACGGAGAGGAAGTCGCCCTCCTCGACCCTCCGGTCGGTGGGCCGGTGGCCCACCCGGCCCGCGTCCGGACCGGTCCCCACCGAGGTGGCGAACGCGGGGCCGTCCGCACCGTGGTCGACCAGGCGCCGTTCGAGTTCCAGGGCCAGGTGCCGCTCGGTGCGCCCCACCAGGATCGACTCCAGCAGCTCGCTCAGGGCCTGGTCGGCGATCTCGGCGGCGATCCGCAGACAGCTGATCTCGTCCTCGTCCTTGACCAGTCGGAGCTGTTCGACGGCCCCGCCCAGATCGGTCAGTCGCAGCCCCGGGGCGGCAGCGGTGACCGCCCGGTGCCGGGCCACGGTCAAGTGGTGCTCCTCGACGGCCAGCGAGTCGAGGCCCCGGCCCGCCGCCACGGCCGCCGCGGTGACCGCGCTGTCCTCCCGGGGCCCGGTGAGCGTCCGGGTCGGGAGGGTGTCGTCGGGCTGGGGGGTGCCCGGGCGGGGCTCCGGGGGCTCCGCCTGGACGAGGAGGTCGCCGCCCTCGGCCAGCAGCAGGGTGGCGCCCACGGGCGCGGAACCGGCGAGGTAGCGGATGTTCGCGGGCCGGGAGACGAGGACGGCTGCGGTACCGGTGGCCGTGATGCGCTCCCGCAGGCGGTCCCTGCGGCTCGCGTGGGTCTCTGCCATGTCCCCGAGCCTACGAGCGACGGCGCCGAAGGGCCCGGTCAGCGCGTCCGGACGGGCTGACCCGACAACCTCAGGCCGGGGGCGGGGTGGCGACGGCCCGGGCCAGTGCCTCGTTCAGGGCGCGCGCCGTGCCGGCGACGTCCAGCTGGGAGTTGTCGATGATGGGCAGGCCCGAGCCGTACCAGCCGGCCATCCGGGCGTGGATGTGGGCGACCTCCTCGTCGCCGAGCCGGCGGTTGCCCCGCCGCCTGGCGTTGCGCTCCAGCACCACTTCCAGGCCCGGCAACAGCACCACCGGCAGCAGCCCGGGCCCCACGTGCCGCTTCCAACCGCCGAGGCCGACCACCGGGCGGTCGGGGAAGACCGCGTCGTCGATGACGCAGGAGATGCCGTTGGCGAGGAAGTTGCGGGCGGCGAACCCGCAGGTGCGGCGGGCCAGCCGGTACTGCGCCTCGGAGTGGTCGTTCCAACCGTCCTGCGGGTCGGCGAAGCCGCAGCGCACCCATTCCCGGACGTCGTCGAGGCTGATGTGCGCGGTGGGGGTGCGCCGGCGGTCGGCCCAGTACTGGGCGACGCTGGTCTTCCCGGCGCCCGCGGGACCGATGAGCAGGACGGCCAGGGTCGTCGTGGAGAGGTCGGCGGCCGGGCCGTGCGGCGGGCTCCCCACGGGGACGCCCGGGGGCAGGGGGACGTGCCCGGTGGTCTCCGGCACGGGCGGGGCGGCGGGCACCGGCGGATGGCCGGCCGGCCGGCCGGGGGCGCCGTGCGGCGCCGGCGGCGGCAGCGGGAAGTCCGGGGCGGCGGCGGGCGGGGCCGGGGGAACGGGGGGCGGCCACGGGGCCCCCGGTCGTCCGTGCGGCGGCAGCGCCGCTTCCCCTGCGTGCATCCGGTACCACTCCGTCTCGTCGGGCCCGTCCCGGAGGGGTGTCGGACCGGTGGGCCGCGTCTCCTACGGGCAACTGACGGCGGCCGTGGAGAAGTTCCCGAACGCACCGTCCGGTTCCCCGCGGTCGGCCCGTGCGGGGAGCGACCCGCGCCGAACGGTACCCGCCCCGGGCCGGGCCGTGCGGCCGGTCCGGGGCGGGAAGGGGACTACTGGGCGACTTCCCCGTAGGCGGCGAGCAGCACCGCCGGGTCGGGGCCCTCCAGGACCACCGGACGGGCGAGGCCGTCGAGGACGATGAAGCGCAGCAGGTCGCCCCGGGACTTCTTGTCGACCTTCATGGTCTCCAGCAGCTTGGGCCACTGGTCGTAGCGGTAGCTCAGGGGCAGGCCGACCGACTCCAGGACGGTGCGGTGCCGGTCGGCGGTCGCGTCGTCCAGGCGTCCCGCGAGGCGCCCCAGCTCGGCGGCGAAGTGCATGCCGACGGCGACGGCGGCGCCGTGCCGCCACTGGTAGCGCTCGTTCTTCTCGATGGCGTGGGCCAGGGTGTGGCCGTAGTTGAGGATCTCCCGGCGACCGGACTCCTTGAGGTCCCCGGAGACCACCTCGGCCTTGACCTTGACGGCCCGTTCGATCAGTTCGGCGGTGTGCGGGCCGGCCGGGGTGCGGGCGGCTTCCGGGTCGGCCTCCACGAGGTCGAGGATCACCGGGTCCGCGATGAAGCCCGCCTTGATGATCTCGGCGAGCCCCGAGACGTAGTCGTGCACCGGCAGCGACTCCAGCGCGGCGAGGTCGCACAGCACCCCGGCCGGCGGGTGGAAGGCGCCGACCAGGTTCTTGCCCTCGGCGGTGTTGATGCCCGTCTTGCCGCCGACGGCCGCGTCGACCATGCCGAGGACCGTGGTGGGCACCGCGATCCAGCGGACCCCGCGCAGCCAGCTGGCGGCGACGAACCCGGCGAGGTCGGTGGTGGCCCCGCCGCCGACGCCGACGATCACGTCGGTGCGGGTGAACCCGGACTGCCCCAGCGCCTTCCAGCAGTACGCGGCGACCTCGGCGGTCTTGGCCTCCTCGGCGTTGGGCACCTGGATGGCGACCGCTTCGAAGCCCTGCTCGGCGAGGTCCGCCCGCAGTGCCTCGCCGGTCTCGGCCAGCGCCTCGGGGTGGATCACGGCCACCCGCTTGGCCCGCCCGCCGACCAGGGGGCCCAGTTCGCCGAGGAGCTGACGGCCGATGAGCACCTCGTAGGGTTCGGTGCCGGCCGTCCCGGCGACCTGGATGCGGATGGGCTGCTGGGCGGTCATGAGGTCTTCTCCTGCGAGGGGTCTGGGGGCAGTCCGAGCGCGTCGAGGACCGCCCCGGCCACCTCTTCGGGGTCGCGGCCGTCGGTCGGGACGACGACGCGGGCCACCTCCCGGTAGAGCGGGAGGCGGGCCTCCATCAGCTCGCGCCACTGCCGGCGCGGGTTGACGGCGAGCAGCGGGCGGGCGACGTCGAGGCCGGTGCGCCGGACCGCCTCCGCCACGTCCATCGACAGGAAGACGACGGGGCGGTCGACGAGCAGGGCCCGGGTCCCGGGGTCGAGGACGGCCCCGCCCCCGAGGGCGAGGACGCCCTCGTGGGTGGCGAGGGCCGTGCGCACGGCGTCCTTCTCGACGGCCCGGAAGTAGGGCTCGCCCTCGTCCACGAAGATCTCGGAGACGGGGCGGCCCTCGGCGGCGACGATGTCGTCGTCGGTGTCGCGGTAGGGCAGGCCGAGCCGGTCGGCGAGCAGCGCGCCCACGGTGGACTTGCCGACGCCCATCGGGCCGACCAGCACGACCGCCGGGCCCGGGCGCCCGGGCTGCGGGGTCACGGCCGTCACCGGATGTGCAGGTGGTCGAGGTAGGACCGGACGTTGCGGGCGGTCTCGGGGACGCTGTCGCCACCGAACTTCTCGGCGACCGCATCGGCGAGGACCAGGGCGACCATGGCCTCCGCGACGATCCCGGCGGCCGGCACCGCGCACACGTCGGAGCGCTGGTGGTGGGCCTTGGTGGCCTCGCCGGTGGCCACGTCGACGGTGGCCAGTGCGCGCGGCACGGTGGCGATGGGCTTCATCGCGGCCCGCACCCGCAGCAGTTCGCCGGTGCTGAGGCCGCCCTCGGTGCCGCCGGAGCGGCCGGTGGAGCGCTTGAGCCCTTCGGGGGTGCTCACGATCTCGTCGTGGGCCTTCGAGCCCGGGACCCGGGCCAGTTCGAAGCCGTCGCCGACCTCCACGCCCTTGATCGCCTGGATGCCCATCAGCGCCGCGGCGAGGCGGGCGTCGAGGCGGCGGTCCCAGTGGACGTGCGAGCCCAGCCCGACCGGGACGCCGTAGGCGAGGACCTCGACCACTCCGCCGAGGGTGTCGCCGTCCTTGTGGGCCTGGTCGATCTCGGCGACCATCGCCTTGGAGGCGTCCGCGTCGAAGCAGCGCACCGGGTCGGCGTCGAGGCGCTCGACGTCGCCGGGGACGGGGAGGAGGCCGTAGGGGGCCTTGGCCGCCGCGAGTTCCACGACGTGGCTGACGATCTCGATGCCCGCGGTCTCCTTGAGGTAGGAGCGGGCGACGGCGCCGAGGGCGACCCGGGCCGCGGTCTCGCGGGCGGAGGCGCGCTCCAGGATGGGGCGGGCCTCGTCGAAGCCGTACTTCTGCATGCCCGCGAGGTCGGCGTGACCGGGGCGGGGACGGGTCAGCGGGGCGTTGCGGGCCGAGTCGGCGAGCACCTCCGGGTCGACCGGGTCGGCCGCCATGACCTGCTCCCACTTGGGCCACTCGCTGTTGCCGACCATGATCGCCACGGGCGAGCCCAGCGTGAGGCCGTGCCGCACGCCGCCGATGAAGGTGATCTCGTCGCGCTCGAACTTCATCCGGGCGCCGCGACCGTAGCCCAGGCGGCGCCGGGCGAGGTGGTCGGCCACCATCTCCGTGGTGATCGGGACGCCTGCGGGAAGACCCTCCAGCGTCGCCACCAAGGCGGGGCCGTGCGACTCCCCCGCGGTCAGCCAGCGCAACCTGCTCAACGGTGCTCCTCCTGTGGACCCGCGCATGCGACTGATACGGCCGGGCCGGGTGCGCAGTCCTGTGCCCGCCTCCCCCGATCCTCGCACGTCCCGGAGGGTCGCCCGTTCGAAGGTCCAGCAGGCGGACGCCGACGGAAGGGCGCCGTCCCGCCCGGACCCGGGCGCGCGCGCCGGCTCAGCGGGCGGCGAGCGCCCCTTCTCCCGCACGGCGCATGGCGACCAGCGGCGCCGACCGTCCGGTCATCCGCTCGACCTGGAGCACCGCCTGGTGGACGAGGAGGTCCAGTCCGCTGACGACGGCGCCCCCGTGGGCGGACCAGCGCGCCGCCAGCGCGGTCGGCCAGGGCTCGTAGAGCACGTCGAACAGGGTGGCCGGGCGTTCGGGGACCTCGGCGGCGAGCGCGTCGGTGGTGCCGGCGGGGGTGGTGGCGATCACCAGGGGGGCGCGCAGGGCGCGGGCGGCGTCCGCCCAGTCGGCGGTGCGGACCCCGATGCCGAGGCGTTCGCCCCACTGCCGCATCTCGGCCGCGCGGGCGGCGGAGCGCACGTAGGCGGTGATCTCACCGGTGCAGATCCGGGCGAGGGCGGCGAGCGCGGAGGAGGCGGTGGCCCCGGCGCCGAGCACGGCGGCGGAGTCCACGGTCTCGACGCCGCGCTCCCGCAGGGCCGCGACCATGCCGGGGACGTCGGTGTTGTCGCCGGTGCGGCGGCCGTCCTCGGTGAGGACCACCGTGTTGACGGCCTCGACCGCGGCGGCGGTGTCGCTGACCTCGTCCAGCAGGGGTATCACCGCGCGCTTGAGCGGCATGGTCAGGGAGAGCCCGGCCCACTGCGGGCCGAGCCCGGCGAGGAAGTCGGGCAGTGCCGCCTCGTCCACCTCGAACCGGTCGTAGCTCCAGGCGTCGAGGCCGAGCTCGGCGTAGGCGGCGCGGTGCAGGACCGGGGACAACGAATGGGCGATGGGCGAGCCCAGGACGGCCGCCCGGGTGCGGTCAGTCGCTCTTCGTGCGTCCGGCATTGAACTCCTCCACCAGCTTGTTGTGGTCGGTCAGGTTGTCGGTGAAGGTCGTCGTCTTGCCGTCGACGGAGACGAAGAACATCCAGCCGCCGTCGTCCGGTTCGAGCGCGGCGCTCAGGGCGTCCTCGCCGGGGTTGCCGATCGGCCCGGGCGGCAGGCCCTTGTAGAAGTAGGTGTTGTACGGGTGGTCGAGGTTGCGGATCTCCTTGATGGAGATGTCGAGCTTGCTCTGGTTCCTCAGGTAGTTGTAGGTGGAGTCGAACTCGATCTTCTGGTTGGTGACCGTGTTGTCGGGCTTGAGCCGGTTGTAGACGACGGCCGCCATCTTCTTGAAGTCGTCGTGCGTCCTGCCCTCGGCCTGGACCAGGCTGGCCACCGTGATGAGCTCCAGGGGGCCCTTCAACCCCAGCTCCCGGGCCTTGCCGTCGAGGTCGTGGGCCGCGTACTGGCTCTTCGCCCGGGAGATCATCTTCTTGAGCACCTCGGCCGGCTCGGTGCCCTCGGAGACGGGGTAGCTCGACGGGTAGAGGAAGCCCTCCAGCGGGTCCTTGCGGCTCGCCGCGCCGTTGGTCGCCCACTCGGGCAGGCCCAGGGACTTCCACTCGGTGAGGGCGACGTCCTTGGTGGTGCCCTCGGGGAGGTCGAGCCGCTTGTCGATCTGCTCGTAGACCCAGATGTTGCGGCGGCCCTCGGCGATGATGAGGTTGTTGCGGCTCTTCGGGTCGAGCATCAGCTCCACGGCGCTGGCCGCGGACATCTGTTTGCGCAGGATGTAGGCGCCGTCCTGGATGCTCTTGCCCTGGGGGTGCTGGTTCTGCGCCTGGGTGAACGCGTCGACGCTCTTGATGACGCCGGCTTCCTTGAGCTTCTGGCCGATCAGGGAACCGATCGCGCCCTTGGGGATGTCCACCGAGACGTTCTCGTCGGTGCCGGCGCCCGCGAAGTCCTCGGGCGCTCCGTAGCGGTCCTGGTAGAACTGGTAGCCGAAGTAGCCGACGGCGCCGATGCCGCCCACGAAGACCGCGGTCACCAGGAGGCAGGCGCAGCCGTTGCGGCGTTTGCGCTTGCCCTCCTTGCCGCTGCGGCCCCCCCGGCGGTCCTCGCGCCCGCCGGACCGACCGGGCGGTTCTTCGTCGTCGTACTCGTCCGGCGCGTCCGCGCGGCGGGGGGCGGCCGGGGCCTCCCGGTCGGGGCGGGCCGGGTCCCAGTCCTCCTGGTCGCCGGTGGACTCGTCGGGCGGGGCCGGGGCGGCGGTCCGGTGGGCGGGGGGCCTCGGCGGCGGGTACGCCTCCGGGGTGCCGTAGTAGTCGGGGGGCTCGGCCCCGTACGCCTCGGGGTGACCGGCGTACGGCGCGGTCGGATCGGTACCGTAGGGGATCTGGCCGGGCTGGGCCGCCTCCCAGCCGCCCTGGTACTGCTGGCCGTAGCCGTCCGAGTGCCCCGGGGCGGGCTGCTGCCCGGTCCACTGGTCGTAGCCCTGGCCGGCGTGCTGCTGTTGGACGTACTCCTGCGGGTGTCCCGACTGCGGCTCCAAGGGCCCGGCACCGTACTGCGGACCGCCCTGCGGGTACTGCTGCTGGCCGGTCTGCGGGGACTGGCCGGGGTGGCCCTGCTGCCCTCCCCATCCGACGTCCCCGTGCGACGGGTCCTCCGGATACCACGGTTCGGAGCCCTGGCCCCGGCCATATTCAGTCATGTGTCCCCATCGAGCCGCGAGGCGGGCCGGGGGCGCTCGCGGCGCACCCTCGCGCCCACCTCTTTGCTGTGCGGCGGCTGTTCGAACACCGTCGCATCGCGCGGAACGTTACCGTATCGCGATCAGATGACCACTTCGACGCCCTCTCCGGGGGCCCGACCAGACGCCCGTTCGGACTCCAGAGCGTTCTGGAGGATCACCACAGCGGCAACCTGGTCGATGACAGACCGGCCCTTTCGGGACGTGACGCCCGAGGCGCGCAGTCCCTGCGTGGCCGTAACTGTGGTCATCCTCTCGTCCACCAGACGCACCGGGACGGGGGCGATCGCGGCCGCGAGCCGTCCGGCGAAGGCACGGACCTTGGTCGCCGCCGGGCCCTCCCCGCCCTTCAGGGAGCGGGGAAGCCCGACGACGACCTCGATCGGTTCGTACTCGTCGACCAGTTGACGCAGCCGCCGATGGGCGGCCGGGACGTCGCGTCCCGGCACGGTCTCCACCGGGGTGGCGAGGATGCCGTCGGGGTCGCAGGAGGCGACGCCGATCCGGGCGTCACCCACGTCGATCGCCAGTCTGCGGCCCCGGCGCATCAGGCCGCCGTCTCGGCGACGAGCCGCTCGACGGCGGCGACGGCGTCGCCGACCGCGGCGGCGTTCTGACCGCCGCCCTGGGCGACGTCGGGCTTGCCGCCCCCGCCGCCGCCGAGCGTCTTGGCCGCGGCGCGGACCAGGTCGCCGGCCTTGAGGCCGCGGGCGCGGGCGCCGTCGTTGGTGGCGATGACGGTGAGCGGCTTGCCGCCGACCGTGGTGAACAGGGCCACGACGGCGGGCCGACCGCCCTGGATGCGGCCGCGGACGTCGAGGACCAGCTTGCGCAGGTCGTCGGCGGTGGTGCCGTCCGGCACCTGCCCGGTGACCAGGGCGACCCCGTGGACGTCGCGGGCCGTCTCGGCGAGCCCGGCGGCGGCCTGGAGGACCTTCTCGGCACGGAAGCGCTCGATCTCCTTCTCGGCCTCGCGCAACTTGGCGAGCATGCCCGCGACCTTCTCGGGCAGTTCCTCGGGACGGCCCTTGACCAGTTCCTGGAGCTGGGCGACGACGGTGTGCTCCCGGGCCAGGAAGTTGTAGGCGTCGACGCCCACCAGGGCCTCGATGCGCCGGACGCCGGAGCCGATCGAGGACTCGCCGAGCAGCTTCACCAACCCGAGCTGGGAGGTGTTGTGGACGTGCGTGCCGCCGCACAGCTCCTTGGAGAAGTCGCCGATGGTGACGACCCGGACCCGCTCGCCGTACTTCTCGCCGAACTCGGCGATGGCGCCCTGCTTCTTGGCCTCGTCGATGCTCATGACCTCGGCCTCGACGTCGAGGTCCCGGGTGAGCACCTCGTTGATCCGCTGCTCGACGTCGGTCAGCACGGCGCCGGGCACGGCGGCCGGGGAACCGAAGTCGAAGCGGAAGCGACCGGGCTGGTTCTCCGAACCGGCCTGGGCGGCGGTCGGGCCCAGGGCGTCACGCAGCGCCTGGTGGGTCAGGTGGGTGGCGGAGTGGGCGCGGGCGATGGCGGTGCGCCGGCGCACGTCGATGGTGGCGTGGGCCGGGGCGTCGAGGGTGACCTCCCCGACCTGGACGACGCCCTTGTGCACGTAGACGCCCGGCACCGGCTTCTGGCAGTCGCGGACCTCGACCACGGCGCCCGAGTCCAGTCGGATGCGGCCGGTGTCGCCGATCTGCCCGCCGCCCTCGGCGTAGAAGGGGGTGCGGTCCAGGACGATCTCGACCTCGTCGCCCTCGGTGGCGGCGGGCGAGGCCACGCCGTCCACCAGGATGCCGACGATCCGGGACTCGCCCTGGGTGTCGACGTAGCCGATGAAGTCGGTCTCGCCCGCCCGGTCGGCGATCTCCCGGTAGGCACCGAGGTCGGCGTGGCCGGTCTTCTTGGCGCGGGCGTCGGCCTTGGCGCGCTCCCGCTGCTCCTTCATCAGGCGCCGGAAGCCGTCCTGGTCGACGCTGAGGCCCTGCTCGGCGGCCATCTCCAGGGTGAGGTCGATCGGGAAGCCCCACGTGTCGTGCAGCAGGAACGCCTTCTCGCCGGGCAGGACGCTGCCGCCGGTGCTCTTGGTCTCGGTGACGGCGGTGTCGAGGATGTTGGTGCCGGCCTTGAGGGTCTTGAGGAAGGCGGCCTCCTCGGCGAGGGCGACCGACTCGATGCGGCTGCGCTCGTCCTCCAGCTCCGGGTACTGCTCGGCCATCGACCGGATGACGGTGTCGACGAGCTCGCCGGCGACGGGGCCGGTGGCACCGAGCAGGCGCATGTTGCGGATGGCACGACGCATGATGCGGCGCAGCACGTAGCCGCGGCCCTCGTTGCCGGGGGTGACGCCGTCGCCGATGAGCATCACGGAGGTGCGCATGTGGTCGGAGACCACGCGCAGCGAGACGTCGCTCCCGTGGGCCTTGCCGTAGGCGACGCCGGTGAGTTCGGTGGCCTTGTCGATCACGACCCGGGAGGTGTCGATCTCGTACATGTTCTGCACGCCCTGGAGGATCATGGCGAGCCGTTCGAGACCGAGGCCGGTGTCGATGTTCTTGTTGGGCAGCTCGCCGAGGATCTCGAAGTCCTCCTTGCCGGTACCCTCGCCGCGCTCGTACTGCATGAACACGAGGTTCCAGATCTCCACGTACCGCTCGTCGTTGACGGCGGGGCCGCCCTCGACGCCGAACTCGGGGCCGCGGTCGTAGTTGATCTCGGAACAGGGGCCGCAGGGGCCGGGCACGCCCATGGACCAGAAGTTGGGGCCCTTGCCGAGGCGCTGGATGCGCTCGGCGGGGACGCCGATGACGTCGCGCCAGATCCGCTCGGCCTCGTCGTCCTCCTCGTAGACCGTGATCCACAGGCGCTCGGGGTCAAGGCCGTAGCCGCCGTCCGCGAGGGAGCTGGTGAGCAGCTCCCAGGCGTACGTGATGGCGCCTTCCTTGAAGTAGTCGCCGAAGGAGAAGTTGCCGCACATCTGGAAGAACGTGCCGTGGCGGGTGGTCTTGCCGACCTCTTCGATGTCCGGGGTGCGCACGCACTTCTGCACGCTGGTGGCCCGGGCGTAGGGCGGCTTGACCTCGCCGAGGAAGTAGGGCTTGAAGGGCACCATGCCCGCCGGGACCAGGAGCAGCGTCGGGTCGTCCGCGATCAGCGACGCCGACGGCACGACGGTGTGCCCGCGCTGCTCGAAGAAGCGCAGCCAGCGACGGCGGATTTCAGCCGACTCCATCAGTGGTCCTCATTCCGGTTGTCCTTGTGCGAATACGTGTCCGAACGCGCACCGTAGCCGAGGTATTTCGGCGCGGTCGGGCGCCCGGGGGGAGGGGGGTCGAGGGCCGCGCGGCGCGGCGGGCCGTCCACGGGAGCGTCGAGTCCGAGCGCGTCGCCGAGTTCGGCCTCCCGCTGGAGCATGCCGGCGCGGACGTCGAGGGCGAACTCGCGCACCCGGTGGCCCGCGTCGAGGGCCTTGTCGGCGGCCTGGGCGGCGAGGCTCTCCGGGGTGAGCTGCTTGAGCTTGCGGTTGACCTTGGCGGTGGCCCAGACACCGGCCGCGGCACCCGCGGTGAACCAGAACGCACGGCGGAACATCGCTGTCTCAGTCCTTCTTCCGCCGGCCGCGGCGGGCGGTGGGCACGGTCCGGCCGACGATGACGGTGCGGCGGTTCCGCTGGGCGGGCTGGGGGGGAGCGGGCGCTGCGGACCCGGGGTCGGCGCCCTTGCGTCCGATGGCGCGGCGCACCCCGTAGCCGAACGCGGCGACCTTCACCAAGGGGCCGCCGAAGGTGGAGGCGACGGTGGTGGAGAGCGCGGAGGCGTTCGAGGTGACCTCCTGCACGTCGGAGGCGATGGCGTCGACCCGGTCGAGCTGCGTCTGGGCGGAGCGCACGGCCTCGGTGGCACCGGCGAGCAGCGGGACGGCCTGGTCGGTCACGTCCGCGACGAGCTTGGTGGTCGCCTTGAGCGTCTGGGTCAACCTCACCAGCGCGACGGCGAGGAAGGAGACCAGGATCGCCCAGAAGACGGCCACCAGGATCCCGGCAACCTCTCCACCGGACACTGTGCACCGCTCCCTGAGATGGGCGCCCGAACGGGCCGGGCTCGTATGTGGTCGTTCGCCGCCGGTCGTGGCCGACGGACGTCGTACGAGCCTATCGCGCCGGGGGTGGGGTTCCGCACGCGCGATTCCCCGCCCGCGCGGAGGGGAACCGCAGGGCGGGGCCTCGAACGGGGCCCGCGCGCACCTGGACTGATTGTACGTAACGCTTATGCGTGGGTACGCTCCGTTGCTCATGCGACCCACATCGCGGCACGGGCGGCGAACGAACGATTCTGCGCGCAGCGCCCGGGCGCCCCGTGACCTCCCGCTGGAACTGACCGCCCTGGTGGGCCGCGCCCCCGAGCTGACCCTGCTGGGCGAGGCCACGGCGCACTCCCGGCTGGTGACCGTCGTCGGCCCCGGCGGGATCGGCAAGTCGCGGCTGGTCGCCCGGGCCGCCGCCACCTGCGCCCTGCCGGACGGGGCTCGCCTGGTGGACCTCGCCCCGCTGGCCGCCGGCGAACTCGTCGAGTACGCGGTGGCCCAGGCCCTGGGCCTGACCGAGCACGCGGTACGACCGGCCCGCGCGGTGCTGGTGGACCACTTCGCGCCGCAACGGGCCCTCCTGGTCCTGGACGGCTTCGAGCACCTGGTGGACGGCTGCGCCGGGCTCGTCCGCACCTTGTTGCGGGCCGCACCGGGCCTACGGGTGCTCGCCGCCGGGCGGCGCCCCCTCGGGGTGCGGGGCGAGCGGGTGGTCCCGCTCGCCCCGCTGGCGGAGGGCGACGCCGTGGCCCTGTTCGCCGACCGGGCCGGTGCGGTCCTGCCCGGCTTCGCGCTGGACGAGGCCAACGCGGCGGACGTGCGGGAGATCTGCCGACGGTTGGACGGCATCCCGCTCGCCGTGGAGCTGGCCGCCGGCCGGCTCACCGCACTGTCCCCGGGGCAGTTGCTGCACCGCCTCGACGACCGGTTCCGGCTGTTGACCGGCGGCGGGCGGGACGCGCTGCCCCGGCATCGGACGCTGCGCACCGCCATCGGGTGGAGCCACGAGTTGTGCACCACGCAGGAGCGGTTGCTGTGGGCACGGCTGTCGGTGTTCTCCGGCACCTTCGACCTGGAGGCCGCGGAGTACGTGTGCGGGGGCGACGGGCTGCCCCCGGACGAAGTGCTCGACGTGCTGAGCGCCTTGCTGGACCAGTCGGTGGTGCACCGCGAGGACGGGCCCTCGGGGGCGCGCTACCGGATGCTGGAGACGGTCCGCGCCTACGGGGCGGACTGGCTGGAGGGCTCCGGGGACACGGCCCGGCTCCGCCGGCGCCACCTGGACTGGTACGCGGGACTGGCCGCCTGGTGCGAACTGGAGTGGTTCTCCCCGCGGCAGCGGGAGGTCGCCGCCCGGACCGCGGCGGAGCTGCCCAACGTGCGCGCGGCCCTGGAACACGCCCTGACCGAACCCGGCAGCACCCCGGTGGCCCTGCACGTCGCGGGCACCCTGTGGTTCTGCTGGGTGGGGTGCGGTCGACTCGCCGAGGGCCGGCACTGGCTCCAGCGCGGCCTGGAACTCGACTGCGGCCCCGAGGGGGCCTGCGAGAGCCCGCCGGACGTCCGGCTCAAGGCGCTGTGGGTGCTCGGCCACGTCGCGGCGCTCCAGGGCGACACGGTGGCGGCCCTCGCCGCGCTGCACGAGTGCCGGGAGGAGGCGGAGCGCACCGACGACGCCCTGGCCGTCGCCCACGCCGAACACCGCACCGGGGTGCTGGCGCTGGTCGCCGACGACGCGGAGCGCGCCGAGCGGCTGCTGCGCTCGGCGCTCGACCACTACCGGGAGATCGGCGAGCTGAACAGCAACGTGCTGATGGCCCGGGTGGAACTGGCGACGGCACTGATCTTCCAGCACGATCCGCTCGCCGGAGGGCTCGGGGACGCGGACGGAGGCCGGAACGCGGTGGCGGAGGCCGTGGGGTGGTGCGAGGAGGTGCGGGAGGCGTGCGAGGACCACGGGGAGCGCTGGGCACTGTCCTACGCGCTGCTGGTGCTCGCCTACGCGGCCTGGTCCGAGGGCGATCCGGCGCGGGCCCGGCGGCTGTTGGAGGAGGGCCTGGTCATCGGCCACGCCTTCGGGGACCTGCTGGGCGTCGCCCTGGCCGTCGAACTGCTCGCCCTGGTCACCCTGGACGAGGGCGACCCCGGGGAGGCGGCGGTGCTCCAGGGCGCGGCGGGCGGTCTGTGGCCCTCGGCGGGGCGGCACTCGCTCGGACCGGCGTCGCCGAGGGCGGCGCGGGCGCCCCGTGCGCTGGGCGAGCGGCGCGCCCGCGCCGCCCTCGGCGACGCACGGTACGAGGAGGGCCTGCGGCGGGGCGCGCCGCTCGGCCTGGACGCGGCGGTGCGGCGCGCCCTGGGGCGGGGCGCCGGTCCGGTGCCGGCCCCGCCGGAGTGCCCGCGGGAAGCGGCGGACGCACGAACACCGGGGCCCGTCGCCCCGCCCGCTCCGTGGAGCGGGGAGGCGACGGGCCCCGGTGCGTGACGCGGAGGTCTACGTCCGGATCAGCGGGCGTAGTACTCGACGACGAGCTGCTCGTCGCAGATCACGGGGATCTCCTTGCGCTGCGGGTCCCGGTCGAGGCGGAAGGCCAGGGCCTTCAGGTTGACCTGGAGGTAGCGCGGGGTCTCGCCGTCGGCGGCGTAGCCACCCTCGCGGGAGACCTGGAACAGCGTCTTCTCGCGGGAGCGCTCGCGCACCATCACGACGTCGTCGGGGCGCACGCGGAAGGAGGGCTTGTCGACCTTCTTGCCGTTGACCTCGATGTGGCCGTGGACGACCATCTGGCGGGCCTGGTAGATCGTGCGGGCGATCCCGGAGCGCAGGACCAGCGCGTCGAGGCGCCGCTCCAGCTCGATGATCAGGGCCTCGCCGGTCTTGCCCTGGACCTTGCTGGCGCGGTCGTAGGCGCGGACCAGCTGACGCTCGGAGACGTCGTACTGCGCGCGCAGGCGCTGCTTCTCCAGCAGACGGACCTTGTAGTCCGAGGTCTGCTTGCGACCGCGGCCGTGCTCGCCCGGCGGGTAGGGGCGGGCCTCGAAGTACTTGACGGCCTTGGGGGTCAGCGCGATGCCGAGGGCACGCGACTTCTTGACCTTGGGACGGGACTGGTTCGGCACGAACCAACCTCTCTCACTCTGTACGAATACGGCTTCACCAGGGTTAGGGGAGGTCGCATCCGCAGCCGGGGAAACCCGCCGGACCCGGAGGGTCCTTCGGGCAGCCGCTCCCCTGGTCTGGGCACATACGTGCAGCACGCGAGTGGCCCACCGACCTCCGCAAGGGGGTGGTGGGCTGCCCGCGACACCGTTCGACGGTGCGCGACGCTCCTGGGACCGTCCTCGCGGACGGATCCCGGCTGCCTGTCCCGTTCTGGTGAGCCGACCGGGGTCGGGCACGGGACGCAGCGCTTGGGCAAGTTTACCCGGTGTCCGGGGCTCCGGTGACCCGGCTACTGCTCCGGGGCCTGCGGAGCCGGCGGCGGCTCGCCCTTGAGGCGGGCCCGGACCCGCTCCACCACGTCCGCGTAGCGGGCCTCCGCCCCGTAGCGGGTGGGCTGGTAGTAGCGCTTGGCCTCGACGGCCTCCGGGGCGTACCGCTGGGTCGCGATGCCGCCGGGGACGTCGTGCGGGTACACGTACCCCTGGGCGTGGCCGAGCTTGGCCGCGCCCCGGTAGTGGCCGTCCCTCAGGTGCGTCGGGACCGGGCCGGCGAGGCCCGCCCGGACGTCGGCCAGGGCGGCGCCGATGGCGAGCGTCGCGGCGTTGGACTTCGGGGCCAGGGCCAGGGCGATGGTCGCGTGGCTGAGGGTGAGCGCGGCCTCGGGGAAGCCGATGAGCGCCACGGCCTGGGCGGCGGCGACGGCGGTGGGCAGGGCGGTGGGGTCGGCGAGGCCGATGTCCTCGCTGGCGGAGATCATCAGCCGCCGGGCGATGAAGCGGGGGTCCTCACCGGCCTCGATCATGCGGGCCAGGTAGTGCAGGGCGGCGTCCACGTCGGAGCCGCGGATGGACTTGATGAGGGCGCTGGCCACGTCGTAGTGCTGGTCACCGGCGCGGTCGTAGGTCACCGCGGCCCGGTCGACCGACTCCTCCAGGGTGGTCAGGGTGAGGGCGCCCTCGCCCTTGGCCAGGGCTGCGCCGGCACCCGCCTCCAGGGCGGTCAGGGCCCGACGGGCGTCCCCGCCGGCGATCCGCAGCAGGTGCCCCTCGGCGTCCTCGTCGAGGGTGAGCGCGCCGTCGAGCCCCCGGGCGTCGGCGAGGGCCCGGCGCAGCAGTCCGCGGACGTCGTCGTCGGCCAGCGGCTCCAGGGTGAGCAACAGGGAGCGGGAGAGCAGCGGGGAGATCACCGAGAAGTAGGGGTTCTCGGTGGTGGCGGCGATGAGGGTGATCCAGCGGTTCTCCACGGCGGGCAGCAGGGAGTCCTGCTGCGCCTTGCTGAAGCGGTGGATCTCGTCCAGGAAGAGAACCGTTTCCTTGCCGTAGCCGCCGGTGGCGCGGCGGGCGCTGTCGATGACGGCGCGGACCTCCTTGACGCCCGCGGTGATCGCCGACAGCTCCACGAACCGCTTGTTGGTGGCCTGGGAGACGACGTACGCCAGGGTCGTCTTGCCGGTGCCGGGCGGGCCCCAGAGGATCACCGAGGAGGGCCCCGCGGGACCGCCGCCGCCCTCGCCGACCAGCCGGCGCAGGGGTGCGCCCGGCTTGAGCAGGTGCTGTTGGCCGAGGACCTCGTCGAGGCTGCGCGGACGCATGCGCACGGCCAGCGGCCTGCTCGCCGGGTCCCTCTCCTGACGTTCCTCGGCTGCCGCGGTGAAGAGATCGGGTTCCACGTCGGGAAGCCTATGTCACGGCACCGACAGCGCGGCCCGTGCCGCCGGCGGTCCGGCAGCCCGGGCCGCGGAGCTCAGCTGGCGTTCCAGAGCTGGTCCTGCCAGCGGGTCAGCACCAGCATGGCGATGATGCCGACGTGCACCAGGGGCAGGACCCAGGTGAACTCCTCCAGGAAGCGCTTCAGCCCGGCCGGCGCCGGCAGGAAACCGTTGCGCACGTTGAACGAGGTCACGTACCAGAACATCAGGATCGTGGCGACCCAGGCGAGGTTGCACCACAGGCACAGGGCGTTGATCTCGTACAGCGACTGGTAGGTGAGCCAGGCGCAGAAGCCGACGCCGAAGAGCATGCCGGCGTTCAGGGTGAGCCAGTACCAGCGGGGGAAGCGGGCGCCGGCGAGCAGGCCCATGCCGACGCAGATGACCATGCCGTAGGTGACCAGCCCCAGCATCGGGTTGGGGAACCCGAAGACGGACGCCTGGTCGCTCTTCATGATGTTGCCGCAGGAGATGATCGGGTTGACGCTGCACCCGGGGACGTAGTCCGGGTCCTCCAGCAACTTGAACTTGTCCAGGGTGATGATCCAGGAGGCCAGCAGGCCGGCGGCGCCCGTGATCACCAGCAGCAGGGCGAGGCCCCGCCCGGCCCCCGCTCTGGTGGTGGGGTCCGGCGAGGGGGAGGGAACCCGGGGTTCTGCCGCCGCTGTCTTGGTCATCTCGGTCATCTCGCCGCTTCCGTCAAGTCGAGTCACGGTCCAAGGGCATCGTCATTGTGCCGTACCCGCCTGTGGACGCACCGTTCGCTGCGCATAAGCGTCGTCCGCCGGGCCGGGCGCCGTCGCAGGTGGCCGCGGGCCGGGGACGGGACGAGGGGGTCGAACGGCACCCGGCCGCGCGACCCCCTCGTACGGTTGTGCTCCCCGGCGCCTCAGCCGAGCCGGGAGCGGACCCCGTCCACGACGGAATCCAGGGCGATCGGTTCCTGGGCGCCCGACTCCATGTCCTTGAGCTGGACGACGCCCTCGGCCAGGTCCCGCTCCCCCGCGACCAGCGCGAACCGGGCGCCGGAGCGGTGGGCGGACTTCATCGCGGACTTGATGCCCCGGCCGCCGTAGGCGAAGTCGGCCGCGATCCCCGCCCGGCGCAGTTCGGAGACCACCCCGAAGAGCGTCCTGCGGGCCGCCTCGCCGAGCGGGACCGCGTACACGCTGGTGGCGGGCGGGAGGTCGAGGACGATCCCCTCGGCCTCCAGGGCAAGGACCGTCCGGTCCACGCCGAGGGCCCAGCCCACCGAGGGCAGCGCGGGGCCGCCGATCATCTCGGACAGGCCGTCGTAACGACCGCCGCCGCCCACCGCGGACTGGGCACCGAGGCCGTCGTGGACGAACTCGAAGGTGGTGCGGGTGTAGTAGTCGAGGCCGCGCACCAGCCGCGGGTCGTCCTCGAAGGCGACGCCCTGGGCGGTCAGCAGCTCGCGCACCTCGGCGTGGTAGGCCCGGCACTCCTCGCACAGGTGGTCCCGCAGCAGCGGGGCGCCCACCAACTGCGCCTGCACCTCGGAACGCTTGTCGTCGAGCACCCGCAGCGGGTTGATCTCGATGCGGCGGCGGGTCTCCTCGTCGAGGTCCAGACCGCGCAGGAAGTCCTGGAGGGCGGCCCGGTAGGCGGGCCGGCAGACGCGGTCGCCGAGCGAGTTGAGCAGGATGCGGAACCGGCTCAGGCCCAGCGACCGGTACGCCTGGTCCGCGAGGACGATCAGCTCGGCGTCCAGGGCCGGGTCCTCGGTGCCGATGGCCTCGGCGCCGACCTGCGAGAAGTGGCGGTAACGGCCCTTCTGCGGGCGCTCGTAGCGGTAGTAGGAGCCGGAGTACCAGAGCTTGACCGGCAGGTTGCCGGCCTTGTGGAGGTTGGCCTCCAGTGCGGCGCGCAACACGGAGGCGGTGCCCTCGGGGCGCAGCGCGAGTTCGCTGCCGCCCTTGGTGGTGAGGGTGTACATCTCCTTGGTGACGATGTCGGTGGACTCGCCGACGCCGCGGGCGAAGAGTTCGACGTCCTCGAAGCCGGGCGTCTCGACGTAGCCGTAGCCGGAGGCGCGCAGCGGGGCGGCGAGGGCGTCCCGCACGGCGAGGAACGCCGCGCTGGTCGGGGGGATCAGGTCGTACGTGCCCTTGGGGGCGGTGAAGGTGCTCACGGGGTCTTCGTCTCGTCACATTCCTCGTCGGGGAGCCGGGGGGGCTCCCTGGCCGTCGGCCACCTGCCGCAGGTAGGGGTTGGTGGCGCGTTCCCGGCCGATGGTGGTCTGGGCGCCGTGGCCGGACAGCACCACGGTCGAGTCGTCCAGGGGCAGGCACACCCGGGCCAGGGACCGCAGGATCTCGGGGTGGCTGCCGCCGGGCAGGTCGGTACGTCCGATGGAGCCGGCGAAGAGCAGGTCGCCCGAGAAGAGGACGGACGGGACGTCCGCGGCCTCGGGCATCCGGAAGGTCACCGACCCCCTGGTATGGCCCGGGGCGTGCGCGACGGAGAACTCCAGACCGGCCAACTCCAGCGCCGAGCCGTCGGTCAGCTCCCGCAGGTCGTCGGGCTCCCCCACGGTCAGCTCGCCCATCAGGGGGGCGCCGATGGCCCGGCCGAGCGCCTTCTCGGGGTCGCTCATCATGTACCGGTCCTCGGGGTGGATCCAGGCGGGCACGTCGTGCGCGCCGCACACCGGGACCACCGAGGCGACGTGGTCGATGTGGCCGTGGGTGAGGACGACCGCGACGGGCTTGAGGCGATGCTTGGCGATGGCCTCCTCGACCCCCTGGGCGGCCTGGTGGCCCGGGTCGATGATCACGCACTCCTCGCCCGCGGCGGGGGCCACCAGATAACAATTGGTGCCCCAGGCCCCGGCGGGGAACCCCGCAATGAGCACGATCGTCCTTCGTGTGTCTCGGATCTTCTCGCCGACGCCCCGCACGAACGCGTACGAACGGGAGGCCGTGACGCCCTCCGTCCGGAGGGCTCGACTTCCCCAGAGCCTACCGGCGCTGCCGTTCCCACAGCGAACCCGGATACGGTACGGGGCACATGTGCAAGCGGTCAGGGTCTTGCAGGCGGAGCGACGACTCGGCCACGACAGGAACGGAGACATCCCGTTGGTCAGCCAGGAGCAGCGGCGGCGGCAGCTCGCCCGGGAGAAGTTCTTGCGGCAGCAGCAGCGGCGCGAGGACGCGCGCCGCCGGGGGCGGACGCGCAACGCGGTGATCGCGTCGGCGCTCGCGGTGGTGTTGGCGGGCGGCGCGGTGTCGTACGCGGCGGGCGCCTTCGACGGCGACGACAAGAAGAAGAAGGAGACCGACGCCGCCGCCCCGCCGAGCAAGGGCCCGGACCCGTGCGCCAAGCCGGCCGCGGGCAAGCCGAAGACGGCGACGTACAAGAAGGAGCCGAAGCTCGCGATCGACGAGTCGGCGACCTACACGATGAAGCTGGACACCACCTGCGGTGCCATCGACGTCGAGTTGGACGCGGCGGCGGCGCCCCGGACGGTGAACTCGTTCGACTTCCTGCTGGACAAGGGCTACCTGGACCACACGACGTGCCACCGGCTCACCACCACCGGCATCTACGTGCTCCAGTGCGGCGACCCGCAGGGCACCGGGCAGGGCGGGCCGGGCTACTCGATCCCGGACGAGAACCTGAAGGACAAGCGGCTCAAGGGGAACGTGTACCCGGCGGGCACGGTCGCCATGGCCAACCAGTACAACCCGCAGACGAAGCAGGGCCGGGACACCGGGGGCAGCCAGTTCTTCCTGGTCTACCAGGACAGCCAGCTGCCGCCCGACTACACCCCGTTCGGGACGGTTTCCGCGGAGGGCATGAAGGTCCTCAAGAAGATCGCGGACGCCGGTGCGACGGCCCCCGACCAAATGGGGATGACCAAGCCCAATGCGACGGTGGTCATCAACAAGGCCACGGTCACCTCGTCCTGATCCCCAACTGCACAATTCCGATCGCGCGGGATGCGGACAGCCGCCCCGCCGGTCGCCTAGATTGACCGTGACGAAACTGTGGACGATGTCCGGGGGCCCTTCGGCCCGCGCGGGCATCATGTGGAGGAGGCGCTGTGAGCAGCGACCCGTGGGGCCGCGTCGACGAGACGGGGACCGTGTACGTGCGGACGGCCGAGGGTGAGCAGGTCGTCGGTTCCTGGCAGGCGGGCTCTCCCGAGGAGGCGCTGGCCTACTTCGAGCGCAAGTACGAGGGTCTGGTCGTGGAGATCGGCCTCCTCGAACGTCGGGTGAAGACCACCGACCTGTCGGCGAAGGACGCCCAGACCGCCGTCGACCACCTCCGCGAGCAGGTGGACGCCCACCACGCGGTGGGCGATCTGGACGCGCTCCGCAAGCGGCTCGACGCCCTGGTGGGGACGGTCGAGACGCGTCGTGAGGAACGGCGTGCGGAGCGGGCCAAGCAGTCCGACGAGGCGCGTCACGCCAAGGAGGCCCTGGTCGCCGAGGCGGAGGAGCTGGCGCGCAGCGACCAGTGGCGGTCCGCCGGGGAGCGCCTGCGGGCGCTGGTGGACACCTGGAAGGGGCTGCCGCGGCTCGACCGCAAGTCGGACGACGAGCTGTGGCACCGCTTCTCGCACGCCCGTTCCGCGTTCTCCAAGCGGCGCAAGGCGCACTTCGCGTCCCTGGACGCGCAGCGCGAGGACGCCCGCAAGGCCAAGGAGAAGCTGGTCTCGGAGGCCGAGGCGCTGTCGGGTTCGACGGACTGGGGGCCCACGGCCGCCCGTTACCGCGAGCTGATGGCGGACTGGAAGGCGGCCGGGCGGGCCCAGCGCGAGCACGAGGACGACCTGTGGAACCGCTTCCGCGGCGCCCAGGACGTCTTCTTCGCGGCGCGCAGCGGGGTGTTCGCGGAGCGCGACGCGGAGCAGGCGGAGAACCTGAAGCTGAAGGAGGAGTTGGCCGGGGAGGCCGAGAAGCTCCTCCCGGTGACGGACCTGAAGGCGGCGCGGGCCGCGTTCCGTTCGATCAACGAGCGCTGGGAGGCCATCGGCCACGTGCCGCGGGACGCCCGCGGACGGGTCGAGGGCCGGATGCACGCCGTGGAGCGGGCCTTCCAGGAGTCGGAGGAGGCCGAGTGGCGGCGGACCAACCCCGAGGCGCGGGCCCGTGCCGCGGGGCTGACCGGCCAGCTCCAGGCCGCCGTGGACAAGCTGCGGACGCAGATCGACGCGGCCCGTGCCCAGGGCAACACCGCCCGGGCCGACAAGCTGGCGCGGGAACTGGAGGGGCGGCAGGCGCTGCTCGACCAGGCGCTCAAGGGCCTCCAGGAGTTCGGGGGCTGACCCAGGTCGCACCCACGGGAAGGGGGCGGGCCGCACCGATCCGGTGCGGCCCGCCCCCTTCCCGGTGTGCGGGGTGCGGCGGGCCGGTCAGGGCCGCCGGGCGGAGGTGACGCGGTAGACGTCGTAGACGCCCTCCACGCCACGGACCGCCTTGAGGACGTGGCCCAGGTGCTTGGGGTCGCCCATCTCGAAGGTGAACCGGGAGGTGGCGACCCGGTCGCGGGAGGTCTGGACGGCCGCCGAGAGGATGTTGACGTGCTGGTCAGACAGGACCCGGGTGACGTCGGAGAGCAGTCGGGACCGGTCCAGCGCCTCCACCTGGATGGCGACCAGGAACACCGAGGACTGGGTGGGGGCCCACTCGACGTCCAGGATGCGTTCGGGCTGCTTGGACAGGGACTCGACGTTGACGCAGTCCGCACGGTGCACCGAGACGCCGCTGCCCCGGGTGACGAACCCGATGATCGGGTCGCCGGGGACGGGGGTGCAGCAGCGGGCCAGCTTGACCCAGACGTCCTCGACGCCCTTGACGACCACCCCGGGATCGGCGTTGGAGCGACGCTTGCGGGTCCGCCCGCGGGCCGGCGGGACGCTCTCCGCGATGTCCTCGCTGGCCGCCTCCTCGCCGCCGAGCGCGTGGACGAGCTTCTGGACCACGTTCGCCGCGGCGACGTGGCCCTCGCCGATCGCCGCGTACAGCGAGGAGATGTCCGGGTAACGCATCTCGTGGGCGAGGGTGACCAGGGAGTCGCCGGTGAGGATGCGCTGGATGGGCAGGTTCTGCTTGCGCATCGCGCGGGCGATGGCGTCCTTGCCCTGTTCGATGGCCTCGTCGCGGCGTTCCTTGGAGAACCAGGCACGGATCTTGTTGCGGGCGCGCGGGGACTTCACGAAGCCGAGCCAGTCCCGGGAGGGGCCGGCGCCGGCCGCCTTGGAGGTGAACACCTCCACCAGGTCGCCGTTGTCGAGGGTCGACTCCAACGGGACGAGCCGACCGTTGACCCGGGCCCCTATGGTGCGGTGCCCGACCTCGGTGTGGACGGCGTAGGCGAAGTCGACCGGGGTGGCGCCGGCGGGCAGGGCGATGACGTCGCCCTTGGGCGTGAAGACGAAGACCTCGTTGCGGGAGAGGTCGAAGCGCAGCGACTCCAGGAACTCGCCGGGGTCCTCGGTCTCCTTCTGCCAGTCCAGCAGCTGGCGCAGCCACGCCATGTCGTTGACGGCGGCGCCGTCCTTGCCGGCCTTGCCCGCCGGGCTCTTGGGGGCGTCGGTGCGGACCTTGGAGGCGCCCGCCACCGCCTCCTGCTTGTACTTCCAGTGCGCGGCGATGCCGTACTCGGCGCGGCGGTGCATGTCGAAGGTGCGGATCTGGAGTTCGACGGGCTTGCCGTTGGGGCCGATCACCGTGGTGTGCAGCGACTGGTACATGTTGAACTTGGGCATCGCGATGTAGTCCTTGAAGCGCCCCGGAACCGGGTTCCAGCGCGCGTGGACGGTGCCCAGGGCCGCGTAGCAGTCGCGGACGGTGTCCACCAGGACGCGGATGCCCACCAGGTCGTAGATCTCCGCGAAGTCGCGGCCGCGGACGATCATCTTCTGGTAGACGCTGTAGTAGTGCTTGGGACGGCCGGTGACCGTGGCCTTGATCCGGGCGGCCCGCAGATCGGCCTGGACCTCGTCGGTCACTATGGCCAGGTACTCGTCCCGCTTGGGCGCGCGCTCGGCGACCAGACGGACGATCTCGTCGTACATCTTGGGGTAGAGGATCGCGAAGGCGAGGTCCTCCAGCTCCCACTTGATGGTGTTCATGCCCAGCCGGTGGGCGAGCGGGGCGTAGATCTCCAGGGTCTCGCGGGCCTTCTTCTCCTGCTTCTCCCGCTTGAGGTAGCGCATGGTGCGCATGTTGTGGAGCCGGTCCGCGAGCTTGATGACCAGCACCCGCGGGTCCTTGGCCATTGCGACGACCATCTTGCGGACCGTCTCGGCCTGGGCGGCCTCGCCGAACTTGACCTTGTCCAGTTTGGTGACGCCGTCCACGAGGAGGGCGACGGTGTCCCCGAAGTCCCGGCGCAGGGTGTCCAGCCCGTACTCGGTGTCCTCGACCGTGTCGTGCAGCAGGCCGGCCATCAGGGTCGCCGGGTCCATGCCCAGCTCGGCCAGGATGGTGGTGACGGCCAGCGGGTGCGTGATGTACGGGTCCCCGCTCTTGCGCTTCTGGCCGCGGTGCCAGCGCTCGGCGACCTGGTACGCCTTCTCCAGCTGGCGCAGGGTGGCCGTCTCGGTCTTCGGGTCGTTGCCGCGCACTATCCGCAGCAGCGGTTCCAGGACCGGGTTGTACGGGGTCGAGCGCTGGACGCCCAGCCGGGCGAGGCGGGCCCGGACGCGGTTGGAGGAGGCCGGACGCGCGGGGACCTGCCCCTGGGTGACCCGGGCCGGGACCGAGGAGGCGGCGGCGGGGGCGGGCCGTGCGGGCGCCTTGGGACGCGAGGGCTCCTCGGTCCGGCCGCCGCGCTTGTCGGCGGGCTTGCCCGGCCGCCCGTCCGGTGCGGGCCTGGCGGGCGCGGTGGTGCGGGCCGCCGCCCGTTCGGCCTGTGGATCGGGCGTGGCGGCGACTGGCTGGGGCTCGTCTGGCAAGTGCGCTCCTCGTGCGCTTCCGGGTCCCCCGGTCAGGTCCCGGAAGGCCCATGGTATCGACCCCGGGCCGGGACCTCCTGTCGTGGTGGGGCCCTCGTGCTCCGGCCCCGCGCTCGGAGGTCGTGCGGCACGGCCGCGGCGCGACCGGGGCCAGGGGGCCCTGGGCCCTGCGTCGGGGACGCCGTCCCGGTGGTGCCCGGGAGGGCTTCCGGTGCCCATGGGACATCCCTGTGTGGGGTGAACGCAAGAGACGGGCCCGGAATTTCTCCGGGCCCGTCGTTCACTGCCACCGCACGTGCGAGCGCGGTGTCACAGGGTGATCAGCGCCTCCAGCGGGGCACCGTCCAGGGCGGACTCCAGACGGGCGCGGCCGTTCAGGAAGCCCAGTTCCATCAGCACGACGACGCCCGCGACCTCTGCGCCGGCCCGGTGTATCAGGGACAGCGAGGCCTCCGCCGTGCCGCCGGTGGCGAGGACGTCGTCGATGACCGCCACCCGGTCCCCCGGGCTGAGGTCCTCGGCGTGCACCTCGATCTCGGCGGAGCCGTACTCCAGGTCGTAGGACTGGCTGAGGGTCGCTCCGGGGAGCTTGCCCGCCTTGCGGACCGGGATGAAGCCGACCCCGGCGCGCACGGCGGCCGGAGCACCCAGGATGAAGCCCCTGGCCTCCAGCCCGACGACCTTCGTGGCCCCCGTCCGCACGACGAACGCGGCCAGCGCGTCGGTCAGCTGGGTGAACGCCTCGGGGTCCGCGAGCAGCGGGGTGATGTCCTTGAACACCACCCCCGGCTCCGGGTAGTCGTTGACGTCGCGGATGCGACTGAGCAGCAGATCGCGCACCTCGGTCACCGGCGCTTCCCCGAGGAACGGCCGTGGCCCCGTTGGCTCCGCGGACCGACGACCGCGGGCTGCGTTCCGTCCGGGTCGGCGTCCTGCGCCCCGCCGTCGGAGAACCCGCCGGCTTCGGCTTCGCGGGTGGCCTGGGCCCGCTTGGCGAGCACCCGCTTCTTGAGTGCCTTCATCTGCGGTTCGCGCTCCTTGAAGTCGGCGACCAGTGGCGTGGCGATGAAGATGGACGAGTAGGCGCCGGCCGCGAGGCCGACGAACAGCGAGAGCGAGATGTCGTTCAGCATGCCCGCGCCGAGCACGCCGCCGCCGATGAACAGCAGGCCGGCGACCGGCAGCAGTGCCACGACGGTGGTGTTGATGGAACGCACCAGGGTGCTGTTGATGGACCGGTTGGCGACCTCGCTGTAGGTGAAGCGGGTCTGCTTGGTGAGGTCCTTCGTCTGTTCCTTCAAGGAGTCGAAGACGACCACCGTGTCGTACAGCGAGTAGCCGAGGATCGTCAACAGACCGATGACCGTGCCCGGGGTGACCTCGAAGCCGACGAGCGCATAGACCCCGACGGTGATGGTGAGGTCGTGGATCAGGGCGATCAGGGCGGCCAGCGCCATGCGCCATTCGAAGGCGATGGCCAGGTAGATCACCACGAGGATCATGAACACGCCGAGGCCGGTCCATGCCTTGTTGGCGATCTGTTCGCCCCAACTCGGTCCGACCAGTTCGGCGTTGATGTCCTCCGCCTTGACGTTCAGCTCCTGCGCCAGCAGCGGACGGAGCTGGTCGGCCTTGGCGGTGTCGACGTTGCTGATCTGGATGCGCATGCCGCCGGTGCCGAGTTCCTGCACGATCGCGTCGTGTCCGGCCGCCTCCTCGGCGACCTTCTCCGCCTGTGAGGCGGAGACGCTGGTCTTCGGCGTGGTGAAGACGGCACCGCCCTGGAACTCGATGCCCATGTTCAGCCCGCGCACCGCCAGGCCGACGATCGCCGTGATGGTGATCAGGATGGAGACGCCGTACCAGAAGCGGCGCTTGCCGACGAAGTCGTACCCGACCTCGCCGCGGTACAGCTTGGCGCCCAGTTCGCCGAGTCGCGACATGTCACGCCTCCTTCGGGTCGGTCAGGGGGGCGGAGGGGCGACGGCCGCGGCGGATCGGCGGTGTGATCCCGAGGCGCTTGGGGTCGAAGCCGGACCAGGGGTGGCCGTCCGCGAAGAACTTGGTGCGGGCCAGCAGGGTCAGCAGCGGCTTGGTGAAGAAGAACACCACGACCACGTCGAGCAGGGTGGTGAGGCCCAGGGTGAAGGCGAAGCCCTGCACCTTGCCCACGGTGACGACGAAGAGCACCGCGGCGGCCAGGAAGGACACGAAGTCGGAGACCAGGATGGTGCGCCTGGCCCGGGGCCAACCGCGTTCGACGGCCGGCCGCAGCGAGCGGCCCTCGCGGATCTCGTCACGGACCCGTTCGAAGAACACGATGAACGAGTCGGCGGTGATGCCGATGGCGACGATGGCACCGCAGACCGCCGGCAGGTTCAGCGCGAAGCCGATGGCCGGGCCGAGCAGCGCCATGATCACGTAGGTCAGCGCCGCGGAGACCAGCAGCGAGGCGATCGCGACCAGGGACAGACCGCGGTAGTAGACCACCAGGTAGATCACGACGAGCGCCAGGCCGATGGCACCCGCGATCAGACCGGCTTCGAGCTGCTCACCGCCGAGGGCCGCGGTCACCGTGGTGACGCTCTGCTCCTCGAAGGTCAACGGCAGCGCACCGTAGGAGAGCATGTTGGCCAGGTTGGTGGCCTCCTCCTGGGTGAAGCTGCCGGAGATCTGGGCGTTGCCGCCGGTGATCGGGCCGTTCACGGAGGGGGCGGAGGCGATCTCGCCGTCCAGGACGATCGCGAACTGGTTCTGGGGGGCGGCCTTCTTGGAGATCTCGGACGTGATCGTGCCGAACTGGTCCGAGCCCTTCTTGTCGAAGTCCATCGTCACGATCCAGCCGGAGGCACCCTGGGTGTCGATGGTGGCCTCGGCATCGGCGATCTGCTTGCCCTCGACGGCCACCGGACCGAGCGAGTACTTGAACTGGGAGTCCGGGTCACAGGCGACGACGGGATCCTCGGGCTTCGCGGCCCGGGCCTTGTCGCTGGCGGCGAGGCGGGCTTCCCTGGTCGAGCAGTCGAGTGCTTCGAGCTGCTTGTCCAGACCGGTGGGGGCCGGGGCGGCGGGGGTGGCCGGAGCGGCGGGGGTGGCCGGGGCCGAGGGCTCGGTGGAGGGGCTGGCCGAGGCGCTGGGCGTGGCGTCGGCGGCGAGGGCGCCGGTGAGCGCGCGTCCCTGGGTGGTGGCGCCGTCCGAGGGCTCGGCGGAGCTGCTCGCGGTGGGCGCGGCGCTCTTGTCGTCGCCCTTGCCGTCCTTCTGGTCCTTGCCGCTGGAGGCACTGGGGGACGGGCTGGGCGAGGCACTGCCCGGGGCGGTGATCGGCAGACCGTTCAGCACGGGGCGGAAGGACAGCTTGGCGGTCGTGCCGACCTGCTCGCGCGCCGCCTTCTCGTTGGTACCCCGGGGGATGTTGACGATGATGTTGTCGTTACCCTGGGTCTGAACCTCGGCCTCGGACACTCCGAGGCCGTTCACCCGTCGTTCGATGATGCCGACGGCGGTTTCCATGTTGGTCTTGTTGACCGCGTTCTTCTGACCGGGCTCGCTCTTCGCCTTGAGCGTGATGCTCGTGCCGCCGGCGAGGTCGATCCCGAGTCGCGGAGTGGTGTGCCCCGATAGGAACATCCCCCCGGTGAGCGCCACGATGGCGATCAGGATCAGGACCAGCGTGCGCCCGGGCTTCCCCTGTGCGCTCGGCTTACGGCCCTTCTTGGGTGCTGCCACCTTGTCGTTTCTCCCTCTCCAGCCGCCCCGCGCAGGTCGGGCGCCGACGGCCGGTCACTGGTGTGGAGACCCGCGTGAAGCCAGCACGACCCGGGAACCCCGCACACGAGCGGTGGGGTCGGGGTTCCCGGGCGTGACTACTTCGCGTCGGACTCGCCGTCGGTCTTCTTCGGCTCGGCGTCGGCCTTCTTCGCGGCCTGGTCCGCCGTGCCCTCGGCGGTGTCAGCGTCGCTCGTGCCCGGCTTGGCCAGGTCGATGCGGGGGGAGTCGGCGGCTTCGGTGAGGGAGGATGCGTCGTCGGGGACGACTGCGCCGTCGATCTCCCCGGACTCGTCGTCGTCGGCGAATTCGGGACCGTGGACGAGACGGTTGTACTCGTCGTCGTCGAGGACGGCGCCGATCGCGTTCTTGGCGAAGATCAGGTGGACGCCCGGGGCCGCTTCGAGGAGCACCGTGTCCTCGCTGACCTCCTTGACGGTGGCGTACATGCCGCCGATCGTGCGGACACCAGATCCGGGCTGGATGTTGTCGCGCATCTGGACGGCCTGCTGCTGCTTCTTCTTCGCAGACCGCGTCATCAGGAACATGGCCCCGATGAGCACGATGAACGGGAGGAGGGTCACGAGACTCACGGGTCGGAACTTCCTTCAAGGGACCGCTTGCGATGCGGCCTGGTCATTGGGGGTGGGTGGCGCCCCCGACAAGGGGGGCATCGGCGGAGTCTAAGCGAGTCCGCATCGTTGGAACAACGCTCAGCATGGCACCGGGGTTCCCGCCCCCGCGAGGACGCGCGCCGTCACGCCCCGAACAGGCCCTGTTGTCCTGATCCGCCCACGGGCCCGCCCGGAGCCTGCTGCGGGGCGGTGAGTCCCAGGTGCGCCCAGGCCGCCGGGGTGGCCACCCGACCACGGGGCGTACGCGCCAGGAGCCCTTCGCGCACCAGGAAGGGCTCGGCGACCTCCTCCACCGTCTCGCGCTCCTCCCCCACCGCCACGGCCAGGGTGGACAGCCCGACCGGGCCGCCGCCGAAGAGCTTGAGCAGCGCCTCCAGCACCGCCCGGTCCAGTCGGTCCAGTCCGCGGTCGTCCACCTCGTACACCCGCAGGGCCGCCGCGGCGACCTCCCGGGTGATCGCACCGTCCGCCTTGACCTGGGCGTAGTCGCGCACCCGGCGCAGCAACCGGTTGGCGATGCGCGGGGTGCCCCGGGAGCGTCCGGCGATCTCGGCGGCGCCCTCGGCGTCGAGGGGGACGTCGAGGAGGCCGGCGGAGCGGTGGACGACGCGCTCCAGCTCGGCCGCTCCGTAGAACTCCATGTGCGCGGTGAAGCCGAAGCGGTCGCGCAGCGGCGGCGGGAGCAGACCGGCCCGGGTGGTGGCGCCGACCAGGGTGAAGGGCGGCAGCTCCAGCGGGATCGCGGTGGCGCCGGGTCCCTTGCCGACGATGACGTCGACGCGGAAGTCCTCCATCGCCATGTACAGCATCTCCTCGGCGGGCCGCGACATCCGGTGGATCTCGTCGAGGAACAGGACCTCGCCCTCCTGGAGGGAGGAGAGGATCGAGGCCAGGTCGCCCGCGTGCTGGATGGCGGGGCCGCTGGTGATGCGGATCGGGGCGCCCATCTCGGCGGCGATGATCATGGAGAGGGTGGTCTTGCCGAGGCCGGGGGCGCCGGAGAGCAGCACGTGGTCGGCGGTGGCCCCGCGGGCCCGGGCCGCCCGCAGCACCAGGTCGAGTTGTTCGCGGACCTTCTCCTGGCCGATGAACTCGTCCAGGTCCTTGGGACGCAGGGCGGCCTCCACGGCCTGGTCCTCGCCGTCGGCCGACGGTCCCACCAGCCGGTCCGCCCCGGGTGCGGAGGTCGCGTCGGTCGTGTCGTCCCAGTTCATCAGGTGTGCCTCGGGGGTCGGGGGCGGGCCGGCGCGGGCAGCGCTCAGCGCGCCCGGTTCAGGGTCTGGAGGGCGGCCTTGAGGAGTTGACCCACCGGGGGGACGCCCTCGGCGGCCTCGGCCTGCGGGGTCACGGCCTCCACGGCCGCGTCGGCCTCCCGGGTGGCGTAGCCCAGGCCGATGAGGGCGGTGTGGAGTTGGTCGCGCCAGCCGGGTGCGACACCGGCGGCCGGCGGCCGGGCCCCGGTGCCGACGGGTGCGCCCAGCCGGTCCTTGAGCTCGATCAACAGCTTCTGCGCGCCCTTCTTCCCGATGCCCGGGACCGCGGTGAGCGCCTTCTCGTCCGCCGCGGCAACCGCCTGGCGCAGCGCGTCGGGGCTGTGCACCGCGAGCATCGCCTGGGCGAGTCGGGGACCGACCCCGCTCGCGGTCTGGAGCAGTTCGAAGGTCTGCCGTTCGTCGTCGTCGGCGAAGCCGTAGAGCGTCAGCGAGTCCTCGCGGACCACCAGCGAGGTCGCGATCCGCGCGGGCTGGCCCACCCGCAGCGCGGCGAGGGTGGCCGGCGCGCACTGGACGGCGATCCCCACGCCGCCGACCTCGACGACGGCCCCATCAGGGTTGAGGGCGGCGATCGGGCCGCTGACGAAAGCGATCATCGGTTGACCTTCCGTGCGAGGGCGTGGGCGCGGCGGGCGGCCTCGTGGGCCTGCTGGAGGCGGTTCGCGGCAGGGGCGCGCCAGATGTGGCAGATGGCGAGGGCGAGGGCGTCGGCGGCGTCGGCGGGCTTGGGCGGGGCGGCGAGCCGGAGGATGCGGGTGACCATGGCTCCGACCTGCGCCTTGTCGGCCCGCCCGCTGCCGGTGACGGCGGCCTTGACCTCGCTGGGGGTGTGCAGGGCGACCGGCAGTCCGCGGCGGGCGGCGCAGAGCACCGCGACGGCGCTGGCCTGGGCGGTGCCCATGACGGTGCTGACGTTGTGCTGGCTGAAGACCCGCTCGACCGCGACGTACGCGGGACGGTGCTCGTCCAGCCACCGCTCCACGCCCTCCTCGACGGCGACCAGGCGGTGACCGAGGTCCGCGTCGGCGGGGGTGCGGATGACGCCCACGCCGATCATGGCGAGCGGGCGGCCGGCGACGCCCTCGACGACCCCGACGCCGCACCGGGTCAGCCCGGGGTCCACCCCCAGTACGCGCACGCCGTACCGCCTTCCGTCGATCATGTGTTCAGGCAGGCTATCGGGGGCCGCTGACAATCGTGGACCGCGACGCGTGCGGCGGCTCCCCGGGGCGAACGCGTCGACGGGCCGGCGGGGTGCTCCCCCAGCGGCCCGTCGACGAGCGGGCTCGCGCGCCCGTCCGGCACGCGTCAGGCGTCGATCTTCGCCATGACGTCGTCGGAGACGTCGAAGTTGGCGAAGACGTTCTGCACGTCGTCGCTGTCCTCCAGGGCGTCGATCAGCTTGAAGATCTTGCGGGCGCCCTCCTCGTCCAGCTCGACCTGCATGGTCGGGACGAAGTTGGCCTCGGCGGAGTCGTAGTCGATGCCGGCGTCCTGGAGGGCGGTGCGCACGGCGACCAGGTCGGACGCCTCGCTCAGCACCTCGAAGGACTCGCCGAGGTCGTTGACCTCTTCGGCACCCGCGTCGAGGACCGCGCCCAGGACGTCGTCCTCGGTCAGCTCGCCCTTGGGGACGATCACCACGCCCTTGCGGTTGAACAGGTACGACACCGAGCCCGGGTCGGCCATCGAGCCGCCGTTGCGGGTCATCGCCACGCGCACGTCGGAGGCGGCGCGGTTGCGGTTGTCGGTGAGGCACTCGATGAGGACGGCCACGCCGTTGGGTCCGTAGCCCTCGTACATGATCGTCTCGTAGTCGGCGCCACCGGCTTCGAGACCACCGCCGCGCTTGATCGCCGAGTCGATGTTCTTGTTCGGCACCGACTGCTTCTTGGCCTTCTGCACGGCGTCGTACAGCGTCGGGTTGCCGTCGAGGTCGACGCCGCCGAGGCGGGCCGCGACCTCGACGTTCTTGATCAGCTTCGCGAAGAGCTTGCCGCGCTTGGCGTCGATCACGGCCTTCTTGTGCTTCGTCGTGGCCCATTTAGAGTGGCCGGACATCTGCCTGTCTCCTTCGCGTAACCCATCTCTTTACGAACGCCAGCGATCCTACAAGGATCGCGCGGCCCGCCGTTCCGTCCGCGGGGAAGACTCCCCGGGGCGTCTTCCGCGACGTTCCAACACGTCCCGGACGCCGCCGTCTCAGGCCGCGAGGGCGGCCCGTGCCATCGCCACGAAGTGGGCGTGCACCCGGTGGTCGCCGGTCAGCTCGGGGTGGAAGGAGGTGGCGAGCGCGTTCCCCTGCCGGACGGCGACGACATGGCCCCCGTGGGTGGCCAGCACCTCGACCCCGGGGCCGACGGACTCCACCCAGGGCGCCCGGATGAAGACCCCCTCCACCGGTGCACCGGTGATCCCCTCGACGGTCACCGCGGCTTCGAAGGACTCGTTCTGACGGCCGAACGCGTTGCGCCGCACCACCATGTCGATGCCGCCCACGGTCTGTTGGCCGGAGCGCGGGTCGAGGATCCGGCCGGCCAGCAGGATCAGCCCCGCGCAGGTCCCGTAGACGGGCATGCCGGCGGCGACCCGGGCCCGCAGGGGTTCCATCAGGCCGAAGAGGACCGCGAGTTTGGAGATGGTGGTGGATTCGCCGCCCGGGATGACCAGGGCGTCCACCCGGGAGAGCTCCTCGGGACGGCGGACCTGGCGGGCCGTGGCCCCGGCCGCGTCCAGGGCGGCCAGGTGTTCGCGCACGTCGCCCTGGAGGGCGAGCACCCCGATCACGGGCGCGGGTCCGTCCGCCACCGGTGCGGCGGGGACGACGGGGGGTGCGGAGGGGGTGGTCATGGCGGGGTGCCCTGTGCCTCACTGCTCGGTGCGGGTACGGGGTACGGCGCCGCAGGGACGCCGTACCCCGGGGGTCGGGACGCGCGGTCACCAACCGCGGTTGGCGTACCGCTCGGTCTCGGGGAGGGTGTCGCAGTTGATGCCCACCATGGCCTCGCCCAGGTTGCGGGAGGCGTCGGCGATGACCTTCGGGTCGTCGTAGAAGGTGGTGGCGCGGACGATGGCGGCGGCCCGCTTGGCGGGGTCACCGGACTTGAAGATGCCCGAGCCGACGAAGACGCCCTCGGCACCGAGCTGGCGCATCAGCGCGGCGTCCGCGGGGGTGGCGACGCCGCCGGCGGAGAACAGCACCACCGGGAGCTTGCCCAGCTCGGCGACCTCCTTGACCAGCTCGTAGGGCGCCCGCAGGTCCTTGGCGGCGGCGTACAGCTCGTTGTTGTCGTAGCCGCGCAGGCGCGCGATCTCGTTCTTGATCTGCCGCAGGTGGCGCACGGCCTCGACCACGTTGCCGGTGCCCGCCTCGCCCTTGGAGCGGATCATCGCCGCGCCCTCGGCGATCCGGCGCAGCGCCTCGCCCAGGTTGGTGGCCCCGCAGACGAACGGGGTGGTGAAGGCGAACTTGTCCGAGTGGTTGACCTCGTCGGCGGGGGTCAGCACCTCGGACTCGTCGATGTAGTCGACCCCGAGCGCCTGGAGGACCTGCGCCTCGACGAAGTGGCCGATGCGGGACTTGGCCATCACGGGGATGGAGACGGCGTTGATGATGCCCTCGATCATGTCCGGGTCGGACATCCGGGCCACGCCGCCGTCCTTGCGGATGTCGGCGGGAACCCGCTCCAGGGCCATGACGGCGACGGCACCCGCGTCCTCGGCGATCTTCGCCTGCTCCGGGGTGACGACGTCCATGATCACACCGCCCTTGAGCTGCTCTGCCATGCCGCGCTTCACGCGCGCGGTACCGGTGGCGGGGTCGGCCTGGGCGGCCTGGTCGGTGGGGGCAAGCGTGCTGGACACGGAGGACCTCGCTCGGAAGGGCTCGGAAGACTCGCCAGGAGTCTCGGGGGGTGGAGTTCTGCTGCCCCGAGGAAACCTCCCGGGCTCGTCGAGCGGCAAGGGCCAATGGGGAGCCGGTGGATCGTTTTCCCCCGCTCAGGGGCCCGGTGGACACCTCCGGTGCCCGTGGTGGCCCCACCGCACCCGGCCGCGCTCAGGCGGCGCGGTCGGCCAAGGCGGTCGGTGGCTGGTCGTCCATCTCGAACGCCAGCGGGAAGGGTGCGTGGCCGGCGAGGCGGAACCAGCGGACCTTGCGGTGCCGGCGCAGTGCCCGGGCGGCCCGGACGGCGTCGTTGTGGAACCGCCGGGCCATCGGCACCCGGCGCACCGCCCGGGCCAGTTCGCCGGCGGCCTCCTCGCCGCCCGGCGCCTCGCGGACCGCCTCCACCTGCGGGGCCTCGCCGAAGACCGCCCGCAGCGCCTGGCTCAACTCGCTCTCGGCGACCTCGCGCTGCTCCTCCTCCGCCTGCCGGGCCGCGTGGGCCGCCTCGTACAGGACGATGGAGGCCGCCGGGTCCAGGACCCCCGAGGTCGCGAGTTCCTGGGCGACGGAGGCCCGGCGCAGCAGTTCGGCGTCGAGGGCGGCGCGGGCGGCGTCGATGCGGGTGTGCAGCCGGTCCAGTCGGCCCGCGGTCCAGCTGAGGTAGAGGCCGATGACCAACAGGGCCACCGCGATCCAGATGAATGTCGAGGTCACGGGGGAAGGCTAGCCGTCCGGTGGCCGGCCACCGGACGGCCCGTCCTCAGCTCCCGATGCCGAAGCGGGCGCGCAGCCCGGTGGCCCGTTCGTCGGCGGCGACGGCCGCGGCGCCCGCGGTGACCGTCTCGTACACGGACAGGATGTCCGCGCCCACGGTGGACCAGTCGAACTGGCGCACGTGCTTGCTGCCGTGCTCCCGCAGTTCCGTGCGCCGGTCCGGGTCGCCCAACAGGCGCACCGCGGCGTCGGCGAGGGCCTCGGCGTCCTCGTTGGCGAAGAGCTCGCCGGCGCTGCCGTGGTCCAGCACCTGGGCGAACGCGTCGAGGTCCGAGGCGAGCACCGGCGCACCGGCGGACATGGCCTCGACCAGGATGATCCCGAAGCTCTCGCCGCCGGTGTTGGGCGCCACGTACAGGTCGACGCTGCGCAGCAGTCGGGCCTTCTCCTCGTCGCTGACCATGCCGAGGAACTCGACCCGGGAGCGGAATTCGGCGGGCAGCGGGGCGAGGGCCTCCTCGGTGTCCCCCCGGCCGGCGATCAACAGTCGGGCGTCCGGCCGCTCGGCGAAGATCCGCGGCAGCGCCCGCATCAGCACCGGGAGGCCCTTGCGGGGCTCGTCGATCCGTCCGATGAAGCCGAGGGTGTCGCCCTGCCACTCGGGGCGGGGCTCGGCCCGGGCGAAGAAGTCGACGTCGACGCCGTTGGGGATGACGACCGCGTCGCCCCCCAGGTGCTCGACCAGGGTCCGGCGGGCGTACTCGCTGACCGCGATGCGGGCGCTGATCTTCTCCAGGGCCGCCTGGAGGATGGCGTAGGCGGCGATCATGGCCCGGGAGCGCGGGTTGGAGGTGTGGAAGGTCGCCACGATGGGCCCCTGGGCGGCCCAGCAGGTCAGCAGGCCGAGCGAGGGCGAGGCGGGTTCGTGGATGTGGATGACGTCGAAGGTGCCCTCGTGCAGCCAGCGGCGGACCCGGGCGGCGGAGAGGAAGCCGAAGTTCAGGCGGGCCACCGAGCCGTTGTACGGAACGGGAACCGCGCGGCCGGCGGAGACCACGTACGGCGGCAGCGGGGTGTCGTCGTCGGCGGGCGCCAGGACGGACACCTGGTGGCCGAGCCCGATCAGGTGCTCGGCGAGGTCCCGGATGTGGAACTGCACGCCACCGGGGACGTCCCAGGAGTACGGGCAGACGATGCCGATCCTCATGCCGTCCCTCCCCCGGGTGCGCGGACTGCGGGGGCGAGGTCCGCGAGCCACAGCCGCTGGAGCATGTGCCAGTCCTCCGGATGGTCGGCGATGCCCGAGGCGAAGGCGTCCGCCAGGGCCTGTGTCATGACGGACGTCTTCTCGGCGCGGGTGCCTGACACGGGCACCTCGACGGGCGGGTGGACCCGGCCGTGCATCGTCGTGTCGCCGTACCAGAGGGTCGCCGGCATCAGCAGGGCGCCGGTCTGCTGGGCGAGCAGCGCCGGCCCGGCGGGCATCCGGGCCGTCTCGCCGAAGAAGTCGACCTCGATGCCGGCGGCGGACAGGTCGCGGTCGGCGACCAGGCAGACCAGGCCGCCGGCGCGCAGCCGTCGGGCGAGGACGCCGAAGGCGGCACCGCCGTCGTGCGGGAGCACCTCCATGCCGAGGCCCTCGCGGTAGGCGACGAAGCGGTCGTACAGGGTCTCCGGCTTGAGGCGCTCGGCGACGGTGGTGAACGGGGTCTTCAGCGCGGTGGTGACCCACGCCCCGGCGAGGTCCCAGTTGGCGAGGTGCGGCAGGGCCAGGACGACGCCCCGGCCGGCGGCGAGGGCGTCGGTGACGCGGTGGATGTCCGCTATCGCGCATCCGGCGCTCACCCGCTGCTCGCTCCAGGTGGGCAGCCGGAAGGACTCCATCCAGTAGCGCAGGTAGGACCGCATGCCGGCGCGGGACAACTCGGCCAGCCGTTCGGGGCCGGCGTCCGGCACCACACGGGCCAGATTGGCCTCCAGCCGCAGCACCGCAGGACCCCGTCGCCGCCACGCCAGGTCGGCGAGGGTGCGGCCGAGGCGGGTGGCCACCGGTTCCGGCAGTCGCTTCACGGTGGCCCACCCGGTGCCGTACAGGGCGTCGCTGAGGCGGTCGCCGAAGCTCATCCGGCGTTCTCACCGCCGAGGGCGCCCCGCCCGCTGGGCGGGCGCGGCTGGCCGGCATCGGCCTCGGCGGCCTCGCGACGGACGGTGACCACCCGCTGGACGAGCGTGACGAGACTGCCCAGGGCGACGATCCACAGGGCGACGGGCAGCAGGACGTCGATGCCGGGGACGCCGAAGGCGTGCAGTCCGGCGAGGCCGGCGGCCACCAGCGAGACCACGAGCCGTTCGGCCCGCTCGACGAGGCCGTTGACGGCGACCGGCAGACCGATGGACTCGCCGCGGGCCTTGGTGTAGGAGACGACCTGGCCACTGGCCAGACAGAAGATCGACACCGCGCACAGGACGTCGTTGTCGCCCTGCCCCGCGTACCAGAGGGCGAACCCGCCGAAGATCGCCCCGTCGGCGACCCGGTCCAGGGTCGAGTCGAGGAAGGCTCCCCAGCGGCTGGAACGACCGAGCTGACGGGCCATGTTGCCGTCCACCAGGTCCGAGAAGACGAACAGGGTGATGACGATGGTGCCCCAGAAGAACTCGCCCCGGGGGAAGAAGGCCAGCGCGCCGACCACCACTCCGGCGGTTCCGATCAGGGTGACCGTGTCGGGGCTCACCCCGCGGCGGATCAGAAACGCGGCGAACGGCGTGAGGACACGCGTGAAGAATGCACGCGCGTACTTGTTCAGCATGGCCTTCCCGGATGTTCGGTGGATCGGGCGGCCCTGATGACCACCGGCTGGCCCATGGTAGCCACGCTCGGCCCGATGCTCCCCCGGGGCACCGTGCGCCCCGGACGCCGCGTCCGGCGGATGGACGTGCAGGAGGAGGGGTGGCGGGGGCGGTCCGGGGGCGCCGCGGGCCTTGCCGGAGCCGGCTCCCTGCGCCGCGGCCCCCTCGGGCCGTCCGGGGGCGCGCGCCCCCGGACGGGCGTCCCGGATGCCGGGCCGAGCGTGCGGAACGGGGTCCGAGCTGGGCGTCCGTACGCGTGCGCCGGCGCGGGCCGGGGCGTGTCGGCACGGCTGTCCGCTCCCCGCACCGGGTGGCCTTTTCCCGTCCCCTGACGGATGCGCACCCCGGCGGATACGCTGAGTCCTGATCGGGTCGCGGTGTGCGTCACCTACCGCGACCGCGACGGACGGGACGCCCGCTCCGCTCGTCGGCCTGATCAACAGGCGTGCGGGGTAGGCAAGTCGGGAAGCCGCAGCAGCGACAACGCGGCGAAGGAGGGGGTTCCGCGGTGGCGGACGGTTTCGATTTCACTCCGGGGGCTCAGGTTCCGCTCTCGGGCTCGTCGGGGCAGACCGCGGCCACCACGGCGCTCGCCTCGGCCGCGTACCGGGACGGCCCGTTGGAGGACATCAAACAGGCCGATAACGACTGGTACCAGTCCGGCATCAGCGGGGGCCGCAAGTGGGCCACCCTGTTCACCCCGAACCTCGGCGAGGCGTTCTCCCGGGCGATCCAGGTGCGGATGCTCGGTGGTGGGCGCGCACCGCTCATCCAGTCCTTCGGGATCGATCCGCAGTCGGTGGTGGAGCACGCCCTCGCGGCGGCCCGCATCCGCAAGCACCGCGACAGTTGGCTGACCGCGATCATGGCGCTGTGCGGACTGGTGTTCCTGCCGGGCCTGCTCGGTTGGCTGTTGGTGTTCCAACTGCGCAAGTGGGCCAACGGGGCCGGCGACAAGCGGGCCTCGACCCTGAGCACCGCCCTGCTGGTCGGGGTGTGCCTGTTCGCCGCCCTCCTGCTGCTGCGGCTGCCGTTCACCGGCTTCTGGCCCTGGTACGCGCGGGCCGCGATCGTGGTCCCGGTCATCGGCTGGGTGTGGGCCAAGCGGATCTGCGAGCGCACCGCGCACGACCTGCGCGCCCGCTGGGACGGTCTGCTGTCCGGGGGCGGGGTCGGGGCGAAGGTCCCCGAGTCGGTGCCCACCCACCCGGGCCAGGGCGCGGCCGAGGCGCTGCGGCAGGGGTTGGCCAGGCTCGGCGCCGAGCAGCAGTCCAATTCCATCTTCTATGCGGGGCCCAAGGGCATCCTCGGCATGGGCACCCGTTGGGGCAGTTGGCAGCTCGCGGAGGAGTTGGTGTCCCGCGAGCCGGGCAAGGAGATCCATCCCTTCCGCAGCTGGGACGTCATCCGGGCGATCCACGACCAGCTGAGGATGCTGACCCGCGGTCCCCTGCACACCGGCGGCTTCCCGACCCCGTCCATACGCCACTGGATCGTGACCCCGGTCGGCGAGGGCGCCAAGGGCGTGTCCCGGCCCAGCGGTTCGGACGTGGACGCGTACCAGATCAAGCAGCACGAGATACAGCGGATCTGCAACGAGCAGCAGTTCGGCAGCGGTGACCGGCACTACCTGGGCGTGCAGTTCGTGCTCTGGGACGGCCAGTTGGTGATCACGATGATGATCACCGTGACCGTGCTCCACGAGACCCTGCGCATCGAGGTCACCGGGTACGCCCTGGGACCGGTGCACGGGCTGTTCACCACCAAGTCGTCACCGCGGACGAAGTCCGTGTCGAAGGCGATCAGGTTCTGGGAGAGCCGGACGGTGACCCTGCCGTTGATCGAGTCGGACGAGGTGGTGCGGTTGGCCGTACGGGCCCCGTTCACCTGGTACCCGCCGCTGCTGGACTGGCTCGGCGGCAAGCTGTCGCTGCCGGAGCCCTTCGGACTGCGGCACGCCTGGGCGGCGGCGCCGTGGCGGCACCGCTTCATGGCCGACGACGCGCTGCGCGCGGCCACCCCGGTGCTGCGGGTGGTGCACAAGGCGGCGTTGAAGGTCCTGGAGGAGAACGGCGTCGACACCACTTCGTTCGGGTCCCGCTCGTCCTCGCTCTCCGGTGCCGTGCAGGACGCCGCTCCGCGCAAGGCCGACCTCTACGACGCCTGACCCCGGGCCGGACCGTTCCCCGGTGCACGGGGAACGGCGGCCGGGCCGGCTCAGGCGGGCCAGGCGTCCGCCAGGAGGGCCCGGGTGTCGGCGAGGAGTTGGGGCATCACCTTGGTGTGACCGACGACGGGCATGAAGTTGGTGTCGCCGCCCCAGCGGGGCACCACGTGCTGGTGCAGGTGGGCGGCGATGCCCGCACCGGCCACGGTCCCCTGGTTCATGCCGATGTTGAAGCCGTGCGCCCCGGAGGCCGCCCTCAGGGCCGTCATCAGCCGCTGGGTGAAGTCCGCGAGTTCCAGCGTCTCGCCCCGGTCCAACTCGGTGTAGTCGGCGACGTGCCGGTAGGGCACGGCCATCGCGTGGCCGCCGGTGTACGGGTACAGGTTCAGCACCGCGTAGACCAGCTCGCCCCGGGCGATGATCAGCCCGTCCTCGTCCGATTTCGTCGGGATGGTGCAGAACGGACAACCGTCGTCCACTCCGGGGCCGGTCGGCTTGTTCTCTCCCTGGATGTACGCCATCCGGTGGGGGGTCCACAGCCGCTGGAACGCGTCGGGGACGCCCACTCCGATCTGCTGCTCCGGCTCACTCGTCGTCATGCTGTGCAGCATAAGACCCCCGGGAGGGTGATCCTCCCGGGGGCCGTGGGCCGGACGTCGATCAGACCTGGGTGCGGTCCGCGACGACCTGTTCGATCTTGGCCAGGGCATCGGCCACCGGGATGCCGTTCTCCTGGGAGCCGTCGCGGTAGCGGAAGGACACCGCACCGTTGGCCATGTCCTCGTCGCCCGCGATGATCATGAACGGCACCTTCTGCCGCTGCGCGTTGCGGATCTTCTTCTGCATCCGGTCCGAGGAGGAGTCGACCTCCACGCGCAGCCCCCGGCGACGGGCCTGCCGGGCGAAGTCCTCCAGGTACGGCACGTGTGCGTCCCCGATCGGGATGCCGGTGGCCTGCACCGGCGCGAGCCACGCCGGGAAGGCGCCCGCGTAGTGCTCCAGGAGCACCGCGAAGAACCGCTCGATCGAGCCGAACAGGGCCCGGTGGATCATGACCGGACGCTGCTTGGACCCGTCGGGGCCGGTGTACTCCAGGTCGAAGCGCTCGGGCAGGTTGAAGTCGAGCTGCACCGTCGACATCTGCCAGGTACGGCCGATGGCGTCCTTGGCCTGTACCGAGATCTTGGGCCCGTAGAAGGCGGCGCCGCCCGGGTCGGGGACCAGCGGCAGCCCCTGCTTCTCCGCCACCTTGCGCAGCGTCTCGGTGGCCTCCTCCCACACCTCGTCGGAGCCGACGTACTTCTCCGGGTCCTTGGTGGAGAGCTCCAGGTAGAAGTCGGTGAGCCCGTAGTCGCGCAGCAGGCCCAGCACGAAGGTCAGGGTCGAGTCCAGCTCGTCCGCCATCTGCTCCTTGGTGCAGTAGATGTGCGCGTCGTCCTGGGTGAAGCCGCGGGCCCGGGTGAGACCGTGCACGACGCCGGACTTCTCGTAGCGGTACACGGTCCCGAACTCGAACAGGCGCAGCGGCAGCTCACGGTAGGAACGCCCGCGCGCGTCGAAGATCAGGTTGTGCATCGGGCAGTTCATGGGCTTCAGGTAGTAGTCCACGCCCTCGTCGAGCTGCATGGGCGGGTACATGCCGTCGGCGTACCAGTCGAGGTGCCCGGAGGTCTCGAAGAGCTTCCCCTTGGTGGCGTGCGGGGTGTAGACGAACTCGTACCCCTCCTCCTCGTGGCGGCGCCGGGAGTAGTCCTCCATGACCCGGCGGACGATGCCGCCCTTGGGGTGGAAGACGGCGAGGCCGGAGCCGATCTGCTCGGGGATCGAGAAGAGGTCCAGCTCGTTGCCGAGCTTGCGGTGGTCACGCTTCTCGGCCTCGGCGAGGAAGTCGAGGTGTGCCTTGAGCTCCTCCTTGGACGGCCAGGCGGTGCCGTAGATGCGCTGGAGCATCGGGTTCTTCTCGCTGCCGCGCCAGTACGCGGCGGCGTTGCGCATCAGCTTGAACGCGGGGATGTTCCGGGTGGTGGGCAGGTGGGGGCCCCGGCAGAGGTCCTTCCAGCACAGGTCGCCGGTCTTGGCGTCCAGGTTGTCGTAGATCGTCAGCTCGCCGGCGCCGACCTCGACGTCCGCGCCGTCCTCGTGGGAGGCCGCGCCCTTCAGACCGATGAGCTCCAGCTTGTACGGCTCGTCCGCCAGCTCCTCGCGGGCCGCCTCGTCGCTGACCACCCGGCGGGAGAAGCGCTGGCCCCGCTTCTGGATCTCCTGCATCTTCTTCTCGATGGCCTTGAGGTCCTCGGGGGTGAACGGCTTCTCGACGTCGAAGTCGTAGTAGAAGCCGTCCCGCACCGGCGGGCCGATGCCGAGCTTCGCCTCGGGGAAGAGCTCCTGCACGGCCTGGGCCATGACGTGCGCGGTGGAGTGGCGCAGGATGTCCAGGCCGTCCTCGGAGGCGATGTCGACGGGCTCGACGGACTCGCCGTCCCGCACCGCGTACGCCAGGTCCTTCAGCTCGCCGTCCACCCGGGCCGCGACCACCGCGCGCTCGCCCGGGAAGAGCTCGGCAGCGGTGGTGCCCGTCGTCACCGTGCGCTCTTCCCGCTCGGAATCGCGTTGGATGATCACACGGACGTCTGACACCGGTCTCTCCTGCCTGAAGGTGGGGCGCTCCGGTCGATGGGAGGCGCTCCCCGGATCGTACCGAGCCGGGGCCGCCCCTCGCGAAACGGCTACCGCCCGCGACGCTCCGCGCACGCCCCGGCGGTCCGACCCCCGCCGGGTCCCGGGGCGCCCGCGGGTGGGCGGGGCGCGCCGGGGCGCGTCCGCTGCGCCCCCGGTGGTCCCGGTCCGTCGTCGAACTTCCGTATCCGCGGCGGACCTTGCCGAGCCCGGGTGTGCTCCCGGCCCGCCCGGGTATCACCCGGGCAAGCAGGGCGAGTTCAACTGCCGGGGGCGACGGAGGAGTTGGGTGACATGATGCTCTGGTACGAAGGCCCGCTGACCGCCTTCGGCATCGAGACCACCGGTCCGGACGTCGAGTCCGACCGGATCGTCTCGGCCGCCGTGGTCTGCCAGGACGCGCCCGGCGGACGCCCCCGGGTGACCCGCTGGCTGGTGAACCCGGGGGTGCCGATACCCGCCCGGGCGACGGCGGTGCACGGCCTGACGGACGAGCAGGTGGCGCTGACCGGGCGCTGGCCCTCGCCCGTGGTGGAGGAGATCGCCCGGGCCCTCGGCGAGCAGGGGGCGGCAGGCCGTCCGGTGGTGGTGATGAACGCGCCGTTCGACCTGACGCTGTTGGACCGCGAGGTGCGGCGGCACCGGGCGACCCCGCTCGGGCAGTACCTGGAGACCGCCCCCCTGCGGGTCCTCGACCCCTGGGTGTTGGACCGGCACTTCGACCGCTACCGCAAGGGCGACCGGACCCTGACCGACCTCTGCGCCCACTACGACGTGGAACCGGTCCCGGCGCACGAGGCGGCGACGGACGCGCTGGCCGCACTGGAGGTGGTGCGCGCACTGGGCCGGCGGTTCGCGTCCCGCCTCGACCGGCTCACCCCGGCCGAGCTGCACACGCTGCAAGCGGTCTGGCACGCCGCGCAGGCCCGCGGCCTCCACACCTGGTACGCCCGCACGGGGACCGAGGAGGCGGTGGACCCGGCCTGGCCACTGCGTCCGGAGCTCCCGACCGCGGTGTGACGCCACCGGCCCGAACCTGCGGGCAACGCGGAGGACCGGCCCGCCGAACGGCGGACCGGTCCTCTCCGGGTGGGCGATACTGGGTTCGAACCAGTGACCTCTTCGGTGTGAACGAAGCGCTCTCCCACTGAGCTAATCGCCCGGGAACGGACTGAACCATACAGGTCCCCGGTCGGTTCGTTCAAACCGTTCCGCGCTCGCCCCCGGACCGGCGCCCCGGACCCCGCTCGGCGGCCAGCAGGGCGCGGAGGCCGCGCCGTCCGCCGCGCATCATCCAGCGGTGGTTCAGCCGGAAGAAGGGGCGCCCCGGCACCGCCAGCCGGCGCATCGCGGGCCGCCGCACGTCGACCACCTGGTCGAACAGCACCCGGGTGCCGGCCCCCCGGGCCACCAGGGTCCACCGGGCCCAGCCCTCCAGGTCACCCCCCAGGTCGACCTCCAGGACCCCGGGGGCCTGCTGGCCGGGGGCCCGGGACACGGTGACGGTCAGGGTGTAGGGGAGGAGGGAGCGGAACCGCGCCTCACCGGTGCGCCCGTCGGGAGCGGGAACCACCGCGCGGACCTGGCGCCACCAGCGGGGGTACTCCTCGGCCCGTCGCAGGACGGCGAGGACCGCCGCGGGCGGCCCGGGCAGGTCCCAACGGCTGTGGAAGCGGTAACGGCACCAGTCCATGGAGGCAGTGTGCCCGCCGGGTGGCCCCTTCCGCGGCGGACGCGCGGCGCCGTCGGGGCCACGGGCCGCGGGGCGGGGGCGAACTGATCTCCGGTCAGAATCCCGGCGAACGCACGGAGTTCCCGAAGGGAATTCACCGAAAACGTGAACGCCGAATTCAGCGGGGGCCGCCGCCGGGGAAGAAACACGCCAAAAAGCCCGTGACCCGGAGGCTTTGGGCCTCCGGGTCACGGTCCGGGGTGGGCGATACTGGGTTCGAACCAGTGACCTCTTCGGTGTGAACGAAGCGCTCTCCCACTGAGCTAATCGCCCGGGCACACGGAGAACATTACCCCATGTCAGCTGGTGCCCCGACCACCGCCCGCCGGGCCGTCGCGGCGGCCCGTTGACGCGCCGGCCGCCTCACTCGCCGACCTTCCACGGCAGGGTCAGCCCGTACTGCCACAGATAGACGGCCGACAAGACACCCACGATGGTCAGACCCAGCGCCGTGAGGATCATGTTCCGGCGTCGCACCTTGGGATCGAGGGCACGCTGTGCCGCCTCGGTGACCTTGCGTTTCGTCCAGCGGAGCACCAGTTGCGCCCAGACGAACTCGGTCCCCCAGATCGCCATGCCGGCGAAGATCACCAACCACCCGGGGCCGGGCAGCACCAGCATCGCGACGCCCGCGCCGACCACGGCGAGGCCCACCACGAACACGCCGACCTGCCAGCTCAGGTGCAGCACTCTGCGCCGCTGGATGTACTCCGGAGCCCGCGAACCCAGCGGGCGCTCCGGCTGCTCGTCGTCTGCTTCGTCGATCGCCAAGGCCGCCTTCCCCATTTCGTCACTCCCCGTATTCATGTGGACAAACGTACCTGAAGGATTCTGGTCACCGGAATGGTCCCGTGGTACCAACAATGACTCCGCCGTACGGGGTACCTAAAGACACGCAAAACGCTCAGAGGGGTTTACAACGGCACCGTAGGTGGCATGTCGATTTCGCCGACGTGCGAATCCCCGAGCGCACACTGAGCGAAAGGCCATGGCGCTTATGAACACCACGGTCAGCTGCGAGCTGCACCTGCGCCTCGTTGTGTCGAGCGAGTCCTCACTGCCTGTTCCCGCGGGACTGCGGTATGACACGGCCGATCCCTACGCCGTGCACGCCACCTTTCACACCGGAGCCGAGGAGACCGTCGAGTGGGTTTTCGCCCGCGACCTCCTCGCCGAGGGCCTGCACCGGCCCACCGGCACCGGAGACGTCCGTGTCTGGCCGTCCCGGAGCCACGGTCAGGGCGTGGTCTGCATCGCTCTGAGCTCCCCCGAGGGCGAGGCCCTGCTCGAAGCCCCGGCGCGGGCGCTGGAATCGTTCCTCAAGCGGACGGACGCCGCCGTACCCCCGGGTACGGAGCACCGGCACTTCGATCTCGACACCGAGCTGTCCCACATCCTGGCCGAGAGCTAGGACCTCCGGACCGACACGACACGAGGGAGCGCAGGACGGAGCCACCCGAACGAGCCCGCCGCCGTCCGACTCGGGGAGACGGCGCGGGCCCGGCAGTGCCGGGTGGATCCGCACGGACGGCGTCACCGCGCTTGCGTAACGCGCGGTGACGCCGTCCGCGTGCGGGGTGCGACGGGGGCACCGCCCCGGAGGCGGTCAGCGGCCCAGCAGGAACAGGTCGTGGACCGCCCCCATCATCAGCAGGGTGCCGATCACCGTGAGGAAGATCATGAGTGGGGGTTGGGAGAGGGCGAACAGACACCCCCGGGCCTCCGGTGCGGGGCCCTGTGGCGCCGCCCCGGCCGCGGTGCGGGACTGACCCCCGACCGGGTCGGCCCCGGGGGTCTGAGGGCCCGCTGGGGCCTGTGTGACCCCTGGTGCGGAAGCGGTCGCCGCGGCCCCGGCCGGGGCGGACGACGACTTCGGGGGATCGGTCACCCGGGGTGACCGAGCGGGTTCGCTCCGGGGCGCCGGGCGGGCATGGACACGCCGGACCCCGGGCGGGGTCGGCGGCGCGCTGCCCGGGGAGGCCGCGCTGGCGGCGCGCCCCGGGGCGTGGGCGCGCCGGTTCCGCGCCCGGTGGGCGGCGGCGCGCATCGCATGGACGGGGGGAGTTGGGTGTTTCCTGGTGGCGCCGTTGTCCAGGGGGGCCTGGCCGGCCCCGTCCGTCGTGCGTGCGACGGGCGGGTCGGAACGGGCGGCACCGTGGTGCGTGGTGTCGAGCATCTCCCGCAGATGATGACCCATCGCCGAGCTGTGGCGCGGTCAACACGCCCGTATTGGACGGGAGTTCACCGGATTCTGTGTCACATCTTGAGACGGCCTGGTAATGGGACGGTGACCTGTGCAGGAGGCGTGTTCGGCGGTTCTGGTGAATGTCGGGAGATGGCTCAGATGCCGTGCTTCTTGAGGATGGCCTCGATGTCGCTGAAGTCGTCGCCACCGCCCGCCGCCGGTGCGGACTTCTTCTTCCGGGAGGTGAGGGAGGGCCGCCCGGTCGCAGGCGTGGCGGCACCCGGCGCCACCGCGTCCCGCCCGGCGCCACCACCGGCCGCCGGCCGGGCCTCGGCTCCCTTGTCCCCGCCCCGGCGGCGCTCCACGAGCCGGGTGGTCATGAACAGCGCCCACGCCACCCCGAGCACGCCGAACCCGGCCCACTTGGCCGGGCTGAACACGAGGTCCGAGATCCACTGGACGGCTCCGGTCATGACCAGGCCGAGCGGCACCAGTGCGTACGCGGCGGTGCGGGCCGCCGCGAGGAAGCGCTTGCGGTAGGCGGTGACCGCCGCGATGCCCAGGCCCGCCACGGCCACGGCGGAACACACGGTCTCGGCAATCATTCCGACCTCCAGTTGATCTGTGGAACGGTTCCCCCCGTCCATCCTGCACCGGGTCGCGGCCCCGGGGCCACGACCCGACCCCACCTCTCAGGGAGAACTCCGGGTCCCGCCTCCTCCCCAGGTCCCGGCCCGGGCCGCCCGGGCTGAGCTGCGAGACTGACCCCATGAGTGACTCGACCGCCCCGTCCGCGCCCCGCCCCGTCCTGCTCGACGTGTGGTGCGAACTCCAGTGCCCCGACTGCCACACCGCGCTGGACGACGTCCGCGCGCTGCGCGCCCGCTACGGCGACCGGCTGGAGGTGCGGCTGCGCCACTTCCCGCTCCCCAAGCACCCGCACGCCTTCGCCGCGGCCCAGGCCGCGGAGGAGGCCGCCGCGCAGGGACGGGGATGGCCGTACGTCGAGGCCGTCCTCGCACGGACCGCGGAGCTGGACCGGCGGGGCGAGGCGCTGCTCCTCGCGGTCGCCGCGGAACTCGGCCTCGACACGGAGGAGTTCGACACCGCACTCGTCGACGGGCGGCACATCCTGACCGTCGACGCCGACCAGGCCGAGGGCAAGGCGATCGGGGTGACGGGCACCCCCACCTACGTCGTCGACGGCCAGCGCCTCGACGGGGGCCAGAGCCAGGAGGGGTTGCGGGAACGCATCGAGCGGATCGTGGACGGGCTGCTCGCCGGCTGAACCGCCGGCGGTGCCGGGCCGCCCGCTCACACCAGCGGCTTGTACAGGTGGTGGGCGACCGGCTCGTACCCCAGGGACTCGTACAGCCGCAGTGCCGGGGTGTTGCCCGCGAAGACGTTGAGGCCGAGCCTGGTGTGGCCGGCGTCGAGGGCGATCCGTTCGGCGTGCCGCATCAGGGTCCGGCCGTGGCCCTCGCCCCGACGTTCCGGTGCGACCTCGACATCGAGGACGAAGGCCCCGTCGTCGGACGGCGCCGAGGTGGTCACCCAGATCGTGCCGACCGTGGTGCCGTCGTGCTCCAGGACGCCGAACGCCGCGCCGGGGGTGGCCGGCCCCTCGGGCAGCAGCCGTGCCCAGTCGTGGGCGACCTTGGCCCGCGCCTGGGGCTCCGGCACGCCCCGCTCCGTCCACTCGGCGAGGTAGGCGGCGCCGGCCGCCTCCCGCCAGGGACCGTACTCGGCCGGTTCCATCGGCCGCGCGGTCGAACCGGGCGGCGGCGCGGGGACGACGTCCAGCCGCTTGGTCAGGTGCCGGCTGCGCTCGGTGTAGCCGAGGGCCTGGGCGAGGCGGAGCGCCACCGCGGCGTCCGCGGGGACGGACGCCTGGAGCTGCTGGCAGTCCCACCCCCGGGCGACCTCCTCGGCGGCGAGGGCGGCCACCGTGCCCCGGCCCCGGCCCCGCTCCGGCTCGTCGACGCGCAGTGCGCGCACCTGGGCGACCCGGGGGCCGAAGCCCTCGTGGGTGGCGAGGTGGATCTCGCCGACGGGGCGGCTGTTGACGCAGATCCGGAAGGTGCGGGAACGCCCCCCGTCGGCCTGCTGCTGGAGCGGCCCGACCGGCCGCAGGGTGGTGGTCACCCCCTGATGTCTACCCACCGGCCCCGCCGCAGTCATCCGGATTTCGGCCGCACCGGGCGCTCAGGGATCCAGATCGGCCGCGGACCGCTCGGCGAAGATCCGCACCGCCTTGGCGGTGACGGGTCCGGGCGCCGGCAGTTCGCGGTCGTCGACCCGGTGGACGGCCTGGACGTCCCGCAGGGTCGAGGTGAGGAAGATCTCCTCGGCGCGGTCGAGGACGTCCAACGGCAGATCGGTCTCCCGGGCACCGGTCCACTCGACGGCGAGGGCCCGGGTGACGCCGGCGAGGCAGCCGGAGGCGATCGGCGGGGTGTGGACCTCCCCGTCGAGGACGACGAAGACGTTGGATCCGGTGCCCTCGCACAGCGACCCCGCCGTGTTGGCGAACAGCGCCTCGGTGGCGCCCCGTTCCCGGGCCCGGGCCAGGGCGACCACGTTCTCCGCGTACGAGGTGGTCTTCAAGCCGGCCAGGGCTCCGCGCTCGTTGCGGGTCCAGGGCACGGTGACGACCGCCGTGGTGGGGGCGGGCGGCGGGACGGGCCCCAGCGCGACGACGAGGGTCGGCGGGTTCTCCCCCCGGTCGGAGCCGAGCGGGCAGACGCCTCCGGTGTAGGTGACCCGCAGCCGACCGCGCGCCGTCGGGTTGGCCTCCAGGACCGCCCGGCAGGCCCGGCGCACCTCGTCGAGGTCGGGCTCGGGCAGGGCGAGGCCGCGGGCGGAGCGGGCGAGGCGGTCCAGGTGGCGGGTGAGGGCGAAGGCCCGCCCGTCGACGGTCTTCATGGTCTCGAAGATCCCGTCGCCGACCGTCAGCCCGTGGTCGAAGACGGAGACCTGCGCGGAGGCGGCGTCGCGCAGTCCGCCGTCGAGCCAGAGTTTCACGTGGAGCCCTCTCTACGGTTCGGTGGCGACGGGGTCGCCCGAGGCCACGGCGAGCAGCCGGGCGGCCTTCAGTTCGGTCTCGTGCCACTCGCGTTCGGGGTCCGAGCCCCAGGTGATGCCCGCGCCGGTGCCGAAGCGCAGCAGGCCGGCGGCGCGGTCGAGCCAGAAGGTGCGGATGCCCACGGCCAGTTCGCCGGTGCCCCGGTCGGCGTCGACCCAGCCGATGCCGCCGCAGTAGGGGCCGCGCGGCGCGGTCTCCAGCGCCTCGATGATCCGCAGCGCGCTGGACTTGGGCGCCCCGGTGACGGAACCGGGGGGGAAGGCGGCGGCGAGCAGGTCGCCCCAGCCCGCGTCGGGCAGCAGTTCACCGCGCACGGTGGAGACGAGGTGGACGAGCCCGGGGTGCTTCTCCACGGCGCACAGGTCCGGGACGGTGACCGAGCCGATGGTGCAGACCCGGCCGAGGTCGTTGCGGACCAGGTCGACGATCATCACGTTCTCGGCGAAGTCCTTCTCCAGCAGGTCGGCCTCGGTGCGCCCGGTGCCCTTGATCGGTCCGGACTCGACGGTGCGGCCGTGTCGACGCAGGAAGAGCTCGGGCGAGGCGGTGGCGACCTCCACCCCGTGCTCGGGGAGCCGGATCGTTCCGGCGTACGGGGCGGGGTTGCCCCGGGCGAGCAGCGCGGTCAGGGCGTCGACGTCGGCGACGGCGCCGGGAGCGATCGGGGCGGACAGCACCCGGCACAGGTTCGCCTGGTACACCTCGCCCGCGGCTATGCGCTCGCGTATCCGGCGCACGCCCCGGGTGTACGCGGCGCGGTCGAGTGAGGACAGCCAGTCGCCGGGGGCGGGGCCCCGCCAGGCGCCGGGGACCGGCGCGGGAACCGGCGCCGGTCGAACCTCGGCGAAGCGCGCGCACACCGTGCGCCCCTCGAAGTCGGCGCACACGGCCCAGAAGCCGCTGCCGTCCAGCGCGGCGACGTCGCTGGTCACGTCGCGCAGGCCGGTGGCGAGGAGGCCACCGAAGCGGGCCAGGGGAGGAAGGGTGCGCACGGCTGCGAGTCTAGGCGGGGGACCGTGCTCGGCGCCCCGGCACGGCGCGGTCCAGCACGCTGCGTAAACGCGTTTTTGAGGTTCCCCGGGAATCCGCTAGAGTTCAACACGTCGCCGGGACGCGCAAGCGGACCGAAACGACAGGCGGACGTAGCTCAGTTGGTAGAGCGCAACCTTGCCAAGGTTGAGGTCGCGAGTTCGAGCCTCGTCGTCCGCTCAGGAGCGGGGAGTTCCCGGAGCACCCCGCGCCCTGGTGGAGTGGCCGAGAGGCGAGGCAACGGCCTGCAAAGCCGTCTACACGGGTTCAAATCCCGTCTCCACCTCCATGGACGATTAGCTCAGCGGGAGAGCGCTTCCCTGACACGGAAGAGGTCACTGGTTCAATCCCAGTATCGTCCACTGGACCCGATCATCGGGTACCCGCGCGATTAGCTCAGCGGGAGAGCGCTTCCCTGACACGGAAGAGGTCACTGGTTCAATCCCAGTATCGCGCACGCAGCACCCCGGTGGATCCGGGCGACCCGCGAGGGAGTGCCCTGGTAGTCTGCCGGAACGTCCCGCGCGATTAGCTCAGCGGGAGAGCGCTTCCCTGACACGGAAGAGGTCACTGGTTCAATCCCAGTATCGCGCACCGCACCCCAGCCCCCGGTCGTCCTCGACGCCGGGGGCTGGGTCGTTCCCGAACGGTCTGCGCCGACCCCGGTGGCGGGGCGGCGCATGCGCTCACGAGGAGAACAGCATCCGGCCGAAGCCGCGGTTCCGGTGGCCGTGACCGTGGTGGCCGTGCTGGCCGTGGCCGCCGTGCGGGGCGCCCCAGGCGGGCGCGGGCGGGGCGGCGGGGTAGCCCTGCGGGGCGGGCGGGGGCGGCGCGGGCTGCGTCCACTGGGACTCCAACCGGGTCAGCGCCTCCAGCTCGCCGTAGTCCAGGAATATCCCGCGGCAGCCGGAGCACTGCTCGATCTGGACGCCGTTCCGGTTGTACGTGCTCATGACCGCATGGCATTTCGGACACTGCATGGGCGGGTTCAACTCCTCGTCGTTCACTACCGCTTCACCGGACCGCTGCCCGGCTTCCGTTCCCCTGCACCTTACTTCGCTTCCGTCCCCGCCAACTCCCCCGATCGGCACCTCATTCGACGGCGGACGGAACGCCCATCCGGTCACAGGCCGTGATCACCGCCCACTCGTCGGGGTCCGGGCCCCGGCCCTCGCGCCGGGCGCGCGCGACGGCGAGGGCGGCCGTCTGCACGGTCAGCGCCCGCGCGGCCGGGTCCAGCGCGGGCCAGGGGTCGCCCGTCGCCGGGACGGCCGGGCCGCCCGCCGCCCGGTACGCGCCCAGGAAGCGGTCCCACTCGGCGGGACCGAGGAGGCCGCAGGCGTACCAGGCGGCCGGGCGGGCCAGGTCCCAGACCGCCGGACCGACCCCGAGGTCGTCCACGTCGATCAGCCGCCACGGGCCGTCCGGCGCGGGGGCCCGGACCAACTGGCCGAGGTGGAGGTCTCCGTGGCAGAGGGTGTCCGTGCGCGGGGCGGGCGTCTCGTCGCGCGCCCAGCGGGGCAGGGTCAGCCAGGCCCGCTCCACCGCCGCGGCGGCCGGTGCCGAGGCCCGGGCCGCCGGGGTGGACGGCACCGCGGAGCGCATCCGCCGGACCGCCCGGGCGGCCTTCGCCGGCCCCCGCATCGGCGGCAGCGGCCCGGGCAGCCGCGCCACGTCGACGCGGTGCAGCCGGGCCAGCAGCTCCCCGGCCTCCGCCCAGGGAGCGCGGTCGGGGGCCTGCGGGTCGACGGGGGTGCCGTACGGCCAGAGGCTGACCGGGCGGCCGTCCGGCAGGGCGGCCCGGGCGCGGCCCAGCGGAGGCAGCAGGACGTCGGCGAGCAGCGGATGGGCCGCCACCGCGAGCCGGGCGGCCAGGCCGTCGGGGTCCGTCTCCCGGGCGTGCGCCTTGGCGACCACCGCCCCGTGCCGGACGACGACGCCGTCGTCCCGCTCGGCGAGCACCCGCCCCGCCTCCACGCAGGCGCAGGGGCCGTCCGGACGGTGCACGGCCGTCCGGGCCCTGACGCGCAGCCCCCGCACCACCGCACCGCTCATCGACGCCCCGCCCCTTCCGTCCGTCGTAAAACGGCCGGGACGACCGTTCCCGCCCAGCCTACGAGCTCGGGCCCGGGGCCCGGACACGGCAAAGTGCCCGCGCAACCTCCCCAGGTTGCGCGGGCCTTGTGCCGTCCGTCGCACCCCCGTCCCCACGGGGTTTCATGGTCGGATGTCCCCGCCCGGACCGCTCTTCCGGGCCCGGGGCGCCGCTCAGCGCCCCAGCACCTCGACCACGGACGACGCTTGGGTGACCACCGCCTCCCAGCCGCCGAAGACGACTACGAGCAGGGCCGCCAGGGGGAGCACCATGGCCGTGGCCACCAGGGGGTGGCGCCGACCGGACCGGCCGCCGTCGAACGCCGCGTACAGCCGGCGTCCTCGTGCACGGATCATCGTCCGGGTGGCCGTGTCCGCCATGGTCCCTCTCCTGGATCGGTTCGTGTGCGGGCCGGGTGCTCCCGCGCCACCGTCTGTGGCCGCGGCGGGCGCTTGACCTCGGGGGACGAGTACCGCACCCGCCGCTTGACGACCAATCTATGGCGCGGGTTCCCTCGGGGGCGTCATGCCCTCGTACCGGTTCCTGGCCTCCGCAAGGATGACCGCGCCCCGGACGCGTACTCCCCTGGGTGGAGACGGCGCCCCCGGTCTCGGGGTCTTCCCCGAAGGGACGGGGAACCACGGGCCCGGTGCCGTGCCGGTACCGGGCCGGGGTGACTTCGCTCACTTCCCCGTGATCGGCACCGGCCCGCGTGCCGGTGGACCGGGCCGCTCCCCCGAGGCGTCCGGGCCGCCGGTGCCGGGTGCGGACCCCTGCCGCGGCAGCCGGGAAGCGTCCCTCCGCCCTCGCGCCAATCCCCTTGGCGATCCGCGCGGTTGGCCCCGCCCGTAGCCGGAATCCGCCGGAAAGCGGCGGTCCCTGACCGCCCCTCACCACGCCTGCGCGGCGCCGTCAACCGATCGGATCGGGAGGGCGCGGCCTCTGCGCGCTCCGGGCCCGGTGTACGTAAGCTGTGCTCGTCAACCGGACCGGGCAGCGGGGATGAACATGGCGATGATGCGCCTGAGGCGTGAGGACCCGCGCGTGGTCGGCTCGTTCAGGCTGCACCGACGGCTCGGGGCCGGCGGCATGGGCGTCGTCTACCTGGGGTCCGACCGCCGCGGCCAACGGGTCGCGCTGAAGGTCATCCGGCCGGACCTCGCCGAGGACCAGGAGTTCCGTCAGCGGTTCGCCCGTGAGGTGTCGGCGGCCCGCCGCATCCGCGGGGGCTGCACCGCCCGGTTGGTCGCCGCCGACCTGGAGGCCGACCGTCCCTGGTTCGCCACCCAGTACGTCCCCGGTCCCTCCCTGCACGACCGGGTCGCCGACGGCGGCCCGCTCCCCGCGGCCGACGTCGCAGCGGTGGGGGCCGCGCTCTCCGAGGGGCTCGTCGCGGTCCACGAGGCCGGTGTGGTGCACCGGGACCTGAAGCCGTCCAACATCCTGCTCTCCCCCAAGGGCCCGCGGATCATCGACTTCGGCATCGCCTGGGCGACCGGCGCGAGCACCCTGACCCATGTGGGCACCGCGGTCGGCTCCCCCGGGTTCCTGGCGCCGGAACAGGTGCGGGGAGTCGCGGTCACCCCGGCCACCGACGTGTTCGCGCTCGGCGCCACGCTCGCCTACGCCGCCACCTCCGACTCCCCCTTCGGGCACGGCAGTTCGGAGGTGATGCTGTACCGCGTGGTGCACGAGGAACCGCAGCTGCACGGGGTGCCCGACGCCCTGGCTCCGCTGGTGCGGGCCTGTCTGGCGAAGGACCCGGAGGAGCGGCCCAGCACCCTCCAACTCTCGCTGCGGCTCAAGGAGATCGCGGCGCGCGAGGCCCAGGGGTTGACCGACCCGCGTCCCCCCGTCCCGCGCGGGGAGCCGGACCGGCCCTCCGGGCGGCTCGCGGCGGAGTACGCGGCACAGCGCACCCAGCGGCGTTCCCCGGGCACTCCCCCGCCCCGGTCCTCCTCCGCGCGGCCGTCGCGCGGTTCCGGTTCCGCCCAGCGCTCCGGTGCGGTCGGTCCGACGCGCGGCGGGCAGTCCTCCGGGACGGGCCGCAGCGGTGGTCGGGACTCCCGGGCGACCGGCGGTTCGCGCGGCGGCCGGCCCGCCCGGTCCGGCACCCGCCCGCTGCCCCGGAAGGGGCAGCCCCGTCCGCGGCCGACCGGGACCGGGCGTCGCCCGGCGAACCCCCGGTTGTTGCGGCAGCGGCTGATCGTGTTCGTGGTCGTGACCCTGCTGGTGGCCTTGGGCATCGCTGCCGCCCAGGGCTGCCAGGGCCCCTCCCGGGGCGCCGGGGAGGGTCGGCCCCCGGCGGGGGCGACGGCCGCCGCCCCGTCGGACCCGGCTCAGTCGACGGGGCGCCCCGAGGTCACCGCGTAGAAGGCGACGGCCGCCGCGGCGCCGACGTTGAGCGAGTCCACTCCGTGGGCCATCGGGATGCGCACCCGCTCGTCGGCGGCGCGCAGCGCCCGGGGGGACAGTCCGGTCCCTTCCGCGCCCAGCATCAGGGCCACCCGCTCCCTGCGGTGCGGGGCCGCCGTGTCCAGGGTGACGGCCGTGGCGTCGGGGGTCAGCGCGAGCAGGTCGAAGCCGGCTTCGCGGACGGTCTCCAGGGCGTGCGGCCACGGCTCCAGCCGGGCGTAGGGCACGGAGAACACGGCGCCCATCGAGACCTTCACCGAGCGGCGGTACAGCGGGTCGGCGCAGTCCGGGGAGAGCAGCACGGCGTCCATGCCCAGGGCAGCGGCGGAGCGGAAGATCGCACCGATGTTGGTGTGGTCGTTCACGGACTCCATGACCACCACCCGGCGGGCGGTGGACAGCAGGTGCCCCGCGCTCGGCAGCGGGGCGCGGGCCATCGAGGCGAGCGCGCCGCGGTGGACGTGGTAGCCGGTGACCCGCTCGGCCAGTTCGGGGGTGACCGCGTAGACGGGTGCGGGGAGTTCGTCGATCACGTCCCGCATGGCATCGACCCATTTGGACGACAGCAGCATCGACCGCATCGCGTAGCCGGCGTCCAGCGCCCGGCGGATGACCTTCTCGCCCTCGGCAATGAAGAGCCCCTCGGCGGGTTCGCGGCGCCGGCGCAACTCGACGTCGGTGAGCGCGGTGTAGTCGCGCAGACGGGGGTCGTCGGCGTCCTCGACGGTGATCAGTTCGGCCACGGGGTGGTGCCGCCTTGTCGGTGTGGTGCGGGTGGGGGTGCGGGCCGGTGGGGGCCGACCGGCCCGCGGTGGTGGCTCAGTGCGGGGTCGGCCCGTGGGCGGAGGAGGCGTCGGGGCCGATCCGGACCACCTCGCCGATGACGATGACCGCGGGCGGCCGCACGCCCTCGCGTTCGACCACGGCGGCCACGGTGCCGAGCGTCGCGTCCACCCGGCGCTGGGCCGCGGTCGTGCCCTCCTGGACCAGGGCCACCGGGGTGTCGGCGGCCCTGCCGTGGGCGATCAGCGCCTCGGCGATCCGGCCGATCTTGTCCACGCCCATCAGCACCACCAGGGTGCCGCGGAGCTCGGCGAGGGCCGCCCAGTCCACCAGCGAGCGGGGGTCCTCGGGTGCGACGTGCCCGCTGACCACGGTGAACTCATGGGCGACACCGCGGTGGGTGACCGGGATGCCGGCCGCGCCGGGCACCGAGATCGAACTGGAGATGCCGGGCACCACCGTGTACGGGATGCCCGCCTCGGCCAGTGCCTCGGCCTCCTCCATCCCGCGCCCGAAGACGAACGGGTCGCCGCCCTTGAGCCGGACCACCGACCGGCCCGCCTTGGCGTGTTCGACCAAGGCCGCGTTGATCGCCTCCTGGGCCATGAACCGCCCGTAGGGGATCTTCGCGGCGTCGATCACCTCGACGTGCGGGGGCAGTTCGGCGAGCAGGTCACGGGGACCGAGCCGGTCCGCGATGACCACGTCGGCCTCCGCGAGCAGTCGACGGCCCCGGACCGTGATCAGGTCGGGGTCGCCGGGCCCGCCGCCGACGAGGGCGACGGAGCCGGCGCGGCTGCGGTGGTGGCGGGCCACCAGGGTGCCGTCGCGCAGCCCTTCGACCACCGCGTCCCGGATGGCGGCGGTGTGTCGCGGGTCGCGGTCCCGGGCGTCGGTGGTGAGCACCGCGACGGTGACCCCCGCGCTGTGGCCGGTGGCGGGCGTCCAGGCGGTGGCGACGTCGGCGTCGTCGGAGCGGACGCACCAGATGCGGCGGGCCTCGGCCTCCGCGGACGCCCGGTCGTTCGCCGTCCGGTCCGAGGTGGCGACCAGCACGTACCAGGCGTCTGCGAGGTCGCCGTCCTGGTAGCGGCGGCGGTGCCAGGTGAGTTCGCCGGTGTCGGCCATGGCCTCGACGGACGGGGTCGCCGACGGGGACACCAACTGGATGTCGGCGCCGGCGGCGATCAGCGCCGGCAGCCGCCGCTGGGCGACCTGACCGCCGCCGAGGACCACGACGCGGCGGCCGGTGAGGCGGAGACCGACGGGGTAGGCCGGATCACTGGCTGACGTGGGCATGGCGGCTCCTCGGGTGGGCCGCTGCGACGGTGGAGCGGCGGACTGGTCCGGACGGTGGGGATCACCCGGGCCCGGGTACGGACGCGTGCACGTCGGCGGGCCGGGGTTCCCGTCCGTCAACGATACGGTTCCGCTGGTCACGGGCACCGGCGGGGCCGGCACCGGGGTGTCCCGGAACCGGCCCCGGGGGCTGGCGGCCGGCGACGGGCCGGCGGGCCCCCTACTTCTCGGTGACCCCGGCGGCGTCGAAGGTCGCCACCTCGTGCATGACCCGGGCCGCGCTCTGCACCAGGGGCAGGGCGAGCAACGCGCCCGTTCCCTCCCCCAACCGCAGGTCCAGTTCCACCAGGGGACGCAGCCCCAGCTTGTTGAGGGCCGCGACGTGTCCGGGCTCGGCGCTGCGGTGACCGGCGATGCAGGCCGAGAGCGACTCGGGGGCGATGGCCCGGGCCACCAGGGCGGCGGCGCCGGCGCTCACCCCGTCCAGGATCACGGGGGTGCGCAGGGAGGCACCGCCGAGCACCAGACCCACCATGGCGGCGTGCTCCAGACCGCCGATCGCCGCGAGCACGCCGATCGGGTCGGCCGGGTCGGGCCGGTGCAGTGCCAGCGCCCGGCGCACCACCTCGGTCTTGCGGGCCAGGGTCTCGTCGTTGATGCCGGTGCCCCGACCGGTGATCTCCGCGGGGTCGATTCCCGTGTACACGGCGATGAGGGCGGCCGAGGCAGTGGTGTTGGCGATGCCCATCTCGCCGGTGAGCAGTGCCTTGTTGCCGGCGGCCACCAGATCGCGGGCGGTCTCGATGCCGACCTCGATCGCCGCGGTGACCTCCTCGCGGGTGAGCGCCGGGCCCGCGGTCATGTCGGCGGTGCCGGCCCGGACCTTGCGCGGCAACAGCCCCGGCGTCGTGGGCAGGTCGGCCGCGACGCCCACGTCGACCACGCACACCTCGGCGCCGACCTGCGTGGCGAAGGCGTTGCAGACCGCGCCGCCGTTCAGGAAGTTGGCGACCATCTGCCCGGTGACCTCCTGCGGCCACGGGGTCACGCCCTGGGCGTGCACCCCGTGGTCACCCGCGAAGATCGCCACCGCGGCGGGCTCCGGGATGGGCGGCGGGCAGGTCCGGGAGAGTCCGCACAGCTGCGCGGAGAGGATCTCCAGCATGCCCAGCGCACCGGCCGGCTTGGTCATCCGCTTCTGTCGTTCCCACGCCTCGCCGAGCGCCTTGGCGTCCAGCGGCCGGATGCCGGCGACGGTCTCGGTGAGCAGGTCGTGCGGCTCCGCGCCGGGCAGCACCCGACGGCCGTACGTCTCCTCGTGGACGACCCAGGCCAGCGGACGCCGCTGGGACCAGCCGGCCTGCACCAGTTCCGGGTCCTCGGGGAACTCGTCGACGTACCCGACGCAGAGGTAGGCGACGACCTCCAGGTGTTCGGGCAGGTCGAGGGCGCGCACCATCTCACGCTCGTCGAAGAAGCTGACCCAGCCGACACCGAGGCCCTCGGCGCGGGCGGCCAGCCACAGGTTCTCGACGGCGAGCGCCGAGGAGTAGGGGGCCATCTGCGGCTGGGTGTGACGGCCGAGCGTGTGGCGGCCGCCGCGGGTGGGGTCGGCGGTGACCACGATGTTCACCGGCGTGTCGAGGATGGCCTCGATCTTCAGTTCCTTGAACTGCTTGGCACGGCCCTTGGGCAGGGTCCTGGCGTACGCGTCCCGCTGGCGCTCGGCCAGTTCGTGCATGGTCCGCCGGGTCTCCTCGGAGCGGATGACCACGAAGTCCCAGGGCTGGGAGTGCCCGACCGAGGGGGCCGTGTGCGCGGCCTCCAGCACCCGCAGCAGCACCTCGTGCGGGATGGGGTCGGGCCGAAAGCCGTTGCGGATGTCCCGGCGCTCCCGCATGACGCGCAGCACCGCTTCGCGCTCCGCGTCCTCGTAGCCGGGTGCGGGGGCCTCGGGCCGGGCCGCGGGCTCGACGGGGGTCTCCCCGGCCGGACCGGTGGGCTCCGGTGCGGGGGCAGCGGCCTGCACGGGGGGCACGCCGACCGTGACGGTGACCGCCTCGGTGGCCTCGGGTGCGGCAGTCGGCTCGTCGTCGCCCGAGTGCGTCGGCAGACCGTCCGGGCTCTGGGCGGGGGCCTCGGCCTCCGGGTCCGCCGCGACCGCCGCCTCCGCGGCCGGGGACTCGTCCGCCGGGGTGGCCACGGCCGCCCCGTCCGCCGGTGGGGTCTGCGGCTGCGGCTGCGCCAGCGCCTCGGGGGCCTCGTCGTCCTCCGCGTGGACGGGGGCGGGCTCGGGGGCCCCGGTGACGGCCGCGGCGGGTTCCACGGCGGCCGGCTCGGCCACCGCTTCGGCAGCGGCCGGTGCGGGTGTGGGTGCGGGCTGCGGCTGCTCCTCCGCCGGGGCCGGGTGCTCCACGGCGGGGGCTTCGTCGGTCGCGGGGGGTGCGGCCGGTGCCTCCTCCTCCGGCGGGCCCTCGGGGGTCGCCGACGCCACCACCGGGGCCTCGTCCGCTTCCCCGGACACCGGAGCGGGGACCTCGGTGAGGGGCTCGGCCGCCGGCTGCGGTTCGGCGGGTCGTTCGGCGACGGGCACGGGCCGGGGGGCCTCGACGGGCTCCGGCGCGGGCTGCTCCTCGGTCGGGGCGGCGGCCGGCGCCTCGGCGACGGGCTGCACGGCCGTGACCGGGGCCGGCTCGGCTTCGACGGGCGGCTGCGGGAGGGCGGGAACCGGCTCGACGGCGACGGGTTCGGGCGTCTCCGGGGCCGCCACCACGGGGGTCGCCTCCGCGGCGGGCGCCTCGGCTGCGGGTTCCGGGACGGCCTTGACCGGGGCCTCGGCGACGGGTGCCGCCGGGGCCGGGGGCCGTTCGGGGGCCGCCGGGGCGGGCGGCGCCTCGGCGGGCGCCGCCTGGACCACCGGGGTCGGGGCCGGCGTGGTGGTGGCGGGCACCGACACCCCGGTCGGCCCGGGCTCCACGGGGGCGACCGGGGCCGGGGCGGGCCCGACGGGGTCTTCGACCGGGGCGGCGGCCGTCACGGGCTCGGGCTGGGGGTGCGGCAGGGTCAGCGGGTGGGGCGGGGTGGGGGCGAGGTGCGGGGTGGTCGGCACCGAGCCCTCGACCGGGACGAACTCGCCCACCGGAACGGCGACTCCGGCCGGCGGGGTGTGCGGAACCGTCACCGAACCGGTGGCCCGGGCCACCGCGGCGAGCGCGGCGTCGGGTGCGGGCGTCACCGGGGGGGCGAGGGGGACGCCCCGCCCCGCGGTGGGCGGAGCGGTCGGCGCGGAGGGCTGCGGAACCGCCTCGGAGGGTGCCTCCACCACGGGCTGCTCGACCAGCGGGACGGACACCGCCCCGGTGTCGGTGGAGGAGGCGGGCACCTGGGTCCCGTCCATCGTGGGGACGGTGGTGGTGGCCTCGGGAGCAGGCGGGAACGCGGGGGCCGTCTCCGGTGCGGCCGAGGGGGTCACCTGCGCGGGGGGCGCCCCCCAGGGGGCGCCGGCCTGCGGCGGGATCTCGGCGAGCTGGGGGCCCGGGAACGGCGCGGCGGCCGGCGGCTGCTCGGGGGCGGCCGGGGGCGCGGGCGGCCGGCGCACCTTGACCGCGCCCCGACGGGAGCCGGCGGGACCGCGGTCGGCGAGCGAACGGACCGGGCCGGAGGCGCTGTCCGGGGTGGGCGGCGCGGCGTGCAGGGGGCGTCGGGGCGTGCCGGTGGGCTGGCCGGGCGCCGGGTGCGCGCCGGGCGCGCGGACGTCTGCCCCCTCGGCCGCGGGGGCCGGACCGCTGTCCCGACCGCCCGTCTCGTGCGGACCGGGCTCGTGTGCTCCGGCCGGCGCTCCGACTGCGGGCTCGACCGGTGCGGGGGCGGCGGGATGGGGCTGCGGGGTGGGCGCGGAGGTGTTGGCGGTCACGGGTGCGTCGGCCTCGTACGGGTTCGGGGGCTCGTCGTCGTCCGGTGTCTCCAGCGAGGTGGGAACCGAGAGGACGGGGGCGGGCCCTGCGGGCACGGTGGGGCGCGGCCGGGCTGCGGACCCGGACGGCGCGACGGGGCTGCCCGTCGGCGGGGGCGGGGTGGCTCCCGTGGTGTGGACCACCGGCGGATAGGCATCGCCCGCGGGGGCGGTCGCGCGCGCCGAGGGGACGCCACGGCCGTCGCTCCAGGCTCCCTGGGCACCGGGCATCAGGAGTTGGTCGTCGTCGTGGGTCTCGGCGGGGCCCGGCGGCGGTGCCGTCCCGCTCCGGACGGACGCGGCGACGGTCCCCTCGCCGGGGTGGTCCGGCTGTGCCTCGTCCGAAGTCCGGCCGGTGTCGGTCATGCGTACCCCTCGCGCATCGGTAGTCTTCCTCGTCCGTCCCGGTCCCGCCGGACCGCCCGACCCGAGAACGAGCGGGCGCGCCGCGCGGCACGTACCGGTGCCGTCGACACCAGGCATTGTCCCGGCTGGCCCCCACCTCGGCACGCGGTTCCGGAACGGACGCCTGTGGACTGCGCCACGTCGCGCGTCCTCAGCCTTCGCCGTACCGCGGTCCACCCAAAACGGGCGGGTCTTTCGGACATTGGGCCATGAACGAGCCACCGGTCCGGTGCGGTACAACGATCGGCCAGCCTACCCCGGGCGGGCCCCGCGGCGCTCAGGGGGCGCGGCCCGGAAGGCGTCCGGAAAGGAGGAAACCGACCGTCCGTTCCTTCTCCGTCCAGGCCCGGGTGTCGAGTTCCACGGCCTGGAGGAGGGCGCACTCGACCTCGTATCCGTGTTCGATCAGGTCGCGACCGACCCGTTCGGCGGCGTCCCGGGTGGCCGCATGGGTGACGATCCGTCCGGGGCGGCGGTCGGCCACGGCGGACACCACGGCCGCTCCCCCGCCGCCGACGCGCACCACGTCCGGTTCGGGCAGCGTCTCCAGGACGTGCGGCGCACGGCCGTGGACCGTCTGGAGCTGGACGCCGAAGCGACGGGCGGTGGCGGCGGCGCGGGCGCAGTTGTCGGGGTACTGGTCGACGGCGATGACGGCGGCGCCGAAGCGGGCGGCCTCCACCGAGAAGGCCCCGCTGGCGCACCCGATGTCCCAGACCAGGTCGCCGACGCGGGGCCCGAGGCGGGCGAGTTGGGCGGCGCGCAGCCGCTCGTTCTCGCTCTCGCCCAGTCCGGGCCCGAGCTCGGCGGCGGGCAGGGTCCAGCCGCGGGGGCCGGTGCCCGGGTCCCGGCCGGCGATCCAGCCCGGTTCCGGGGTGACGCCGCTGCCGCCCCCGATGCAGAGGACGACGTTGGGGTCGCGCCAGGCGTGGTCGGCGGCCTTGTCCGAGGTGACGACGGTGACGCGTTCGCGATCGGTGCCGAGTTCCTCGCAGATGACGAAGGTGCGGTGCACGCCTTCGAGCAGGAGGCCCAGCTCGGCGGGCCCGGCGCCCGGCGCGGTGAGCACGGCCACCTTGGGGTGGGCCCGGCAGACGTTGACCGCGCGGCGCAGGGTGCGGCGGTGGGCCACGACGACCTCCGCGTCGTCCCAGGGCATGCCGGCCCGGGCGAAGGCCCGGGCGACGGCGGAGGTCGCGGGCAGCACCTCGATCTCCAGGCCGAACTCGGGATCGCGCAGCGCCCGGACGACGCCGAAGAACCCGGGGTCGCCGTCGGCGAGGACCACGGCGGTGCCCCGGTGGGCGGCGATGCGGCGGGCGGCGAGGGCGATGCTGCCGAGCCGGATGCGCTCGGCGCGCTCGGGCACGTCGGGGAAGGCGAGGTGGTGGGCCGCCCCGGCGACCAGGGTGGCCGCGGCGAGTGCCGAACGCGCGGCGACGGAGAGCGGGGAGCCGTCCCAACCGATCACCGTGACCCGGTCGGCCATCGTCGTCAGTCTCCAGAGGTCGAGGGGCCGGACGGGTCGTGTGCCGGGGGCGCGTCGGGGGCGGAGCGACACCGGTGGCGTACGCGGGCGCACGGACGGGCCCGGGCGACGGAAGGGTGCCGGGTGCCGCGCACCGGAGCATCGTGAGCGTACCGGGTACGGGCGGTCCACGCGCCCCGGGTGCGCGGTTCGGGGGAGCCGCCGGGCGCGGGCGAGGGGCGCGCCGGACCCACCGGGCGCGTCTGCCGGAGCGTCAGTTCCAGTCGGTGAAGGCGGTGTAGGCGTCGGAGTCGGCGAAGGCGTCCGCCGGGCCCTCCAGGTCCTCGGGGAGCAGGCTCCACACGATGAGGTCGGTCCGGTGTTCGGTCCAACCGCCGTCGTCGGTCCTGGTCCGCGCTATCCAGGCGCCCCGGAGCACGCCCTCGCTGATGCAGCCGATCTTCTGGGCCACCTGTTGGGCCGCGGTGTTGTCGGCGGCCGTCCGCAGCTCCAGGCGCTCGAACTTCTGGTCCCGGAACAACCACCCCGCGACCGCCAGCGAGACCTCGCAGGCGTAGCCCTCGCCGCGCGCCCAGGAGGCGGTGACGCAGCGCAGTTCGGCGGAGCGGACGCGCCAGTCGGCGGCGCGCAGCCGGGCCGTGCCGACCAGCCGGCCGGTGAGGAACTCGGTCACGGCGAAGACGATGCCGTGGCCGGCCGTGCGTTCGCCGGGGGCGCCCTCGGTGACCCAGGCGCGGGCGTCCTCCTCGGTGTACGGGTGGGGGGCGGAGGCCCACACCACGACCGACTCGTCGTTCATCATCTCGGTCAGGGCCGGAACGTCCACGTCCTCGAAGGGGCGCAGGACCAACCTTTCCGTGCTGAGGGAGATGTCGGGGAAGGTGGTCGTCATGGGCCGCTCCGTAACCTTCAGGAACCTGCAGGTCTGCTGCTGAGTGGACCAGCATGCAGCATCGGGACGCGGGTACGCACCACGGGACCCGGGTGGGAGGGTCGGCCCCGTGGTGCGCGAGGGGTCCGGGGCGCCCGACGTCACGGTCGTCGAACGCCCCGGAGGTCCGGGCGGCTCCTTCGAGCGGTGGTGCGCCGGCTCAGAAGGCCGGGATGACGGCGCCGTCGTAGGTGTCCTCGATGAACTTCTTCACCTCGGGCGAGGTCAGCAGCTCGGCGAGCTTCTTGACCCGGGGGTCGTCCTCGTTGCCCTTCTTGACGGCGAGGAAGTTGCCGTAGGGGTTGTCCTTGGCGTCCTCAGCCGCGATGGCGTCCTTGGCCGGGCTGAGCTTCGCCTCGATGGCGTAGTTGCCGTTGATCACCGCGGCGTCGACGTCCGCGAGGGCCCGGGGCAGCTGGGGGGCCTCCAGTTCGCTGAACTTGAGGTCCTTGGGGTTGTCCGTGATGTCCTTGGGCGTGGCCGCGAACCCGACGCCGTCCTTGAGGGTGATCAGGCCCTTGGCGGCGAGCAACTGGAGGGCTCGCGCCTCGTTGGTGGTGTCGTTGGGGACCGCGATGGTGGCCCCCTTCTCCAGGTCCGCGAGGTCCTTGACCGTCTTGGAGTAGACGCCGAGCGGCTCCAGGTGGACCGTGGCACCCGGCACGGGCACGATGTCGGTGCCCTTCTTCTTGTTGAAGTCGTCCAGGTACGGCTTGTGCTGGAAGTAGTTGGCGTCGAGTTCGCCCTCCTGGACGGCGGTGTTGGGGGTCACGTATTCGGTGAACTCCCTGACCTCCAGCTCCAGGTCGGCCTTGGCCGCGAGCTCGTCCTTGATGTAGGTGAGGATCTCGCCCTGCGGGGTGGCGGTCGCGGCGACCTTCAGCGGCCCGTCGGAGTCGGAGCCCTGGTCGGAGCCGCAGGCGGTGAGGCCGAGCGTGAGGGCTCCGGCGGCGAGGACAGCGGCGGTGATCTTGGTGGTGTTACGCACGAAAAGTGCCTTTCTCCATGGGTGGTACCGGTCCCGGCGGTCTGCGCGGGACGCGTGTGAGGGGGTCGACGGTCGGACGGCCGCCGACCGGGTCAGGGGGTCTTGACGGCTTCGAGCTCGGCGCTCGCCGGAGCGACGCCTTCGGTCGGCGGGGCGGAGCGCAGCAAGCGCAGCCGGGGCCCGGCCCCGGCCCGGCCGGTGCGGCGGTGCAGGGAGCGGGCGGCGAGGTCGCCGGCGAACTGGATGACGGAGATCACGACGGCGAGGATCGCCACGGTGACCCACATCAGTTCGGTCTCGAAGCGCTGGTAGCCGTAGCGGATGGCGATGTCGCCCAGGCCGCCGGCGCCGACCGTGCCCGCCATCGCGCTGTAGCCGATGAGGGCCACGACGGTGGTGGTGGCACTGGAGATCAGCGAGGGCAGCGACTCGGGGACCAGGACCCGGCGGACCACGGTCCAGGTGTTCCCGCCCATCGCCTGGACGGCTTCCACGAGGCCGCCGTCCACCTCGCGCACGGCGGTCTCGACCAGGCGGGCGAAGAACGGGATCGCGCCGATCGCCAGCGGCACGATCGCGGCCTCCCGGCCGATGGTGGTGCCGGTGATCTCCCGGGTGAAGCCCATCAGGGCGACCATCAGGATGATGAACGGCATCGAGCGGGCCACGTTGACGAGTTGGCCGAGGACCTTGTTGAGGACCACGTTCTGGAGCAGTCCGCCCCGGTCGGTGAGGACCAGCAGGACGCCCAGCGGCAGCCCGCCGACGACGGCGATCACGGTGGACCAGCCGACCATGTACAGGGTGTCCCAACACGCCTGCTCCAGCAGCGGCCACATCTCGGACCAGGTCACTTGACACCCTCCTTGGCCAGGGCGGACGGCAGGGGGCGGGGCGCTTTGTCGGCTTCGACGACGTCGACCTGGAGTCCCTGCTCGCGCAGGAAGCCGACCGGCACCACGTTGTCCTCGTAGCGGCCGGGCAGTTCGATGCGCATGCGACCGACCTGCTTGCCAGCGACCGTGTCCATCGCGGCGCCGAGGATCGAGATGTCGATGTTGTACGTGCGGGAGAGCTGCGAGATGACGGGCTGGGTGGCCGCTTCGCCGTGGAAGGTGACGTCCACGACGGTGCGGTCGGGGCCGGTGGCGTCGCCGGCGACCGGGAAGAGCGCGGAGGCGAGTTCGGAGCCCGGGGTGGCCAGCAGTTCGCTGACCGTGCCTGACTCGACGATCCGGCCGTGCTCCATCAGGGCCGCGGAGTCGCAGATCGACTTGACCACGTCCATCTCGTGGGTGATGAGCAGCACGGTCAGCCCGAGCTGCCGGTTGAGGTCGCGCAGCAGGTGGAGGATGGCGCGGGTGGTCTCCGGGTCGAGGGCGCTGGTGGCCTCGTCGGAGAGGAGCACCTTGGGGTCGCCGGCCAGGGCCCGGGCGATGCCGACGCGCTGCTTCTGCCCGCCGGAGAGTTGGGCGGGGTAGGCCCGGGCCTTGTCGGCGAGGCCCACCAGGTCCAACAGCTCTAGCGCTTTACGGGAACGTTCCTTCCCGGAGGTGCCGAGGATCTCCAGGGGCAGTTCGACGTTCTCCCGGACGGTCCGCGTGGAGAGCAGGTTGAAGTGCTGGAAGACCATGCCGATCCGGCTGCGCGCCTCGCGCAGCGCACGGCCCGCCCGGGGGCCGCGGCCGGCGAGGGCGGTGAGGTCCCGGCCGTCCACGGTCACGGTGCCGGCGGTGGGGCGCTCAAGGAGGTTGATGCAACGGATGAGGGAGGACTTGCCGGCGCCGCTCTGGCCGATGACGCCGTACACCTCTCCTTCGCGTACCTGGAGGTCCACGCCGTCGAGGGCGGTGACCTCGCGTCCGCGGGAGCGGTAGACCTTGGTGAGGCCCTGGGTGGTGATCACTGGGATTCCGTCACTGTCGAGTGCGGGCGTCCTGCTGGACGCCGGCACGGGGCATTCGTCGGGGAACGCGGCACGGTTCTCGGTGGCGGGTGTGCGGGGGGAGAAACGCGCGCTCGGGGCGGGCGGGTCCGCTCGACGCACGGTCGGGGACACGGCTCAGCGGTCTCGCTTCGGGGCGCGAGGCTGATGGTGCGGGGGCCCTCAGAAGGCGCACATTCGACACATACAAGCAGCACCGGGCGTCTTCATCGCCTCGGTCGCAAAGGTGCGGCTGCTGGTCGTGGTCATGTCGGCAAGTAAAGCAGACCCCGGGGCGCTGTCCACCCCCTCCGTCCGCATAGCGGACAGTCTCGGACAATCCTCGGACAGCTTCCCGTACCGCCGCGAGGCCCGCATCCCGCCCGTCGCCCCCGTCGCTACGGGGCTCCCGGAGCACCTCGCCCCGCGGCGCCCCCGCCCGGACGGAACCCGCGACTGTGGCCAAGGCCACGAAGGACCCCTCCCCGGCCCTCGCCCCGGGGACACGGGCGGGCTCGACGGGGCCGGCGCGGGGCGCCGACCGGCTGCGTAATAGGGTCGCCGCATGCTTGCTGCACTGACGATCGCGACCGCGGTGGCGGCGCTCGCGCTCGCCGCCTGGTGCGCCTTCGCCGCGTACCGCGACCAGCCCACCAAGGACTGGCACTTCATCGGGATGGTCGTGGTGTCCCTGCTGGCGCTCGCCCAGCTCGTGGTGGGGATCGTCCAGCTGGCGCGCGGGGAGAAGCCCGAGAAGGGCACCGCGATCTTCGTCGGGTACCTCATCGGCTCGGCTAGCTGCATCCCCGCCGCCGGCTTCTTGTCGCTCGCGGAGCGCACCCGCTGGGGTTCGGTGACGGTCGCGGCGGGCGGCGTGGTGCTCGCGGTCCTCCAGGTGCGGCTCTACGACATCTGGGGAGGTTGAGATGACGGAGGCCGGCCCACGGGCGCCGGGCGGGCGCACGCGGTTGATCAGCGGACCGGGGACCCTGCTGCTCTGGCTCTACGGGGTGATGGTCGTCGGAGCGGTGTCGCGCTCCGTCGTCCAGATCACCACCGACTTCGGGCGGGCCCCGCTGGCCTACGCCCTGTCCGCCGTCGCCGGCCTGGTGTACGGATTCATCACGTACTCCCTGGTGCGCGGCGGGGAGACGGCCCGCCGGGCGGCCCTGGTCTGCTGCGTCGTCGAGCTGGCCGGGGTCCTGGTGGTGGGCACCTGGACGGTGCTCGACCCCTCGGCCTTCCCCGACACCACGGTCTGGTCGGAGTACGGCATGGGCTACCTGTTCATCCCGGTGCTGCTGCCGTTGACCGCCGTGTACTGGCTGCGTCGGGCCCGGACCGCTCCGCCCGGGCCGACGCCCTCCTGACCCACCGCCCCGCCCGTCCTCGGCCGAGGGGCCCTCCTCCGCCGCCGGGTGCGTCAGGTCGCGGTGGTGAAGTCGCCCGCCTGCTTGGCGAGGGTGACGACGGTGAGCCGCTCGTCCACCTGACGGCTGCCGACCGGCGCGTAGCCGTGTTTGCGGTACAGCCGCAGGTTCCGGTCGGAGCGTCCGCCGGTGAACAGTTCGAAGCGGGTGGCCGTGCCGGCCGCCTCCAGCCGCTGCTCGATGGCGGCGAGCAACCGTCCGCCGATCCCGTGGCTGCGCATCCGGGGGTGGACGATGAGCTTGCCAATGTGGGCGACGCCCTCGGCGTCGACCGAGCCGCGCACCGAGGCGATCACCTCGTCGCCGAGCCGGGCGACCAGGACCAGCCCCCGGGCCAACTCCGCCCGGACGGACGCCAACGTCTGGGTGAGGGGTTCGATGGAGTAGTCCCCGTAGAGCTCCGCCTCGCTCTGGTAGCACAGGTACTGCAACTTCAGGATCTGTTCGGCGTCCTGCTCGGCCGCCGCGGAGATGGTCACGCTCATGCCCATGTGCGCATGCCTCCTGCTTACCTACTCCACCGGTTGTCTTAACGCTCCCTTCCCCTCGGGTCGGGAACCGCAACCTCCGCCGCGAGCATTCTGCGCAGACATCCCAGGCATCGGGAACGTTCCGGCCCTAGACTTCCCTGTGAGATACCCAACTCTCCTGCGATTTCTCGGTACGTCAGGTCATACGGCGAAAGAAGAGCGGTCATCAGCTTCCGGCAGCGCACGGGCATGCGCCGCACCGCCGCCCGCAGCCGCCGCCCGCGGTCGGCCACCAGGGCCATCTCCTCGGGGTCCGGCTGCGGATCACCGGGCAGGCGGGTGCCGCACGGCAGTTCGCGCTCCAGCAGTCGGTGGCTGCGGTGGACCTCCGAGCGGACGGCGGCGCTCAACCAGCCGGCGGGGTCGGCGGGCGGGCCGGCGGAGGTCCACTGTTCGAGCAGGCGCAGCCAGACCTCCTGGAGGAGGTCCTCGCGGGCGTCGCCGGCGCAGGGCGCCTGCGCCACCACCTCCCGCACGAGCAAGGGGGCGAGGGTCTCCCACGGCAACGACAGCCGGGGCGGGGTGCGGTGGTCCATGTCCGCCCGAACGGCGGCACGGGCCGTCGGGTTGCCGCACCGGGCGACGTTTCAGCCGTGTGAGGGGGCGCACGCGGGGGCCGGTTGACGCGTCCGGACGACCCCACCATCAGTGAGGGAAACGTGACACGACGTGACGATTCGGGGAGCCCGATGTGCGCGCGAGGGCGCCGCGCGAGTATCGTCCTCACCTGCACGGACTGGCGGCAGGCCGTGACCGGCGCAGCCTCGAATCCCGACCCCGGAGGGCCCGTTGTCCCGTTTTGCGCTCATCAAGGCAGTGCTCGGACCGATCATCCGCCTGGTCTTCCGGCTCCGGGTGGAGGGCGTCCAGCACGTTCCGGGAACGGGTCCGGTCATCCTGGCCGGCAATCACCTGACCTTCATCGACTCCATGGTCCTGCCCCTCGTCTGCGACCGCCAGGTGGTCTTCATCGGCAAGGACGAGTACGTGACCGGCAAGGGCCTCAAGGGGCGGCTGATGGCGTGGTTCTTCACCGGGGTCGGCATGGTTCCGGTGGACCGCGACGGCGGCCGGGGCGGGGTGGCCGCCCTGATGACGGGCCGTCGCATCCTGGAGGACGGCCGTGTCTTCGGGATCTACCCCGAGGGCACCCGCTCCCCCGACGGACGGCTGTACCGGGGGCGCACCGGGATCGCCCGGCTGACCCTGATGACCGGGGCCCCCGTGGTGCCGTTCGCGATGATCGGCACCGACAAGCTCCAGCCCGGCGGCCGGGGCATCCCGCACCCGGGCAAGGTCACCGTCCGGTTCGGCGAGCCGATGGAGTTCTCCCGCTACGAGGGCATGGACCGCGACCGCTACGTGCTGCGGGCCGTCACCGACTCCGTGATGGCGGAGGTCATGCGGCTGTCCGGCCAGGAGTACGTCGACATCTACGCCACCAAGGCCAAGGCCGCCTAGATCCTCCCGTTCCGATCCTGCCGGGCCCGCGCGCCCCGGCGCCCGCACCCTCCGGCCCGCCCGTGACCCGCTCACGGGCGGGCCGGGTGGTGTCGGGCCGCGTGGAGCCGGGTCCAGCGCCCCCGGTGCGCCCGGGCGAGGTCCGCCGCGCGGGCCGCGGCCGGTTCCGGCACCCGCTGGGCGTGGAGCTCGGCCAGCGCCCCTTCCATGCGCCGGGCGAACCGGGTGCCGAGGGGGGTGAGCCGCCCGCTGTCCAGCAGCGTGCCGTTGGCCTCCCGGGTGACGTCCCGCCAGCGGGCGAACTCGACCCAGGCCCGTTGACGCCCCGCCGGTTCCCGCGCCACGCCCAGTTGGCGCAGCCAGAAGCGGGCGACGCCCAGATGCGCGTACACCCCGTGCAGCAGCCCGACGAGCGGGCGGGGGTCTTCGCGCCAGGGCGCGTAGAACAGCTCGCCGGGGCGGTCGTCGACCAGGTCGAAGAGGTGGGTCAAGGCGGCCAGCTTGTTGTGTTGGGCCTCGTGGGCCAGGTCCAGGGCGAACCCGAGGGCGGTGCGCGGGGCGGACATCCCGGTGCAGCCGAAGGTCTCGTTGGAACTGCCGCTCAGATCCCGGAAGTCGGGTGACAGCACCGGAACCACCGCCCGGAACACCTCGCCCACCTCGACCAGTTGATCCGGATGGGCGATCCGCAGGACCCGTCGGGCACGCGCGAACGTCCGCTGCCAGCGTACGCGTTCCGCCGCCGGGAGCCGACCGGTGCCCGCCGAGGCGGGAAACGCGTCCGGGTCGAGGTCGTCGAGGACCGGGCCGTTCCCGTCTCCGGCCAGCCCGTGCAGGACCAGCCATCCGGTGCCGTCCGGCTCCGGGTCGTCCGGCGAGGTGGACGCCGCCCCCGGCGCCAGGGCGCGCACCCGCTGCCCGCCGACGCTCACGGTGGTGCCCGCCGGACCGGTGCGCACGCACGCGGGCTCGCCGTGCGCGGCGCCGCCGAACTGGGCCGCGCCCAGCGAGGGCAGGAGGACCCGACCGTGACGCACCGGGAGCGTCACCGCTGCGCTGAGCCCCGCCCGACCGGCGGCGACCACGGCGGTGGCCAACAGCAGGTCCGTGTCGGCGGGGCCCGCGGCGGGGCCCAGGAGCGTGCCGAGGGAGCGGAGTTGGGCCGGGCCCACGGACGGATAGGTGAGCGTCTCGACCACCGCAGCGGGGTTCGAGCGGTACGCGGCTGCCAGCAACTCCCAGGCCCGGTCGGCGTGTTCGGCGGCAGGACCGCCGTACTCCCGCGCCCGGGCCACCACCTCGCGGACCAGCATCAGCCGTCGGCTGTACTGGGCGCTCCGCAGCACGCGTACGGCCTCGGGGCCGCCGTCGCCGACGGCGATCCGGTCGAAGAGCTCCCCGCCGAGCCGGTGCCGGGGCGCCGTCACGGAGCGCCCACCACCGGGCGGGCGAGCAACCGCCCCAGGTCCGCGGCGAGTCGACGTCCGACGTGGCCGATGAGGGCGGCGAGGTCGGGGCAGTACACACTGGGATTGGCGAAGTCCGAGCCGTCCGCACGGTAGCGGTGGGTGACGTGCCCGCCTCCGCAGACCCGGTGCAGCGGGCAGGCGCGGCAGGTCGTCGAGAGTCCGGCGAGCCCGGGCCCCGGGACCGGACCGGTCGGGGCGGTCAGCGCACGGTCGAAGGGGTCGCGCAGCACGTGCAGCCCGGTGTCGATGGCCCCCGGGTAGGTGGTGCGCAGCGTGGCGTCCCGGCCGATCGCCCCGTCCGTCTCCACCACCGCGTAGCCCACCGGGGCGAGCCCCAGGCCCTCCGTCTCCGCCCGGCCGCCGAGCAGCAGGGCGAGCAGGTCGTCCAGCAGCCGCACCCGGGTCTCGCGCACCGGCGCGTCGAACCACACGTCGAACACGGCTGCCAACCAGTCGGCGTACGGGGTGTCGACCCGGTCGGGACGGCGCCCCGGTGGGGGCGCGGACCAGTTGCCGTGCGGCAGCAGGAAGTCGATCACCGGGGGGCGGTGGCCGAGCAGGTGCCGATAGGTGGCGAGCGGATCGTTGCGCACGTCGATCACGCACAACAACCCGCTGAACAGGTGCCGGTGGGGCCCGGCTCCCAGGCGTCGCAGCGCGGCGGACACCTCGGCGTGGCTGCCGCGCCCGTCGGCCCGTCGACGGTGCCGGTCGTGGGCGGCCGCGTCCCCGTCGAGGCTGACCCCGATGCGGACGCCCAACTCGGCGAGGAGGTCCAGACGGCGCCCGTCCAGACCGAGGCCGTTGGTCTGCACGAGCACGTCCAGGCGGACCCCGGGCGGGAGGGCCCGCCGCAGCACCCGGACCGTGCGGGTCAGCGCGGCGGGGCCGAGCAGCAGCGGTTCCCCGCCGTGCAGCACGACCTTGACCGCCGGCAACCGGTGCGCGGCGACGTGCTCGGCGATCCGGTCCGCGGTGCGGTCGAGCACCGCCGGGGCCATGATCCGGGGGCGACCGCGCCAACTCTGGTCGGGCCCCTCGTACATGTAGCAGTAGTCGCAGGCGAGGTCGCACCGACCGTGGACCTTGAGGACGAAGGAGTGGAAGGGCGGGGGTGCGGGGGGTGGGGTCGGCGGCCCGGTGGCGGTCCGGGTCGGTACGCGGACCTCGCTCGTCCCCGGCTCACCGGTTCGGGCCGGATTCACGTCGCGCACGGTGCGTGCACTCCTCAGAACGGTCGTGCTGGGCCGGGTCCGACAGAAAGCCCGTTCAGTATTTTCAGTGGCCCTCGCGATCGTCAAGCGGGCGAATCGGCCGACCTGTCGTGCGCCGCCGCGCAGCTGGTGGTCGGGGTGGCGCCCGAGGCCGCGCGGGGGTTTGCTCCGGTGACGCGACGGGGCGGGGCGAGCGGGGCGACGGGCACATCCGAGCGAGGGGTGACGGCCCGGTGCGGCCCCGTCGCCCCACGGGTGTGGTGGGCGTGCGACCTGGTTGACGGGGCGGCCCGAAACCTGGTTCCCCCTCGCCCGGGTGGCTACGATGGGACCACCGTGCGCCCGTCGGTGCGGACCCGCGGACGAGAAGGGTGGACGATCGCCCCATGGCCGACCCGGCCGAAGTGATAGACGACCTCGAATCCCTGTTGGCGGACCTCTCCGCACTGCCCTTCGAGACGGTGGCGGAGTTGCCGGCCTCGGCTCTCGGGTGCGCGCTGCGCCGACTCCACGAGGCGGCGCGGACCCCGGACCGGATGTTCGCCTCGCAGTACCAGGATTCCCTGTAGCGGTCCGGGACGGATCGATCGCCCACCCCACGCGTCCGGCGGGGTCCGGCCGGTCCCGGACGTCCAGAAGTGGAGCGACCACCATGGCAGTTGAGGCCGGCAGCGAGATCCTCCGGGGCCCGCGCGTCACCCTGTTCTGTTCCCCGACGGAGAACATCGGCCAGACCACCACGGTCCTCAACACCGCACTCGTCCTCGCTGAGGCCGGCCGCCGCGTCCTCGTGGTCGACGCGGCGGTGAGCGGGGGCGCCCGGGTCGGCGCCGCACGCTACCTCGGTGCGCTGCCCGACGTGCGGCGCGAGGTGCCGCCAGGCACGCTGCCCGGCACCGGACTGCCCCGCCCCACCCGGTGGAGCCTGGTCACGCAGGGGGCTTCCCTGTCGCTGGACGTGCTGACCACCCGGGACGCCTCGGACCTCGCCGACCTCCCGGTCCGACAGCGCGGAACCGCCGCGGGACGGGCGCACCTGGCCCAGTACGACGACGTCCTGATCGACGCGCCGGTGACCCGCACCGCCGAGGACCACGCCGTCCTCGGACCGCTGCCGCACGTCATCGCGGCCTGCTTCACCCTCAACTCCTGGCTGATCGAAGGGGCCGCGGCACTCGCCCGGGGACTGCGCCGCCACGCCTCCGGACGGGTGGGGGTGCTCGCGGTGGGGCTGAAGGCCGACAGTCGGACCAGCGACCAACTGCGCATCGCCCGGGCCCTGATCCGGGACTCCTTCGACCCCTTCGGCGACGGTGCGGGCGCCCACTACGTGGAGTTCCCCTACGACCCGCTGTACACCCAGTCCGACACCCTGGCCGTGGTCGAGGAGCGCGACGGCGCGCCGGGCGAGGGGGAGGGCCTGCGGCCCGGCTTCCTGCAACTCGCCGCCGAACTCGCCCGCTCCCGGGCCGTGGAACTGCGTCGGGTGACCCTGCTGCACACCTGCCGCCACCTGGCCTGGGCGGAGTGGGTGGAGGCCCAGTTGGAGGCCCGCGGCATCGCGGTGCGCAGGTTCGGCTTCGCCACCTACAGGGGGGAGGTGCCGGCGCCCGGCAGCATGCTGCTCGCGCTCTCCCCCATCGGGGTGACCCCGGAACAGGCCGACCGGCTCGCCACCCTCTCCCACCCCGACGTGCGCATGGTCCTCGTCGACGAGGAGCCGCTGCCCCGCGGGCTGGGCCACCACGAACAGATCGTGCTGCGCCGGCTCACCGAACCGGAGGCGCTGCTCCGGCTGCGCCGCGGGCTGCGGTTGCCGCCCGGCGGCGAACGGTCCGTCGCGATGCGCCGCTTCCCCCGGTTGCCCGCCCGGCACAACCTGCGCCCCCGCAACCTGGGCTTCGTGGGCCGGGACGAGGTCTTCGAACGGATCAGGGCGGTGCTCGACGCGGCGGAGCGGGCCCGCAGCCACTGCGTCCTGATCGGCGCGCCCGGCGTCGGCAAGAGCCAGTTCGCCCTGGAGTACTGCCACCGCTTCCCCGGGGAGTACGACGTGGTGTGGTGGGTGCGGGCCGACGGCGCGGGCGCCGTCCGCCGCAGTCTGACCCAGCTCGCGGAGCGGCTCGGCGTGCCCACCGTGGGGGACGTGCCGAGCCGGGTGCTGGACCACCTGCGCTCCGCCGGCGCCGGCTCCTGGCTGCTGATCTACGATGACGTCCGGGACCCCGAACTCCTCTTCGACACACGGCTGTTGCCGCCCTCCGGAGACGGCGGGCACGTGCTGCTGACCGCCCGCCGCTCGGCCGGTCTGCCGGCCCGGCACCGGCTGGACCTCGCCTCGTTCTCCGAGTCGGAGAGCCGGGACCTGCTGGCCGGCCGGGTGCACGGGCTGACCGTCGAGCACGCCGACCGGATCAGCCGCACCGTCGCCCACGTCCCCCTGCTCGTCCATCTGGCCGCGGCCTGGGTCGAGGTCCGCGCCTCGCTGCTCACCACCCTCAACCGGCCCCGCACCGAGGCCGTCGAACGGGCGGTCGGGGAGTTCGGCGACGCCTTCCTGTCCCAGCAGCAGGAGTTGCTGGGACGGCACAAGGAGGTCTCGCTGTCCCGGGTCATGCTGGAGGTCTCCCTGCGGGCGCTGCGCGACTCCCCCGCCGCCGAGGCGTGGAGCCACGAGCGGGGCGACAGCGCCGTCACCCGGTGGTTGCTGGAGTGCTGCGCGCTGCTCACCGGCCCCGGGGCCAGCCTGCAACTGCTGCGCTCCGCGCAGATGCAGTACGCGCTGGCGCAGCGCACGGCCGCCCCCGGCGACGCACCCGACGCGTCGATCAGCGATGCGCTGATGGTCGACGTCGCCCTGTGGACCACCGCCCGCTACGGCCTGGTGGAGGTCGACTTCGCCCGCCCCGAGCGTCCCGTCCGCCAGCACCAGGTGTTGCGGGACGCGGTGCTGGCCCGGATGGGCGCCGCCGAGCGGCGCCGGCGCGAACACGAGCTGCGGGCGGTCGTCGCCGGCTTCTCGCACGCCGAGCCCCGGGGCCGCGCGGGCACCGACTTCAGCGACCAGCAGGCCCGGCAGCTGACCGCGCTGCGGATCTGGGAGGACCCCCGGCCCGAGGTGCGCAGACGCCTCATCGACCACCTGCTGAACCTGGCCCGGACCCGGGACGAACTGCGGCTGCGGGAGGTCCTGGAGCTGGGCGGGCGGGCGCACAAGCACTGGCAGGAGGACGAGCCCTCGGCCGAGTACCTCCGACTGCACCAGGTGATGGCCGCGGCGCTGCGCGTCCTCGGGGAGTACGCGGAGGCGTCCCGGCACGCCCGGCTGGCGCTGCGCGGCTACCGGTCGACCTTCGGCGTCAACCACCCCCGCACCCTGCTGTCCGCGGACGCCTACGGGGCGCTGCTCCGGGCCGACGGGCACTTCGCGGACGCCCTGGCCGAGGGCCACCACGTCCACCAGCGGGTGCGCGAACTCCTCGGCCCCCACCATCCGACGACGGCGCAGGCCGAGCACAACCTCGCCCTGTCCGAATCGCTGGTCGGCAAGGTGGCCTCCGCGCTGGACCGGCTCCAGGGCCAGCTGAACCGGCGGCGGGCGATCGGCGGCCCCGACGACCCGGCCGCCTGGAGCGTGGTCGTCCCGCTCGCCGCCGCCCAGCGGGCCCTCGGCCAGGACCGGGAGGCATACGACCTGCTCAAGCAGTACGTGAGTTGGCAGAGCGGGGCCACCGGGGCCCGCATCCCGTACGCGGAGCTGGCCCGGGTGGAGACCGGGCTGGCCGTGTGCGAACGCCGGCTGGGGAACCCGACCGGGGCGTGGGAGCGGGACGACCGGGTGCTGCGGGAGTGCCTGCGCCAGCTCGGGGCGTCCAACCCGGTCACGGTGCGCACCCGGTTCGGCCTCGCGAGCGACCTGCACGCACTGGGCCGGCAGGACGAGGCGCTGGACCAGTCGGCCCGGTGCCTGAGGGCCCTGGACACCAGCATGGGCACCGACCACCCCTACACCCACCTGGCGCGCATCCGGCACGCCGTGCACGAGCGGGGGGCGGGACGGCTGGAAGCGGCCCTGGAGGGCGGCGGGCACGCCTACCGGCGGTTGGAGGCGCGGCTGGGGCCCACCCATCCGTGGACGGTCGCCGCGGCCTCGGCGCTCGCCGGGTCCCTGGTCGCGGACGAGGCCTACGAGGAAGCCGAGTGGCTGGAGGAGCGGGCCCTGGACGGCTTCGAGGAACTCCGCATGACCCAGCACCCGTCGCGGGCGGTGGTCGCGGCCAACCTGCTCGACACGCGGGCCCGGTTGGACACCGGACGGCCCGCGCCGGGCGTGCGGCGGGCCGACGTCGATCTGGAGCTGCCCGGTGTATGACGGAGACGGTGCGGGCAGGCCGCACCGAGGGCACGGGCGAGGGAGTGACAGGACGTGAGTGCAGAACACGGTCCCGGGGAACGGGAGTCCGCCGTCCTCGACCCGCTGTACGCGGAGCACTGGGACCGGGCACCGTTCGCCGAGGTCAGCGAGCGCTGCGAGCGCACCGTGGCCGGCTGTCCGGCGCTGCGGTCGCTGAGCTACTTCAACAACGGCATCGTGGACTTCGTGGTCCGGCCGGCCGGGGCCCGGCCGCTGTCCGGCGGGCGGGAGTCGGACCTGCCGATCGACGTGGAGAGCCGGCCGGGCAACCAGCTCGTGCTGAGCATGGAGACCTTCGACAAGGCGTTGGCGCCCCTGCTGACCGGTTCGCTGATGCGGATGGTGGTCGCCACCCCCTCCGGCGGGCTGTACTGCGGACGGGTGAAGGAACAGCAGCACCTCGTCGGGGTCTCGCTGCGCGGGGACGGCGTGGCGCCCATGGACCGGGCCCTGAACGACCTGGTGACGGACATCCGGGTGCACGTGCTGAGCCGTTCGGCGGAGAACCCCGGCGGCATACCGGATCAGCCGTACCACACGCCGGACGGCACCGTGGAGCCGCACTTCACGGCGGGTGCGCGGGTGGACGAGCCGATGGTGGCCAGGTTGCGCGGGATCTGGGGGCGCCACCTCAACCCGGTGGACCTCCAGTACCTGGGGTACTACGAGGACTGGCGGTTGACGTGCGTGGGCGACGCCTTCGACGACCCCCGGATAGGGAAGCGGTTCCTGAACATCAAGCCGGCGGCACGGCGTCGCAAGTACCGCGACCTGGCCGACCGACTGCGGGACGACATCGCCCGGCTGAGGGACATGCTGCTGTTGGTGAGCCAGGAGCCGATGGACCGGCTGGTCCTGGACGTGGAGGAGGGCTGCGTCTTCTTCCACTGGCTGCCCGGTGGCCGGGGCGGCGACTTCGTGTGCGGGGTGACGCTCGACCAGCACGAGGTGGGCAACGCGGAGCGCCGGTTGCGGGAGTTGGTCAGCGAACTGCCGCGGAGGGCGCCCCGCCCCCGTTCCGGCCGTTGGTGACCGACGCCAACACGGTGGCCTGCACCCGCTCGGCCAGGGTGCTCAGCATCTCGGCGACCTGAGTGCTGCGCACTTCCCGGGTGCCGCGGTCCAGGGCGTCGGGTCCCGGCGGCAGGGTGTCGGGACGGATCTCCGGCAGCACCTCCACGGTGATCTCGAAGCTGCGGCACAGCACGAAGAGGCTGTTGCGCTCCTCCTCGGTGGGGTCCGCGTCGCCGTCGGCGACGGTGGCGAGCCAGTCGCCGACGCTGTCGCGGAAGGTCCGGATGAGCATGCGGACCAGGGTGGTGACGCCGATCGCCTGGAACTGCGGTGCGGTGAAGGTGACGCGCTGGGGGCGGCCGTCCGGGGGAGCCATGCCCGTCGCGTCGACGCCGAGCGAGCGGCGCAGGTCCACTGGCTCGCCCATGAGCCGGTCGAGGGCGTCCACCGCTTCGGTGAACAGCCTGCGCACCGTCTGCGGGAGGGCGGCTCCCCCGCCGTCGCCGGCGGAACCCGGCCCGCCGTCCGTGCGGACGGGCGCCAGGGCCAGGCGTTCGAGGCGGGCGTCGAGGTGCTCGATGCGCTCCAGGGTGCCGCTCTGCTGCTCGGTGACGCGGCCGAGCCGGGCCCGCACCTGGTCCAGGGTGCTTTCGCGCTGGGCGGCTTCCAGCCGGCGGGCGAGGACGTCCACGGCGTGGTCGAGCCGTTCGGCGAACCCGGTGTCGGTGACCACGACGGGCGAGGTGCGGGTGGTCTCCGCGATCCGGTCGCGCATCGCCCGGGAGACGTATCCGTTGGCGACCACCAGGATCTCGCACTCGCCGCGGGGGAACGCCCGGTGCGCGGCACGAGTGACCCGGCCGATCCGTTCGACGTCGTACGGCTCCAGCACGGACGCGGCCGGCAGCACTCCGAGGACGGCTCCGGCTCCCACCCGTACCCAGTAGGCGACCTCCCGGGTCCCGGGCGGGGCGGGGTCGCCGAGCTCCGGGGGCCGGGACTCGCGCCGCCACTGTCCCTGGGCGAGGGCGCGTTCGACGGTGCGCAGGACGTCGGCGTCGGCCCGCTGCTCGTACATCTGCCGTACGGCCGCGTGCACCCGGGCGACGTCCACCACGGGGGCGACCTCGGGCGGCGGGCCGGTGGCGCCCTCGGCGGCCGTGACCGCGGCGGCGGCCTGCACGGCGAGCGCGTCCCGGGTGAGCTGCCACGCCTGGCGGCAGACCTTGAGCACTTCGCGCGGGACGCCGTTGGAGAGTTCGGCGACCGCGGCGACGGCCTCCGGGGTGAAGGGCGTGACGAGCACCTCCTCGGTGTCGTCGCGGGTGGGCGCCTCGGTGGTGTCGAAGTCGCTGGGGTCCGTGTGGTCCTCGTGCCCCGGGCCGGCGGCTTCCGCCCCGGGGCGGAAGCCGCCGACGCGGAGGTAGCCGCTGACGAGCCGGGCGGTCTCGGGTCCGTCGAGCCCGGTGGGCCAGAGCTGGAGCACCCGCTCGTGGAGTCCCTGCGGCATCCGGCTCCAGGGTTCGGGCTGGATGCACATGACCAGCAGCCCGTCCTGGTTGACGTAGGTGTTGACGAGCTTCTCGAAGCCGTTCATGAACTCGCTGCGTTCGCGCTGCGGCCAGCTCAGGACCGTCTCCAGCGCGTCGATGACCAGGACGTACCGCTGGCCCACCCGGCCTTGGAGGAAGCTGAAGACACAGAGCGCGTCGAAGACCGCCTCGGTACTGTCGATGGGGCCGTCGATGCCCCTCTCCCGCAGTGCTTGGCTGGGCTCCGCGGCGGTCAGCCAGTCCCACACCTCCCGTTTGAAGTCGCCCTCCAGGAGCAGGGCCAGGGCGACGGCGAACCTCCGGTGGTCGACCGCGACCCGCAGGTGCTCGCGCAGGTGCCGGTGCATCAGTTCCTTGTCGATGCCGAACGCCTGGATGACCTTGCGCGGGTCGAAGGTGCCGTCGCTGAGTCCGGCGATCACGGCCTTGTGCTGGGGGCCGATGTGGAGGTCCGCCGCATCGGGCCCGGTCAGGAGCTCCACCACCACGTTGGCGTAGTAGGCGGAGACCACCCGCTCGAACGCGATCCGGGCCTCGGTCTCGTGGCGCAGGCTGACCATGCGGTTGCGGTAGACCACGACCAGGTCGAGGGTGGGCTGGTTGATGACCCAGAGCGGGATGGAGGCGTCGGCGCGGATGGCGGCGGTCACCTCCCGGGCCATGTGGGTCTTGCCGACGCCGAAGTCCCCGACCAGGGCCACCGCGCGCCCCAGGTCGCCGCCGGGCCCGGGGCGTTCCAGGTACTCGGCGACCTGGCGGCGGAGCCGGGCGAGTTCGGCGGTGACGATCGTCGGATACCGCTTGGGCCGTCGGGTGCCCATGCGTACCGCGTCGGCGAAGCTGCCCAGCTGCACGACCGGACTGGAGGGGAAGGGGTTGTCCTTCCGCAGGAGGTCGTCGGTCTGGCTCATCGTCGGTGGTCCTTCCCGGGCCGTGCGGTCAGCTTCAGAACTTCAAGGCCGACGGGTCGACCAGGGACCGGCGTTCGGTGAAGCGGCGCAGGCGATTCATCCTGACCGCGGCTTCCTGATTCCGGATCGCCTCGTCCGACACATCGTGCAGGAATCCCTGCAATTGTCTGACATTTCTGTACAGATGCCGCTCTGGGCGGTTCTGAATGACTTCATCCGCAAAGGTGATGCTGTCCCCCGGAAGTCCATCAACCACTGTACGGCGCTCGATGAACACATCCCAGTCCTCGACGTTCACCAATCCCATCTCCAGAAGCGTCAGATGGGGTTCGCGCACGCCCTCGAACTCCATCTCCAACTCTTCCCGGAGTCCGGTGTGCGAGGTCTCCAGGAAGAAGACGATGAAGGGCTGGGCCCAACTGTGGAAACTGCTGACGAACTGGGTGGTCAACCCGTTGTCCAACCAGCGCATGTCCGGAACGATGACCAGCAGAATGCGTGGCAGAACGCTCAGGCGCTCACTGATGTCCTCATAGACGTGGGAGAGGTCATCGTCATTTCTTCGACTCTGGTCGAATCCCTGCCAGAATTCCTCGTCCCGGCTGAGCCTTTCCAATACGCGATCGGCGATCTTCCGGTTGAGTTCATCCACGGTACTCCTGCGGCCATTGCGGCGGCTGAATCCGTTGTCCTCGTTCCGGAAGCCGACCAGGGGAATGATCTCCACCCCCGGATAACCGTCCCGGGGCGACCACATTTCCGTTCCGTCCTCGTCCTGCAACCCTCTCCGGGTCTGCTGGACGGCGGTCGGGGCGAGCCGTCTGGCCAGGTCGTCCACGCACCGGTTGAGCAGGGAGGTCTTGCCCGTGCCGCCGGAACCGCTGACGACCACGACGTGGCCGTGGTTGCTGGTGTCGGCGAGCACCACCGGGTCGGGCCCCTGCTCGACGAACCGCTTGAACAGCACCTCCGTGTGGTCCACCGGCACCCACAGGTCGGCATGTCCGCGGATCCACCACGGGGTGAGCGGTGCGTCCGCCTCCCAGCGGACCAGACCCGGGTGCCCGGGACCCCGTTCGTAGCTCACGGGCACCCCGAAGGGGTTGAACGAGACCCCGTCCGAACTCCGCTGCTCCGGCAGCGGTGTCGACGACGCCACGTCATCGGATGGGCTCATCGACCGTCACCCCCTCCTTCGGATCGTCCCCGCAGCCGACGTGCCGCACGCACCCCGACGGCCCCGGCGCGCGCCGCACCCCGCAGGGCGCGTCGGGTGTGCCACACCATGAACGAGGCGTTCAGCGCCTCGGTTCCGGCCACGGCGTCCGAAAGGAGGGTCCGTTGCCGGGTCGCTTCGGCGCGCAACTGGTCCACGCCGAGCGGACTGTACCCGCGTGCGCCCGCGCGCACCGAGGTGGCGAGCGGCTCGGGGAGCGGCAGGTGCTCGGCGAGGGCGAGGGCGTGCCGGCGGCGGGAGCCGGTGTCCCGCAGTCCGCGCAGTGCGGTGGCGAGTTCGGCCCGGCAGCGCCCCACCTCCTCGTGGGGGGTGCTGGCCCCGGTCTGCCAGCCGGCGAGGTACGTCTCGGCGGCGTAGGAGTAGGCGTGCACGGCGGCGGTGAGCGCCTCGGCGCGTTGCCGGCGGTAGGTCGCACCGCGTTCGACGGCGCTGCCCAGCACCGTGAACGCGGCGGCGACGGCGGCCAGCAGCAGCCCGGTGGCCAGTCCCCCAGCAGGGTCGCCGCCCTTGTCCGGGGCGTCCCCGTTGGCCGCCATCACCGTGCGGCACACCCGCCGGAAGTCCTCGGGGTGCCGCTCGGCCCACTGCTGGACCGTCAGCTCCCCGCCCGAACCGGGTCCGGTGCGCACCTGCTCGCCCTCGCCGGGCACCGCGGTCACGGTGCCGAGGCGGACGGCGGCGGTGACCACCTCGGCGCGGCGGTCGTCGGCGAGGCAGTACACGCGGTGCAGGTCGTCCTCGCTGCCGGCGGCGAGGGCGGGCTGTGCGGCGGTCAGCAGCACCGCCCCGGTCAGCAGGAGGACGGTCGTACGGGCACGGGCGGGACGGCGGGGTGCGCCGGTGGTCATCGGGGTTCCGTCCGGTCAGGGGCGTGCGGTGTCTCCGGCGGGGCGGGCGGGGTCGTGGCGGACGGGCGGTTCGGCGGGCGCGGCGTGCTCGGGCGTCCGGGCCGGCGGGGCGGTGGCACCGGGGTGTTGCAGGGGCTGGTCCCCGGGCGCCGAACGGGGGGTGCGCTGGTGCTGGGGCGACGGGTCGTCCACGGGCGGGCGCGGGGTGCGGGCGCCGAGGGCGTGCCACAGGCCGCCGGCCGTGTAGTGCAGGGTGTTGACGACGAGGACGGCCGGACCGACGATCGCCACCGTGCCGGGGAAGTCGGGCTCCAGGGCGAGGGCCAGGATCACGGCGGTGATGCCGTTCTGCTGGCCGATCCCGAGGTGGACCCGGTCGTCCCGGCCGAGGCCGGGGAAGAGCAGCGGGGCGATCAGCAGCCCGATGACGGCCTGGGCCCCGAAGGCGGCGAGCCCGAGGACGAGCCCCGGACCGAGGGCGATGCCGTCCGCGAGGAGCAGCCCGAGGACCAGTGCGGCCAGCACGAAGGCGACCGTGACGGCGCGGTCGACGAGGGCGGCGTACCGGCCGGTGCGCACCACCAGCCCGAGCCCGGCGACGGCGAGCATCAGCATGTACGGCGCGGCCACGGCCACCACCAGCACGACCAGCAGCAGGGCCAGCGCGTCGGTGCGGCCGGGGCGGGCGGGGCGCTCCGGCCGGGCGCGGGCGCCCCGGTGCAACAACTGCCAGAGGCCGGCGGCGACGGCGAAGAGCAGCAGGTTGCCGCCGAGGGTGAGGGCGTGGGCCGCGAGCCCTTCGCCGGTGGCGGCGGCCGGGGCGCCCTCCCGGCCGGCGAGCCGGAAGGCGACGACCGTGGTGGTGAGGGTGAGCAGGACGGTCACCGGGTCGTCGAAGGACGCCCAGACGGAGAGCAGGTTCTTGGCGCGCGGCGACATCCGGCTGCTCCGGGTCATCGCCGCCACGGAGAGCGGGTCGATCTGGGCGACGGCGATGCCGAGGACGAGGTACTCCGGTTCCCGGAAGAGGGCGACCATGACGCCGGCGATCAGGGCGGCCTTGAGGAGCACGCCCAGGGTCACCGTGAGCAGCAGGGCCCGCAGGTCCCGGCGGACCTCCCGCAGGTCGATCGCGTGCGTGCTGCCGTAGAGGCCGACGGCGAGGAGGAGCCCGGCCAGGACGGGGTACCACGGCGTCGCGGTGAGCGCACGGGGGTCGAGGAGGTGGCCGGCGAGCAGGCCGGCGGCGACGGCGGCACTGGCGGCGACCAGGGTCCGGGGCACGGCGGGGCGACGCCCGTCAGGACGTAAGAAGCGCTTCCTCACGTGTCGTTCCCCCGTTCCTCGTCGGCACCGCCCCCACGGGTGCGCCGGGTCCTCGTGGGGTGCGGCCGGGGCACGGGGCGTGCCGTCGGGCCGGACCGGTCGGGGCACCGTCCGTGCGGGCGCTTCATCATGCCGTACGGGGCGGGGAGTTCGCCGCGCGACCTCGACGGTTCCCGGTCCGCGGGCCCGGGCCTCCTGTTGCCCCGGCCGGCACTCGTTCAAAAGTGCCCGGTGGGCGGGCGAATCTCAAGGGGCCCCGGACCGTCGGCTCCCGGTGTCGGGAGCCGGGGGGCGCTCGTGGTGGCGCCGCCCGCGCGGACCCGCTGGAGGTTCGCTCCGCCGCGCGCCCCGGGTGCTTCCGGTGGAGGCGCTTCTCGTCAACGCGCCGCCGGGCCGGCTCCGTACGGGGGAATTCCCGGTACGGAGCCGGCCCGGCGTGTCGGGCGCGGGTGGTTCAGGAGACCGCCGCGTCGGACGGCTCCTCGGCGGAGACGTCCTCCAGCTTCTGGCCGCGCAGGGTGAACCAGGCGGCCACGGCGGTGGCCAGCAGCACCAGGGCGCCGACGCCGGCCGCGAGGCGCATGCCGTCCACGAACGCGTCCTGGGCGGCCGAGACGAGCGCGTGGGCCTGCTCCGGCGGGAGGGCGCTCGCCGCCTGGACCGCTCCGCCGAGGGACTCGTGGGCGGCGTCCGCGATCTGCGGCGGGGTCCCCGGCGGAGACGTGAACCCGCGGTAGACGCCGGTGAGGATCGAGCCGAGCAGGGCGATGCCGAGGGCGGCGCCGAGTTCGTAGGCGGTCTCGGAGACGGCGGAGGCGGAGCCGGCGTGCTCCTTGGGCACGCTGGAGAGGATCACGTCCGCGGTGACGGTGAACGAGAAGCCCGCGCCGAGACCGACGACCAGCAGCGACGCCCCCAGGATCGGGTAGTCGGTGGTGCGGTCGAGGAAGGCGAGCGCGCCCAGGGCCAGGCCGATCGCGGCGAGGCCCGCGGCGACCACCGCGCGCACCGAGTAGCGACGGGCCATCCGGCCGGCGATCAGACCGGCGACCACCGCACCGAAGGCGGCCGGCAGTTCGGCCACGCCGGCCTGGAGCGGGCCGCGCCCCTGGACGAGTTGGAAGAACTGGGACAGGAAGAAGACGATGCCGGCCAGGCCCAGGATGGTGAGGAGGTCCGCGAGGACCGCGCCGGAGAAGCCCCGGTGCTTGAACAGCCGCATGTCCAACAGCGGATCGGTGAGGGTCAGCTGGCGCCGGACGAACAGGTACAGGGCGAGCGCGCCGACCAGGGCGGCACCGGCCGAACCCACCGAGACGCCGTGTGCGGCGGTCTCCTTGATCGCGTACACCACGCCGATCATGCCGACCAGCGAGAACAGGACGCTGGTCATGTCCCACGGGCCGGGGTTCGGGTTGCGGGACTCCGGCAGGAGCTTCACTCCGACCAGGACGAGGACCGCCATCACCGGGAGGTTGATCAGGAAGACCGAGCCCCACCAGAAGTGTTCGAGCAGGAACCCGCCGACCACGGGGCCGACCGCGGCGCCCGCGGAGGCCGCGGCGCCCCAGATGCCGATGGCGAGGCTGCGCTCGCGGGGGTCGTGGAAGAGGTTGCGGATCAGCGCCAGGGTGGAGGGCATCAGCGTCGCACCGGCGACACCGAGCAGCGCCCGGGCCAAGATCAGCATTTCGGGTGAGGTGGCGTACGCGTTGAGGACGGACACCGCGCCGAAGGCGACGGCGCCGATCAGCAGCAGCTTCTTGCGGCCGATGCGGTCGCCGAGGCTGCCCATGGAGACCAGCAGACCGGCGATGACGAACGAGTAGACGTCACCGATCCACAGCAACTGGGTGCCGGAGGGGGCCAGGTCCTCGCTGATGTAGGGGGTGGCGAGGCCCAGCACGGTCGCGTCGACCGCGACGAGCAGGACGGCGAGCACCAGGACCGCGAGGGCGATCCACCGCCCCGGCCCGCGCTCGTGGGTCTCCGGCCCGTTCGCGGGCCGCTTCTCGCTGGTCATGGGGTCAATCTCCGTCGTACTCCGCCGAGCAGCAACTCGACGATCATGGGTTGGAAGTCCTTGCGGGCCGTGCGTCCGCTGGCCACGGCCCAGGAGGCGGAACTGAGGAGCCCGTAGAACGCCTCGCTGAGCCAGGCGGCGCCGAGGTCGATGCGGAACTCGCCGTTCTCCTGGCCGCGGCGGAACAGGCCCTCGATCCGGTGGTCGAGCCGGCCCCAGCCTTCGTTGACGGCTTCGCCCTCGAAGAGCTGGTTCTCGGTGATCAGGAAGGCGATCAGCCCGGCCGAGGGCTCCGCGGCGGCCACCAGCCGCCGCAGGGCGGACTCGGCGGTGCCCTCGTCGAGACGTGCCTCGTCGAGGGCCGCCTCGCAGGCGCGCAGCCCGAAGTCCTCCAGGGCCCGGATCAACGCGTCCCGGCCCGCGAAGTGGCGGTGCAGGGTGGCGCGGCTGATGCCGGCGGCCTTCGCCACCTCGTCCAGGGTGGCGGTGGCCTTGCGGGTGAGGAGTGCGGCGGCACTGCACAACACGTCTTCGCGATCGACAGCCATGAGACAACCATAGCCCACATGAGACATCAACGTCTTATCGCGAGGGGCGGACGCACCACGGGCCCGGTCGCTCGGCACCGTGGTGGACGGATGCCGGGCGACCGGGCCCGAGCGTGCGGGACCGCGGAGGTGCGCCTACTGCTGCGGGACGGACTGCCCCTCGGGGTCGACCCACGCCCGCTGCACCGCGAGGTCGAACTTGACCTCGACGAGCTGGAGGGCGACCGCGGAGGGCGCGGTGCCGCCCCGCCCGTTGCGGGCGGCGAGGGCACCGGGGACGTCGAGCACCGAGCGGACCTCCGGCGTCAGGTGCGGGGAGATCTTCGCGAACTGCTCGTCGGTGAGCTGGTCCAGCTCGATCCCGTGCGCCTCGCACTCCTTGACGCACCCGCCCGCGACCTCGTGCGCGACCCGGAACGGCACCCCGCGCTTGACCAGCCACTCCGCGATGTCGGTGGCCAGCGAGAACCCGGCCGGAGCCAGCTCCTCCATCCGCTCCCGGTTGACGGTGAGGGTGGCCATCATGCCGGTGAAGGCCGGCAGCAGCACCTCCAGCTGGTCGCAGGAGTCGAAGACCGGCTCCTTGTCCTCCTGGAGGTCCCGGTTGTACGCGAGCGGCAATGCCTTCAGGGTGGCGAGCAGCCCGGTCAGGTTGCCGATCAGCCGGCCGCTCTTGCCCCGCGCCAGTTCGGCGATGTCGGGGTTCTTCTTCTGCGGCATGATCGACGAGCCGGTGGAGAACGCGTCGTGCAGGGTGACGAAGGAGAACTCCTTCGTGTTCCAGATGATGACCTCCTCCGCGATCCGGGAGAGGTCGACGCCGATCATCGCCGTGATGAACGCGAACTCCGCCACGAAGTCGCGGGCGGCGGTGCCGTCGATGGAGTTGCCCGACGAGCCGCGCTCGAAGCCGAGCTCACGGGCCACGGCCACCGGGTCGAGGCCGAGCGAGGAGCCGGCGAGCGCCCCGGAACCGTACGGGGAGACGGCCGTGCGCCCGTCCCACTGGCGCAGCCGCTCGGCGTCCCGGGAGAGCGCCTGGACGTGGGCGAGCACATGGTGGGCGAAGAGCACCGGCTGGGCGTGCTGGAGGTGGGTGCGGCCCGGCATCGCCACGTCCGCGTGCGCCTCGGCGAGGCCGACCAGCGCGTCCTGGAGGTCCACCAGGAGCCCGCCGATGATCCGGGCGTGGTCGCGCAGGTACATCCGGAACAGGGTGGCGATCTGGTCGTTGCGGGACCGGCCCGCGCGCAGCTTGCCCCCCAGCTCGGCGCCGAGCCGCTCCAGCAACCCCCGCTCCAGCGCGGTGTGCACGTCCTCGTCGGCGACGGTGCCGGCGAAGGAGCCGTCCGCCACGTCGGCCTCCAGGCGGTCGAGGCCGGCGAGCATCCGCTCCAGCTCGTCCGCGCTGAGGAGGTCGGCCGTGTGCAGGGCCCGGGCGTGGGCGCGCGATCCGGCGATGTCGTACGGGGCGAGCCGCCAGTCGAAGTGGACGGAGGCGGAGAGTTTCGCCAGGGCCTCGGCGGGGCCGTCGGCGAACCTGGCGCCCCAGAGCCGGACGTCTCCGCTGTTGCTGGTCACTGCACTTGCTCCTTGGCTCTGCTGCGATGGGTGGTGCGGGGCCGCGGGCCGCCGGTGCGGGGCCGCGGCCGATGCGCGACCGCCTCCCGGCCGGGGCGGCGAGGAGGCGGTGCGTACGCTACGGGGTCCGGCGGGTGCCGGATCCCGGCTCAGGCCAGGTCGCGCTTGGCGGCGATCTTCGAGGAGAGCGCGAAGATGTCGATGAAGCCCTGCGCCTTGGACTGGTCGAAGGTGTCGCCGGTGTCGTAGGTGGCGAGGTTGAAGTCGTACAGCGACTCCGGGGAGCGGCGGCCCGTGACCACGGCGCGGCCGCCGTGCAGGGTCATCCGGACCTCACCGGTGACGTGCTGGTTGGCCTCCTGGATGAAGCCGTCCAGGGCGCGCTTGAGCGGCGAGAACCACAGGCCGTCGTAGACCAGTTCGCCCCAGCGCTGCTCGACCTGCCGCTTGTAGCGGGCCAGTTCGCGCTCGACGGTGACGTTCTCCAGCTCCTGGTGGGCGGTGATCAGCGCGATCGCCCCCGGCGCCTCGTACACCTCGCGGGACTTGATGCCGACGAGGCGGTCCTCGACCATGTCGATCCGGCCGATGCCCTGGGCGCCGGCGCGCTCGTTGAGCTGCTGGATGGCCTGGAGGACGGTGACGGGCTTGCCGTCGATGGCGACCGGGACGCCCTCCTTGAAGGAGATGAGGACCTCGTCGGCCTCCCGCGCCACCGCCGGGTTCTGCGTGTACTCGTAGATGTCCTCGATCGGGGCGTTCCAGATGTCCTCCAGGAAGCCCGTCTCGACCGCGCGCCCGAAGACGTTCTGGTCGATGGAGTACGGGGACTTCTTGGATGTGGCGATCGGGAGGTCCTTCACCTCGGCGAAGGCGATGGCCTTGTCCCGGGTCATGGCGTAGTCGCGGACCGGGGCGATGCACTTGAGGTCGGGCGCGAGGGCGACGATGCCGGCCTCGAAGCGGACCTGGTCGTTGCCCTTGCCGGTGCAGCCGTGGGCGACCGTGTCGGCGCCGTGCTTCTTGGCGGCGGCGACCAGGTGCTTGACGATCGCCGGGCGGGACAGCGCCGACACCAGCGGGTAGCGGTCCATGTAGAGGGCGTTGGCCTGGATCGCCGGCAGACAGTACTCGTCGGCGAACTCGTCCCTGGCGTCGGCGACCTCCGCCTCCACCGCACCGCAGGCGAGCGCGCGCTTGCGGATGACGTCCAGGTCCTCGCCGCCCTGGCCGACGTCCACGGCGACGGCGATGACCTCGGCGCCCGTCTCCTCGGCGATCCAGCCGATGGCGACGGAGGTGTCCAGGCCGCCCGAGTAGGCGAGTACGACGCGCTCGGTCACGGGTTTCTCCTCACAGTGCATTCGCTGACATGCATGAGTATGCAGTCCTTCGCATGCTTCGTCAATCCCAGGCTTTCGACCTGCACCGACGGACGAGCGCCCGGACGGCCCCGCCCGGGCTGCCGCCGCCGCGCGGGCGCACTACGGTGCGCCCATGCGCACCGGTGTCCCCGCCCTGCTGACCGTCGCCCTCCTCCTCGTGCAGGCCGCCCCCGCCCCCGCCGCCGGGCGCGGGCCGCTGCCCGCCCGGATGACGGACACCGGCGGCGGCAGCCAGCTGATCACCGCGGTCGCCCCCTCCCCCGACGCCACCACCGGCACCCTCACCTGGTGGGACCGGCGGGGCGGACGGTGGACCGCCACCGGAACGGCGCCCGCACGGTTCGGCGCGGGCGGCCTGGTCGAGGGCAGCGTCCGCCGCCAGGACACCCGCACCACCCCCACCGGCCTGTACGGCCTGCCCTTCGCCTTCGGCAGCACGGCGCCCCCGCCCGGCACCCGCACCCCGTACCGTCCGGTGCGCCCCACCTCCTGGTGGTGCCAGGACAACGCCGCCGCGGCCTACAACCGGTGGGTCGACCCGCTGCCCCCGGACTGCCGCGCCGAGGAGGCCGAGCGCCTGCTCGACTACGGCGCGCAGTACGCCCACGCCCTGGTGGTCGACTTCAACTACCACCGCCCGGTGCGCGGCCGGGGCGCCGGCATCTTCCTCCACGTGAACGGCGAGGGCGCCACCGCCGGCTGCGTGTCCGTGCCCGCCCCCGCGATGGCCGCGCTGCTGCGCTGGGCCGAGCCGGCCCGCCGGCCGCACCTCGCCATCGGCACCGAGTCCGGCGCGACGGCCGTGATCCGGTACTGAGACGCACGAAGGCCGGTCGGCCACCGGGGACGCGCCCCGGGAGCCGACCGGCCCGTACCGCCGCCGCGCCCGTCAGCGCGCGTTCTGCGCCAGGCGCAGCAGGTGCTCGGCGAGCGCCTGGCCGCCCTGCGGCTCCCGGCTGATGAGCAACAGCGTGTCGTCCCCCGCGATCGTCCCCAGGATGTCGTGCAGTTCGGCCTGGTCGATGGCGGAGGCGAGGAACTGGGCGGCCCCGGGCGGGGTGCGCAGGACGACGAGGTTGGCGGACGCCTCGGCGGAGATCAGCAGTTCGCCGGAGAGCCGGCGCATCCGTTCCTCCTTCGCCGACTCCCCGAGCGGGGCCCGCGGGGTGCGGAAGCCGCCCTCGCTGGGCACCGCGTAGATGAGGTCCCCGTCGGTGTCGCGGATCTTCACCGCGTTCAGCTCGTCGAGGTCCCGGGAGAGCGTCGCCTGGGTGACGCTCAGCCCGTCGTCCGCGAGGAGCTTGGCCAGCTGGCTCTGGGAGCGCACCGGCTGCCGGTTGAGGATGTCCACGATCCTGCGGTGCCGCGCCGTGCGGGTCTGCGGCACCGCGGCGCCCGTCTGCTCGTTGCCCTGCGCCTGCGTCATCGTCGCTTCATTCTCCGGCTCGTCCGTCCTCGTGGGCTGCGTCGAGGACGCCGGGCAGGGCCTGGAGGAACGCTTCCGCCTCGTCGTCGCGGAGGTTCAGCGGCGGCATCAGCCGGACGACATCGGGGGCGGGCGCATTGACCAGGAGACCGGCGTCCTGCGCCGCGCGCTGCACCTGGGCGGCGCGCGGTTCGGTGAGCACGATACCGAGCAGCAGCCCGGCGCCCCGGACCCGGCGGACCAAGGGGTGCCCCCACGACTCGATCGCCTCGCGCAGCGCGGCGCCCTGCCGCTTGACGTTGGCGAGCAGGTCCTCGCCGGCCAGGGTGTCGAGCACGGCGAGTCCGGCGGCGCAGCAGACCGGGTTGCCGCCGAAGGTGGTGCCGTGCTGACCGGGCCGCAGCAGTTCGGCGGCCGGCCCGAAGGCGAGCACCGCGCCCAGCGGCAGCCCGCCGCCGAGCCCCTTGGCGAGGGTGACCACGTCGGGGCGGACGTCCTCGTGCGCCTGGTGCGCGAACCAGTGCCCGGTGCGGCCCACGCCCGTCTGGACCTCGTCCAGCACCAGCAGGGTGCCGGTGGCCTCGGTGATCGCCCGGGCGGCGGTGAGGTAGCCGGGGGGCGGGACGACCACGCCGTTCTCCCCCTGGATCGGTTCGATGATGACGAGGGCGGTCTCCTCGGTCACCGCCGCCCGCAGGGCCGCCACGTCGCCGTAGGGGACGTGGGTGACCTCACCGGGCAGCGGGCGGAACGGCTCCCGCTTGCCGGGCTGGCCGGTGAGCGCGAGGGACCCCATGGTGCGGCCGTGGAACCCGCCCTCGGTGGCGACCATGTGGGTGCGCCCGGTCAGCCGGCCGATCTTGAAGGCGCCCTCGTTGGCCTCGGCCCCGGAGTTGCAGAAGAACACCCGTCCGTCCCGGCCGGCCAGCTGGAGGAGGCGTTCGGCGAGGGCGACCGGCGGTTCGGCGACGAACAGGTTGGAGACGTGCCCCAGGGTGGCGATCTGACGGCCGACCGCCTCCACGACGGCGGGGTGGCCGTGTCCGAGCGCGTTGACGGCGATCCCGCCGACGAAGTCGAGGTACCCGGTGCCGTCCGCGTCCCACACCCGGGTGCCCTCGCCCCGCACCAGCGGGAGCGCGGGGGTGCCGTAGTTGTCCATCAGGGCGCCCTGCCAGCGCCGGGTCAGCTCCTCGTTGGCGGTGGTCACTGCGTTCCCCCTCCGGTGGTGGCGTGGTGCGGTCGAGCGGCGTCGTCGGGCACGACCATGGTGCCGATGCCCTCGTCGGTGAAAATCTCCAGCAGGATCGAGTGCGGGACCCGTCCGTCGATGACGCGGGCGGTGCGCACCCCGTTGCGGACGGCGTACAGGCACCCCTCCATCTTGGGGACCATGCCGCTGGCCAACTCGGGCAGCAGCTTCTCCAGTTCGCGGGCGGTCAGTCGGCTGATGACCTCGTCGGTGTGGGGCCAGTCCTCGTAGAGGCCCTCGACGTCGGTGAGGACCATCAGCGTCTCGGCGCCGAGGGCCGCGGCGAGCGCGGCGGCGGCGGTGTCGGCGTTGACGTTGTAGACGTGGTCGTCGTCGATCGAGCGGGCGATCGAGGAGACGACCGGGATGCGGCCGTCCGCGAGCAGCGCCTCGACGGCCCCGGAGTCGATGTCGGTGATCTCCCCGACCCGTCCGATGTCGACCAACTCGCCGTCGATCTCGGGCCGGTGCTTGCGTGCGGTCAGGGTGTGGGCGTCCTCACCGGTCAGTCCGACGGCGAGCGGGCCGTGCCGGTTGAGCAGGCCGACCAGTTCGCGCTGCACCTGTCCGGCGAGCACCATGCGGACCACGTCCATGGCTTCGGGGGTGGTGACGCGCAGCCCCGCCTTGAACTCGCTGACCAGGCCCTGTCGGTCCAGTTGGGCGCTGATCTGGGGGCCGCCGCCGTGCACCACGACGGGCTTGAGCCCGGCGTGGCGCAGGAAGACGACGTCCTGGGCGAAGGCGGCCTTCAGCTCGTCGTCCACCATGGCGTTGCCGCCGAACTTGATGACGACGACCTTGCCGTGGTGCCGGGTCAGCCAGGGCAGTGCCTCGATGAGGGTCTGCGCCTTGGGCAGGGCGGTGTGTTTGCGGGTGCTCATGGCTCCTCGGGTTCCTGGGGTGCGGATGTCCACGGCCCGCCGAGGGCGCGGGTGGCGCGGGCGGGCCGGGTCGTGCTCCGTCCGGGCCCCGGGCCGCCGGGGGTGGCCCGGGCGGCCCGGCGGTGGTCAGGAGGAGTACGCGCTGTTCTCGTGGACGTAGTCGGCGGTGAGGTCGTTGGTCCAGATGGTGGCGGACTCCCCGCCGGCGGCGAGGTCGGCGGTGATCACGACCTCCCGGTAGCGCATGTCGACGAGGTCGCGGTCCTCGCCCACGCTGCCGTTCTTGCATACCCACACACCGTTGATGGCCACATTGAGCCGGTCTGCTTCAAAGGCTGCGGAGGTGGTGCCGATCGCGGACAGCACCCGGCCCCAGTTGGGGTCCTCGCCGTGCAGGGCGCACTTGAGGAGGTTGTTGCGGGCGATGGACCGGCCGACCTCGACGGCGTCGGCCTCGCTGGCCGCGCCCACCACGTCGATCCGGATGTCCTTGCTGGCGCCCTCGGCGTCCCCGATGAGCTGCCGCCCGAGGTCGTCGCACACCTCGCGCACGGCCCGGTCGAAGGCGTCCGCGTCGGGGGTGGTCCCGCTGGCCCCGGAGGCCAGCAGCAGCACGGTGTCGTTGGTGGACATGCAGCCGTCGGAGTCGACCCGGTCGAAGGTGACCCGGGTGGCGGCGCGCAGCGCGCGGTCGAGCCCGGCAGCGTCCACGTCGGCGTCGGTGGTGAGGACGACGAGCATGGTGGCCAGTCCCGGGGCGAGCATGCCGGCGCCCTTGGCCATGCCGCCGACGGTCCAGCCGTCCCCGGTGCGGACGGCCGTCTTGTGGACGGTGTCGGTGGTCTTGATGGCGATGGCGGCCTTCTCGCCGCCGTGTTCGCTGAGTTCGGCGGCGGCCGCGGCGACGCCGGGCAGCAGCTTGTCCATCGGCAGGGTCACGCCGATCAGGCCGGTGGACGCCACGGCGACCTCCCCTGCGTTGACCCCGAGGACCGAGGCGACCTGCTCGGCGGTGGCGTGGGTGTCCTGGAAGCCGGTCGGGCCGGTGCAGGCGTTAGCCCCGCCGGAGTTGAGGACCACCGCGGAGACCCGGCCGCCCTTGAGGACCTGCTCGGACCAGAGGACGGGGGCGGCCTTGACGCGGTTGGAGGTGAAGACGCCCGCGGCGGCGAGGCGCGGACCGTTGTTGACGACGAGGGCGAGGTCGGGGTTGCCGTTGCTCTTGATCCCGGCGGCGATGCCGGCCGCCGCGAATCCCTGTGCTGCCGTGACGCTCACTGCATCTCCTTGTCGCTGCCGGCGCGCGCGGGGCGGCCGGGTGTCCGCTTCTCCGCGCGGTCGGCGGGGCGGGGCGCTGGTCCTGGTGGGGCGGGGTGGTGGCTCAGGGGGCGAGGCCGACGGTGGACAGCCCGGTGGTCTCGGGCAGGCCGAGGGCGATGTTCATGCTCTGGATCGCGCCGCCCGCGGTGCCCTTGGTGAGGTTGTCGATGGCGCTCACCGCGATCACCCGCTGCGCGGCCGGATCGTGGACGACCTGGAGGTGCACCGCGTTGGAGCCGTACACCGAGGCGGTGGCGGGCCACTGGCCCTCGGGCAGCAGCCGCACGAACGGCTCGTCGGCGAACGCCTTCTCGTAGGCGGCGCGCACCGCCTCGCCGGTCACCCCCGCCCGGGCCCGGGCGGAGCAGGTGGCGAGGATGCCCCGGGACATCGGCACCAGGGTCGGGGTGAAGGAGACGCTCACCGGCCCGCCCGCCACCGCACCGAGGTTCTGGCTCATCTCGGGGGTGTGCCGGTGGACGCCGCCGACCCCGTACGGGGAGGCCGAGCCCATGACCTCGCTGCCCAGCAGGTGCGGCTTGGGCGCCTTGCCCGCACCGGAGGTGCCGGAGGCGGCGACGACCACGGCCTCCGGCTCGACCAGGCCCGCCGCGTAGGCGGGGAACAGGGCGAGGGTCACGGCGGTCGGGTAGCAACCGGGCACCGCGATGCGCTTGGACCCCTCCAGCGCAGCGCGGCCACCCGGCAGTTCGGGGAGGCCGTAGGGCCAGGTACCGGCGTGCGGGGAGCCGTAGAAGCGCTCCCAGTCGGCCGCGTCGCGCAGCCGGAAGTCGGCGCCCATGTCGATGACGAGCACGTCCGGGCCGAGTTGCTCGGCCACGGCGGCGGACTCGCCGTGCGGCAGCGCCAGGAAGACCACGTCGTGCCCGGCGAGGGCCTCGGGGGTCGTCGCCTCCAGCACCCGCTCGGCCAGCGGCAGCAGGTGCGGCTGGAGGGCGCCGAGCCGCTGGCCCGCGTTGGAGTTGCCGGTCAGCGCTCCGATCTCCACGTCCGGATGCCCGATCAACAGTCGCAGCACCTCGCCCCCGGCGTACCCACTGGCCCCGGCCACCGCCACCCGCGTCGTCATGCCGTTCCTCTCCTCTGGATGACATGACTATACGCAGGCATGCACATTTATGCAATGGAGGCACGGGGGCGGGCACTAGCCTGTGCCGCATGGAGGAGATCGCGGGGGTAGAGGTCATCGCCTTCGGGGACGCCGCGGCGTTCGAGGGCTGGCTGGCCGAGCACCACACGCGCCGGGAGGGCGTGTGGATCAAGGTGGCCAAGAAGAAGTCCGGCATCCCGACGGTCACCGACGACGCATTGGTCGACATCGGGCTGTGCTACGGATGGATCTCCGGACAGCGACGGTCCTTCGACGAGCAGTACTACCTCCAGAAGTACGTACCGCGTCGACCCAGAAGCCTCTGGTCGCAGGTGAACGTGGATAAGGTGGCGGCGCTGACGGCCGCCGGTCGGATGCGCGAACCGGGGCTGGCCGAGGTGCGCAGGGCGCAGGAGGACGGACGCTGGGCCGCGGCCTACGCATCGCAGAGCACGGCGACGGTGCCGTCCGACCTCACGGCGGCCCTCGCCGCCGACCCCCGGGCCCGGGCGGCGTTCGAGGCGCTCGATGGGACCGGCCGCTACCTGCTGGTCCTGCCGCTGCTCCAGGCGCGCACCCCGGAGACCAGGCGGGTCCGGCTGGACAAGGCCCTCCGCCTGCTGCACAGCGGCGACCCGGAGGAGTAGGGCTCCCGCTCCCCGGCGGACGACGGGCCGTCGCCCCGAGGGAGTCGCCCCGTGGACTACAGTGCCCGTGGGTCGTGACTGGCGCTGAGGTGGAGCACCACCGGGGAGCGACCCGGCGAATGCGCCGTTGCCGTGCGCCTGGGCGAAGTGGTCCCACCACGCCCAGGAGGCAGTCGTGTCCCCCACCCGGACGGCACAGCTCATGGACGGCACCGGCCCGGCCCGGCGTCTGCTCGAAGAAACGGCCCGCCGGGCCGAGGAGTTCACCCGGCGCACGGGGACGGAACCGTGCCTGGCGACCGTGCTCGTGGGCGAGGACCCCGCATCGGTCACCTACGTGCGGATGAAGCGGGCCCGCTGCGCGAAGGTCGGCATCCGCTCCCGTCACCTCGGATTGCCCGCCACCACCACGACCGCGGAACTGGTCGACGCGCTCACCGCGCTCTCCCGGGACCCCCAGGTGCACGGCATCCTGCTGCAACACCCCGCGGGCCCGCACATCGACGAGCGGGCGGCCTTCGAGGCCATCGCACCGGAGAAGGACGTCGACGGGGTCACCATGCGCTCCTTCGCCGCGATGGGTTTCGCGCTCCCCGGCTTCGTCTCGTGCACTCCCGGCGGCATCGTGCGCCTGCTGGACGAGTACGACGTGGAACTGGCCGGCAAGCACGCCGTCGTGATCGGCCGCAGCGCGATCCTGGGCCGGCCGACCGGGATGCTCCTGCTCGCGCGGGACGCCACCGTGACGTACTGCCACTCCCGCACCGCGGACCTGTCCGCCCACGTCAGGGAAGCCGACGTGGTGGTCGCCGCGGTGGGGGTACCCCGTCTGGTGCGCGGCGAGGACGTCAAGCCGAGCGCCGTCGTGATCGACGCCGGCTACAACGCGGGCAACGTCGGTGACGTCGACTTCGACGCCGCCCGCACCCGGGCCCGTCTGATCACCCCCGTCCCCGGCGGGGTCGGTCCGATGACCATCGCGGTGCTGCTGGCCCAGACCGTGGACGCCGCCCGGCAGCAGCTCGACGCGTGAGGCCCCGCCCGGGAGCGTGCGGTGCCGCCGGCCGGGCGGAGGGGCGTACGGCATCCCGATGACGTCCGGCGCCGCGGCGCCCTGCGATGTCAGTGCGCCGGGTTAGGGTCCCTCCCACTGTCCCACCCAGCAGGACCGGCCCGGGGAGAACGCCATGAGCAGCGCGGACGACAGCACGAGCAAGGGCTTCACGGCCGAGGAACGGGCCGCGATGAAGGAGCACGCCCAGGAACTGAGGAAGGAGGCGCGCCGCGCCTCCCGGGCCGACAAGGCGGAGGCCGCCGCTCGGGACGTGGTCGCGAAGATCGCCGAGATGCCGGACGCGGACCGGATCATCGCCGAGCGCGTGCACGCCCTCGTCACGGCCAACGCTCCGGACCTGGCGCCCAAGCTCTGGTACGGCATGCCCGCCTACGCCCTGGACGGCAAGGTCGTCTGCTTCTTCCAGGGCGCCGACAAGTTCAAGGCCCGCTACGCGACCCTCGGTTTCAACGACGGGGCGAAGCTGGACGAGGGGGCGATGTGGGCGACCGCCTTCGCCCTGACCGAGGTGACCCCCGAGGTGGAGGCGCGGATCACCGAGTTGGTCCGGCGGGCGGTCGACTGACCCCGGCGGCGAAGGCGCGCCCTCAGCGGACCGGCCCGTTCGCGGCCCCGCCCGACGCCCACTCGGCGGGCGGGGCCGGCGACTGCGGAACCGCGGTCGAGGGCGGGGTGGACGAGGGCGAGGGGGACGGTGAGGAGTTCTCGGCCGGCAGGTCGAACACGTGCCGCGGGGTGACGAGCTCGGTGATCGCCCGGCCGAACAGGGTGCTGGGCTGTTGGCCGTCGTGCACCGTGTCGGTGTTGAGCAGGACCACCAGGGTCGCCTTCGGTCCGGGGAGGTAGATCGTCAGCGACTCGTACCCGGGCAACGACCCGTTGTGACCGAGCCAGCCCTGGACGTTGAAGATGCCCAAGCCGTAGCCGGCACCGGGAACGATGGCGGGTCCGGTCTTCAGCCGTTCGGCCTGGGTCTCGGGGGTGAGCAGGGTGCCGTTGGCGAGGACCGGCGCCCAGATCCGCAGGTCGTGCAGGTTGCTGATCATCGCTCCGGCGGCCCAGCCCCAGGAGGGGTTCCAGTCGGTGGCGTCCTCGGTGCGACCGGAGGCGGTCTGGTCGGTGTAGCCGTGCGCGTGCGGGCTGGGGAAGGCCGCGTCGGTGGGGAAGACGGTGTGGCGCAGCCCCGCGGGGTCCAGGACGTTGCGCTGGACGTACTCGTCGAGGGGCATGCCGCCCGCCTGCTCCACGACCAGCCCCAGCAGGATGAGGTTGGTGTTGCTGTACTCGAACTGCGTCCCGGGTTCGAACTGGAGGGGGTGCTTGAACGCGTAGTCGAGCAACTCCTGTGGGGTGAAGGGGCGTTCCGGGTCGGAGGTGAGCGCCTTGAAGAAGCCCTCGTCCATCGAGTAGTTGAACAGCCCGCTGCGCATGCCGGCCAGTTCCCGGAGCGTGATGCGGTCGCCGCTCGGGACTCCGTCGACGTACCGGGAGATCGGGTCGTCGAGTCCCACCTTGCCCTGGTCGACGAGTTCCAGCAGGGCGGTGACGGTGAAGGTCTTGGTCTCGCTGCCGATCCGCAGGAAGAGGTCGGGGTCCATCCGCTCCCCCGTGGTCTTGTCGGCGACGCCGAAGGAACGGACGTAGCTGCCCTTGCCGGGGGCCCACAGCCCCACGGTCACCCCCGGCACGTTCGCCTCGGACATGACCGTGCGGACGGCGTCGTCGAGGCGTGCGGAGAGATCGGCGTCGAGTTCGGGGAAGGCGGTGCCGGTGGACGTGGGCGGTGGGGACGGCGTGTCGGACGCGGCGGTCACCGCGGGGGGCGCGGCGGTCACCGCGACCCCGGAGGACACGGGGACGACGAGCAGTCCCGCCGTCACCGTCACCGCGCACACCGTGCGCCAGTGCCTGCGCGAGTACCTCATGGGGCCTCCTGCCGGCCGAGGACAACGGCCTTCCCAGGCTAGGCCCGTCCCGCCGGCCCCGCACGGCGGCCCGCGGTCAGGGGGCGGCGCGCAGACAGACGCGCGCGGAGGCCTGGAAGTCCGGGACGCCGGTCGGGCTCTCCAGCGCACGGGCGACCCGCTCCCGTTCGACCCGTCGCGCCAGTTCCTCGCAGGACTCCGCGAGCGGGTCCACGGGGTCCTGGAGCGGGTCGTTGCACGGCGACGGGTCCCGGGTGCAGTCGGCCGTCGTCCAGGCCCCCCGCTGCTCCGGCAAGGGGCTGGTGGATGTCGTGTCGTTGAGGTGGTCGGTGGCCGCCCAGCCCACGACGCTCACCAGCAGCGCACCGGCCACGAAGCCCTTCGTCCGTCGTGCTCCGGTGCCTTTCTCCGCCGTCATCCGTGCCTCCCCCACGGCGCCTGGGTCAGGGGCACCGCTGTGAATCCTCGCCCGTGTGCGTCCTCATCCTAGGCCCGCGGCAAGGGAGTTGGGCTCGTAGGTGCCTAGCCCAGCCGTAGACTCCACTGTCCGGCGCCGCCGGTGAGGGTCACCGCCGACAGGGGGCGGGCGTCGATGCTCCAGTACGTCAGGGGCGGCACCCTCAGGGCGTAGACCAGGACCGCGCGGACCACGGCCGGTTCGGCGACGGCGACGATGCTCACCCCGCCGTCGGCGGGGCGGGTGTCCAGCCAGTGACCCACCCGGCCGATGAAGCGCCACAGCGACTCGCCGCCGTGCGGGGCGAGTCGGGGGTCGCGCAGCCAGGCGTCGAAGGCGGCCGGTTCCCGCACCGCCACCTCGGCGAGGGTGTGACCGCGCCAGCGGCCCATGTCGCAGTCGCTGAGCGCGGGCTGGACGAGGGGGGCGAACCCGAGCGCGGTGCCGGTGTCCCGGCTGCGCGGGGTCGGCGAGCAGTAGCGCAGTTCCGCGGCGCCGAACGGGACGAGGGCGGGGGCGGCGAGGCGCACCTCCTGCCAGCCGGCCTCGTCGAGCGACCGGTCCTCGTCGAAGCGCTCCGCGAGCAGCGGGGAGCTGCGGGCGGCCGCGATGAGCGTGACCCGAACCTGCATGCGGCGATCGTGGGGGGCCGGTGAAGCTCAGGTCAAGGCTTAACGGAAGGTAATCTTCCGCCGCGAACCCCCGAACCGGACGTAAACTGGCGAACACGGGCACAACCGATGAGCACCGCGGCACGGGTCACCGTCCCGGCACCGGCCCGTTCGGAGGGGACGACGCCCCGCGCACCACGAGGAGGGCAGCGCGATGCGGGCAGCCAAGGGCGACCGACTGCTGGTCCACGGCAGGACCGTGGGGCAGCACGACAGGGTCGCGGAGATCGTCGAAGTGATGGGCGACGCGGGCGCACCGCCGTACCGGGTGCGCTACGCCAACGGGCACGAGGCGGTGAAGTCGCCGGGACCCGACTGCGTGGTCCGTCACGGAACCTCCCGGCGGGAGCAGCGCGGGAGCCGCTGACCCCGGCCCCGCCAAGGTTCAGCGCCGACCGCGGAGCCGGACGCGGTAGTGGTCGTCGACCAGTCGGGCCATGGCCCCGGACGGATCGTCCCGGACCTCCCGGCCGGAGAAGAACACGTGCCCGTCCACCCGGGGGTGCTCCCGGGCGAGGTCGAGGTGGCGGGAGAGCTCGGCCGGGTCCTGCCAGCCGGCCGGCTGCGCCGGATCGCCCGCCTTGTAGAGCGCCTCGCCGACGTACAGGTCGACGTCCGTCCCCTCCGCCGTGCGCGCCCACCAACCCAGCAACTCCGCGTAGTCGGCGGGCTCGAACCCGATGTTCCAGTACAGCTGGGGGCAGACGTAGTCGATCCACCCCTCGCGCACCCAGGTGCGGGTGTCCGCGTACAGGTCGTCGTAGGTCTGCACGCCGGCCCGGGTCCGGGAGCCGCGCGGATCGGTCGCCGCGTTGCGCCACACCCCGAAGGGGCTGATCCCCAGCCGGACGCCGGGCCGCACCTCGCGCAGCCGCTCGGCGGTCTCCCGCACCAGCAGGTCGATGTTGTGCCGGCGCCAGGACGCCCGGTCCTCGAAGCCGTCGCCGTGCTCCGCGTAGGCGTCGGCGTCGTCGAACTCCTGCCCGGCGACCGGGTACGGGTAGAAGTAGTCGTCCCAGTGCACGGCGTCCACCGGGTAGCGGCGGACGGCGTCCAGCATCGCCTCCCGGACGAAGGCCCGCACCTCGGGCAACCCGGGGTTGTAGTACAGCTTGCCGCCGTACGGCACCGCCCAGTGCGGGTTGCGGCGCACCGGGTGCCCGGCGGAGAGCCGACCCGGATCGGTGTGGAAGGCCACCCGGTAGGGGTTGAACCAGGCGTGCAGTTCCAACCCCCGGCGGTGCGCCTCCGCGACGGCGGTGCCGAGCGGGTCCCAGCCGGGGTCGCGCCCCTGGGTGCCGGTGAGGTACTGCGACCACGGCTCGTGCGGGGACGGCCACAGGGCGTCGGCGCAGGGGCGGACCTGGAGGACCACCGCGGTCAGCCGCCGCTCGACGGCGACGTCGAGGAACCCGGCCAGTTCGGCCCGCTGCGCGGCGGCCGACAGACCGGCGGCGGAGGGCCAGTCCCGGTTGGTGACGCTGGCCAGCCACATGCCCCGGATCGGGTGCCCGGTGCGGCGCTCCTGCGCTACGGGCGCCTGCCGTCCGGCGCCGGCCGCCGCGTCCCCGGCGACCGCCATCCCTGCCAGCGTCACCATCGACCCCACCGCGAACTCCCTACGACTCACCGACCCCATGCGTGCTGCCCCGTCCTTCCGCCCACCGCGCCCGGCGGCCCCGGCCGGGACGCCCGTCGTACGGCCAGCATGCCGCACACCCGAGGGACGGACCCGGCGGCGATCCGGAGTACGGTGCAGGCCGAGGCAGTCGCCGGGCCCCGGGCCCGGCCGTACCGAGGTTCACGAAAGGGACGAAGTGACGGACACACTGACCGACATCACCCGCGTCGGAGTGGTGGGCTGCGGCCAGATGGGTGCGGGCATCGCAGAGGTCTGCGCGCGCGCCGGACTGGACGTCAAGGTCGCCGAGACCACCGGCGAGGCACTGGAGCTGGGCCGCACCCGGCTGTACGGCTCCCTGGCGAAGGCCGCCGAACGCGGCAAGATCAGCGAGGCGGAACGCGCCGCGGCCGTCGACCGGCTCGCCTTCACCACCGACCTCGGCGCCTTCGCCGACCGCGATCTGGTGATCGAGGCCGTGGTGGAGAACGAACAGGTCAAGACCGAGATCTTCCGGGTGCTCGACCAGGTGGTCACCCGCCCGGACGCCGTCCTCGCCTCCAACACCTCCTCCATCCCGCTGGTCCGGCTCGCGGTCGCCACCTCCCGCCCCGACCAGGTCATCGGCATCCACTTCTTCAACCCCGCGCCGGTCCAGGCGCTGGTCGAGCTGATCCCGGCCCTCACCACCTCGGAGGGCACCCTCAGCCGTGCCCAACTGCTGGTGGAGAAGGTGCTCGGCAAGCACGCCATCCGGGCCCAGGACCGCAGCGGGTTCGTGGTCAACGCCCTGCTGATCCCGTACCTGCTCGCCGCGATCCGGATGTTCGAATCGGGCTCCGCCAGTCGCGAGGACATCGACAGCGGGATGGAGCTGGGCTGCGCCCACCCCATGGGCCCGCTGAAGCTGGCCGACCTGATCGGCCTGGACACCGTGGCCTCCGTCGCCGACTCCATGTACGCGGAGTTCAAGGAGCCCCTGTACGCCGCTCCCCCGCTGCTCCAGCGGATGGTGGACGCGGGCCGACTGGGCCGGAAGTCGGGCTCGGGGTTCTATCCCTACGGTTAAGCCTCTGACCTGCTACGCAGCCGGGCACAGGTCCCGCAGCAGGCCTGTCAGAAGCTGAGACACGAGGGCCCTGACAAGCACCCCTCCTCCTTTCGGTGCTGTCAGGGTCTTCCCCCGTTACGTGCTGGAAAGTCCCCACAGCGGGCCTGGGACAGACAAGGAAGTCCCTGAAAAGTCCCTAGGAATTCCCAGCGCGGCCATCCAGAACCGGCAACTGCGGGCCCCACACCACTGCCCGTCATAGCCGCGCACCACACTGCGGACGACCAGTAGCGGCCCCAGCACCCGCGGATCGCCGGGACGCTCTGGGAGATCGAAGACTGCTTCCAGTACGCGACTGCTGAAGACCGTTCACCGGTGCTGTCCAGCCACCGGCCGTTCTGCGGCGGTCGGGGGTGACCGTTGTCGCCTTCCCGCAGGCACGCACGTTGATCAGGAGGGTCTTCGGTAGTTGTCACCACCGGCTCCCCCTCTCCGCCGCAGGTGATCCAAGCAGGCGGGCGGCACCGAGCAGGGACCGTCCCGTCGGTTCCCCTGACCCGGCGGGCCCCGGGCTTCCGGGGAGGTGTTCGCCGTGCCCGTGGTGGCGTTTGACTAGGGCTGCGCCGATCTCGGTGGCAAGGTCGAGGAGGTGTGCCGCCGCGGGGCCGTCACCGTTGAGGGTGGCGTACTTGCCTGCCTGGGCGGTGGCCATCACCAGGTGTCCGAGCGGCTCGACGGGGACGCTCACCGTACAGGCGTCGGACACGCACGGGCCGTACGGCGTGCGGGGGCACCGTTCCCTCGTCCCGATCGAAGGCCGCCTTCATGATGGTCACGTTCCCGTATCGGCGGAATATCCGCTGGCCCGCTCGACGGTAGCCTGAACGAAGTTGGGATGTTGATTGGACAGACTGACCAAATGGGCGGTACAGGCGGAATGCCGGACTTTCAAGTTCTTGCCAAAAACAGTGCAGCGACGCCATAAAATGGCTGGTCAGGAAGAGTGCTCCCCGCGCGTGCGGGGGTGGTCCCAGACCGCTGAAGCTGTCGATGATGCGCGTCGTGTGCTCCCCGCGCGTGCGGGGGTGGTCCGTGGAAGACGCTGGTCTGGCCGTCGTTGCTCGGGTGCTCCCCGCGCGTGCGGGGGTGGTCCCTCGGCGCCGACTGCGGGTGGTTCGGGGCTTATGTGCTCCCCGCGCGTGCGGGGGTGGTCCCTCGGTGGAGAGCCAGCGGGGCGACGGGCCCAGGTGCTCCCCGCGCGTGCGGGGGTGGTCCCGTCCGGGGCACCCCCCGCAGGATCTTGCGTGTGTGCTCCCCGCGCGTGCGGGGGTGGTCCCGCGGAGTCCCGGAGCCAGGTGTAGCGGTAGTCCGTGCTCCCCGCGCGTGCGGGGGTGGTCCGGTGTCTCCTCCCCGGCCGGTGGGGTCGTAGGTGTGCTCCCCGCGCGTGCGGGGGTGGTCCGGTGCTGCGCAAGCGGACGGCGGTGCGGTCGGGGTGCTCCCCGCGCGTGCGGGGGTAGTCCCTCCCGCCGCAGATCAGCGAGAGTGACGTGCGCGTGGACCCTGATCCCTCATCAGCGGAATATCCGCTGGCCCTGGGGGATTCTCTGCCCAGTCGATCTGCTGAGGGGCTGGGGGTTCGTGTGGGTGATCTGAAGGCGTTCCGTGTGGATGGCGGGCGTGTGGTGGAGATGGCGGGTTCGTCGGTGGCGCTGGAGCGGGAGTTGCAGTCGCTGGTCGAGGCGAACATGACGACGATGTTGGGGATTCGGTTCCTGGCATCGGAGTACGAGACGGGGCGGCATCGGGGGCGGATTGATTCGCTGGGGCTGGATGAGACCGGGGCGCCGGTGATCGTGGAGTACAAGCGGAGCCGGGACAAGGAGGTGGTGACGCAGGCGCTGTCGTATCTGGCCTGGTTGACCGACAACCGGGCGGAGTTCGAGGGCCTGGTGCGGGAGCGGCTGGGTGCGGGGGCGGCGGGGTCGGTGGACTGGGGCCGTCCTCGGATTGTGTGTGTGGCGGGGGGTTTCACGCCGCATACGGTGGTGGCGTTGGAGGTGATCCGGCAGCGGATCGATCTGGTGGCGTACCGAGTGTTTGAGGACGTGGTCACGCTGCGGTTGGCGGCCTCGTTCACCGGCCCGCCGGGCGCACCGGTCGTCCCCCGTTCCCGTGCCGTTTCCGGGCTGCCCGTCCCGGTGGAGGATTTGGCGGCTTCCGGTGGGGCCAAGACGGTGCGGCAGTACTTGGACGCCTCGCCGCAGGGGTTGAAGGACCTTTTCGGGGATTTGGAGGAGGTGTTGCTGGAGTCGGGTTCGGTGCAGCGGGAGACGCTCCAGCATTACATCGCGTACCGGCGGATCAAGAATGTGGCGTCGGTGAAGGTTCAGCCTCGGAAGCAGACCCTGGTGGTGGGGCTGAAGGTGGACCCGGATTCGGTGGAGTTGGTCGAGGGGTTCACGCGGGATGTCCGCGGTATCGGGTTCGTGGGGACGGGGGAGCTGGAGGTGCGGATCAGATCCCGTGCCGACCTGGAGCGGGCCGGGGATCTGATCCGCCAGAGCGTTGAGGCGGGCTGAACCCGGCGCACACGTGTTGAGGGCGGTTGCCGTGCCCGGACCACCGGGTCGGCAACCGCCCTCATTCTCTTTTCCGCCCCCTCCCCGGGGGGCGGGTCTTCTCACTGTTCCGGTCCGGCGAGGTCGAGGTCGTCCTGGGTGAGGACGGCGTCGCGCAGGCGCTGTTCGGCGATCTGGGCGTAGTGGTCGGACAGCTCGATTCCGATGAAGTTCCGGCCTTCCTTCAGCGCGGCGACGCCGGTGGTGCCGGAGCCGGTGAAGGGGTCGAGGACGGTGCCGGCGGGGCGGGCGACCTGGACGAGCTGGCGCATCACCTCGACGGGCTTCTGGGTGATGTGGACCCGGTCCTTGCGGGGCTGGGAGGCGACGTAGTGGCCGGGGAGGTAGAGGTCCCGGGTCTTGTCGAGGGTGCCTTTGACGCCCCAGAGGATGAACTCGGAGTCCTGCTTCGGCCCGCCCTTGCGGGGGCGGGAGGCGGGCTTGATCCAGGGGATGGTGCCGGACCAGGTCCAGCCCGCCATCTGTAGCGCGTCCGACGTCGTCGGTTCCTGGCGCCAGTCGGTGAACACCATCACGACCGCGTGCTCGCGGGCGGCCCGGTAGGACTCGGTCAGCAGGTCGGTCAGCCAGGCCCGGTACGAGCGCTGGTCGCGGTTCTCGCCGGGGAAGTTCGCCAGGTCGTGCCCGGCGTCCCCGCTCGTGTACTTCGCGCGGGCCGTGCGGGTGGTGCGTTCCGAGGATGTCCGGCCGCCGGAGTTGTAGGGCGGGTCGGTGATGACGGCGTCGACGGATTCGTCGGGCAGGGTCTTCAGGATGGTGAGCGCGTCGCCTCGGTGCAGGGTGTACGGCACAGCGGATTCTCCTTCGGGAAAGGCGGTTGCCCGCCCGCCGGATTCGTCAACGTATGCGGGCGTGGCTCGCTCGAACGCCCTGTCTGGGGTGAGCGGTGCCGCGAACGGTAGCCGTCTTTTCCGGCCGCACCCAGTGACCCGGTGACGGTTTCCGGGGTTGTTTGGTGCGGCCGGATTTCCCTCCTACAGTCCCGTCGTGTTCGCCGCTCTGGGCCCTGCTCAGAGGGTGGTTGAGCTGTGCTGTTGCGTGCTGCCCTGTCCAGCGGACGAGGCGGTCGGGGCCTATGCGAGGGGGCTTTCCATGTGGTGGGTGAGATTACGAGGGCGGCTTGCTGCCGCCTTTCGCGTCGCGGTGGTGTCCGGGAGTTAGCCGCTCCCGGGCACCGGTCCGCTCTCTTCTTTTTCTGACCCGCCCGACTTCCGGTGGCCTTTTCGACGAGAACGCCGGGCCGGGCGGCCTACACGCAAGGAGCCGTCGATGCGGCATGCCCAGATACGCCCACGCCCCGCCCCTGGTTCGGCGGGGCGGTCGTGAAGAAGGTCGCGGTGATCGCGGGTGGGGTCGTGCTGGCTCCGCTGCTGTTGATCGTCCCGGTCACCGTGGCGCTGGCGGGTTCGAGCGGCGCCGAGGTCTCCTGTGGTGCGGACGCACAGGCTGTGGATACCGAGACGGTGTCCGAGCAGGTGGAGTCGATCCTGAACGGCGGGGACGGGGGCGGCGTTTCGGTGCCGGGCCTGACCAGCCCGAAGGGGCAGGTCCCGCACGCGCGGACGATCCAGGCCACCGGGGTGGCGATGAAGGTCCCGGTCCGCGGGCAGATCGTCGCCTTGGCCACCGCCCTCCAGGAGTCCGGTCTCCGCAACCTCGACTACGGGGACAGGGACTCGCTCGGGTTGTTCCAGCAGCGTCCCTCGATGGGCTGGGGCACCGCCGCGCAGATCCGGGACCCGGTGTACGCGTCGACCAAGTTCTACGAGGGGCTGCTCAAGGTCTCCGGCTGGGAGTCGATGACCGTCACCCAGGCCGCGCAGGCCGTGCAGTTGAGCGGGTTCCCCGACGCGTACGCGAAGTGGGAGCCGCTGGCCACCGCGCTCCAGAAGGCCCTCGCCCCCGATCTTCCCGAGGCCGACAACGGCACAGGCACGGTTGACGTCGCGGCCCCATCGTCGGGGTGTGAGACCGGTGGGGGTGGCGGGGATGGTTCCGGGTTCGGGCCGATCCCCGCGGGAGCACTGCCCGAGGGGTACAAGATCCCGAAGGACGCACCCAAGCCGGTACGGGCCGCGATCCGCTGGGGGCTCGGCGCCCTGGGCACCCCGTATCAGTGGGGTGGGTGGTGTTCCGCGCCGCGTGGGCAGGACCCGATGGGGCGGTGTGACTGCTCGTCGTTGATGCAGGCGTCTTACCGGGCTGGCGGGATCGGGCTGTCCCGCACCACTTACACGCAGGTGGCCGAGGGCAAGCCGGTTGCCGTCGAGTCCCTCAAGCCGGGTGACCTGCTGTTCACCCGGGGCACGGCGGCCCGTCCGGAACACGTCGGGATGTTCATCGGCCAGGGGCTGATCCTGCACTCCCCCCGCACCGGTGACGTGGTCCGGATCGCCACGCTCACCGACTGGCGCCCGGACGTTCTCGCCGCCCGCCGCATCCTCTAACCCCTCCGCCTCCCCTCTCCTCCCTCGTTTCCCTTCTTCTCGGGCATTCGTATGCCCTGAACAGGAGTTCCTCGCCATGAAGTCCAGCCAGACGGGTCTTGTCCTGGCCTACGACCCCGGTATCAAGCCCGCCGACGGCGGCCTGCCGGGCATGGACGTCCTCAAGGACGTCATCAACTCGATCAACCTCTTCGGAATCATCGCGGTCGTCGGCGCGCTCGCGGTATCCGCTCTGGTGTGGGCCTGGGGCCATCACTCGGGTGGGCATCAGGCCGAGGCGAACGGCAAGAAGGGCACCGTGGTCGCCGCCGGATGTGCGCTGCTGCTGGGTGCGGCGAACGGCATCGTCAGCTTCTTCTCCGCGATGGGGACCCAGGTCAACTGATGCCCAGGCACGAGAAGGAACGTTCCCCCCATCGCGACTCCCGCCGGTCCGCGAGGAGTTCTCTGGCGCCGGGCGCGGGGTCGTCGGTGCTGCACCGGTCTCTGATCGTGGCCGTGGTGCTGGCGCTGCTGACCGCTGTGGCCGGTCTGGTCGCCTACCTCACCCGCGAGGAGGCCCCGGTCGCCCCCGCCGGTTCCGTACCCGAGACCCGGCAGTCGGCTCCGGCCGCCCCCTCCCCCACTGCCCCGGCTCCGAAAGGGCGCGCGGTGGCGGCGCCCGTGAAGACGAGTGATCCGGTCGTGTTCGCGAAGGCGGCGGCGAAGGTCCTGTGGTCGTACGACACCCGCCGCCTCTCCCAGCCCGAGCACATGGCCGGGCTCGAACGCTGGATGACGGCGGAGAAGAAGTACGCGGACTGGGAGTCCGTGGCGGATCAGGTGCCGGATCGGGTGTTGTGGGCGCGGCTGCAGGACAACGCGCAGTACGCGACCGCGACGGTCGGCGAGGGGCACTTCCCGCAGGCGTTCAAGACCGCGCTCGCCAACGATCCGGGGGCGATCACCGAGGCGTACGTGTACGCGGTGACGGTGACGGGGCGGCAGTCGATCGTCTGGACCGGCGTCGACGCGGGGTCCGGAGCCGAGCCCCGTTCCGCGACGCTCGCCGTCCAGTGCCGCCCCGACCGGGCGTGCGCTCTCGCGGCCGTACTGCCCACCCCCGCCCCGTGACCGGGCCCGGGCTCGAAGGAGAGGAGGTGCCCTGTGCCCTCAGCATGTGATCTGCCCCTGATGGACACCGTCTGCGCCACCGTCGAGGGCGTGGTCGGCTCAACCGGTGAACTCGTCACCGACGGCATCGGCGCCTGGATCGCCAAGTCCATGGGCGAGATGGCCCAGGCCGGCGCCGACCTCGCCGCCCAGGCCGTGGACGAGACCACCACCGTCAACCTGAACGCCGGGTGGTTCCGCGAGAACTACGAACTCCTGCTGCCGATCGGCCTGGTGCTGATCGTGGGGACGTTCTGTCTCCAGCTGATCCGGGCGGCGTGGCGGCGGGACGAACGCGCGCTGTTCCAGGCCGTGACCGGCACCGTCGCCGGGGTGTTCTTCGCGTTCGCGGCCATCGCGTGCACCAGCGTCGCGCTGACCGTGGTGGACGCCTTGTCCGCCGGGTTGTTCAAGGCGGCGAACGCGTCGGTCGACGACGCGGTGCGCCGCCTGGTCAAGGTCAACGGCTACGGGTCGATGTACGGGCTCGGCTGGGCCGTCCCCTCGATCGTCGCCCTCGGCGCGACCGTCGGCGCGTTCCTCTACTGGGCGGTGATGGTCGCCCGAAAAGTGGGGATCTTGATCCTGGTGACCCTGGCGGTGTTCGCCGGTGCCGGTGGCGGCTGGGAGGTCGCCCGCAGGTGGCGGCGCGGCTGGATCGAGGCCACCAGCGCCCTCGTGGTCTCCAAGCTGTTGATGACGATCGTGTTCCTCCTCGGTGTCTCCGCGATCGGCAAGACCGATGCCTCGGACGGCCTCGGGGCGTTGTCGGATGCTATGGCCGGGATCGTGATCATGGTGCTGGTGCTGTTGTGCCCGTACGCGACGTACAAGTTCGTGCACTGGGCGGCTGAGGGCGGTGGGCAGGACGATCTGCACCGCAGCGGCGTGGCCGGAGTCGCGGTCGCGGCCGGGGCGGCGAAGACCGCGGGCCAGCTCGCCATGCAGGCCGGAACCGGTACCCCCGCCCCGCAGGGCCCGGCGAAGGTCCCCGGCCAGGGTGCTGGTGGTGTCGCCTCCGGGATCAACCCCGCCGGGGGCAGCTCTACCTCCTCCGAGGGGATCTCCGGGGGCGAGCCGCCGAAGACCACGTTCCGGTTCGGCGAGGACCCCAACGCCGCCGGCGACCAGGGCCAGCCGCTGATCCGCCGGCCCCGTACCGACGGCGACAAGGGGCAGCCACTCATCCAGCGGCCCGGCCAGCCCACCGGCACCAGCACCGACGGCGTGACCGGCGGGTCATCGGCGGGAGCCGCCGGGACGACCGGGTCAGCCACCGAAGCGACCAGCGCACCCGGCCCGGCCAGTACCGGTTCCGTTACCGCTGCCGCGCCAACCGCCTCGGGACCGGTTCCGGTCGGCTCCGGACCGATCGGTTCGAACGGCTCAGGTGGTTCGGCGACCGCACCGGGCCCGGTGCCCGCCGGAGCACCATCCGCTCCGCCCCCGTTGATCCGGACAGCTCCGGCCAAGCCGGCGCAGCCCCGGCCGCCGGCCCCGCCGGGGCTGAACCCCCAGGGCGGCACGACCCCGGCCGCCCGGTGGGTCTACCCGAATCCGCCCACCGGCCTTCCCGGCTCGGGCTCCCGGTCCTGACCTGCTGACCCGGTGCCCTTGGGGGCGGACCACCCAGGTCCGCCCCCAGGGCCCGGCTACCTCTCCCACTTTCCTTCGTCTGGACGGCTCGACTCATGCACCCTGACTCCGCAACTCCCGTCGCTCCGGCCACGGTGAAGTTCCCCCACCGATCCCGCCGGGGCGTCCTCCTCGGCCTCACCGCGCCGCAGCTCGTCGCCGTCGCCGTGACCGGCCTGCTCCTCCTCGCCGTCCTCATGTCGACCGGCGTCCCCGGCGCGCTGAAGCTCATCCCCCTGTGGACCGTGATCCTCGCGGCCGTGTTCGTCCGCTACCGGGGGCGGTCCCTTGCCGACTGGGCCCCGATCGCCCTGCGGTACGCGTCCCGGCGGGCGAAGGGCCAGCTTGTGTGGCTGGCCCGGCCGTCCTCCCGGCCCCGGCGGGAGGGCCTGCTCCACCTCCCCGGGACCGCCGCCTCCCTCCGCGTCGTCACCTCTCCCGACCGGTGCACCGGCGCGGTCCATGACCCGCACCAGGGCACCCTGACCGCGGTGGTCCGCGTGTCGTCGCGAGCGTTCGCGCTGCTGGACCCGGCGGCCCAGAACTCGAATGTGGCTGGCTGGGGCCGCACGCTGGCGGCGCTGTCCCGTGCGGGGCACATCGCGCGGGTGCAGGTGCTGGAGCGGACGGTGCCGGACTCCGGTGACGCGCTGCAGCGGTACTGGTCCGAGCACGGTCGCCCGGACACCCACCTGGCCGGGCCCATCTACGCCGACCTCCTGACCGCGGCCGGTCCGGCCGCTGCCCCGCACGAGAGTTACGTGGCCATCGCGCTGGACCTGAAGGCGGCCCGGCACCTGGTCAACCAGGCGGGTGGTGGGCTGACCGGTGCGTTCACGGTGCTGGCCCAGTTGACCGCGACGTTCGACCAGTCGGTGCGCAACGCCGGTCTCACCCCCGGCGGGTGGCTGTCGGCGGGCGAGATCGCGGCGGTGATCCGCACCGCGTACGACCCGAAGGCCGGCGCGGCGATGGACCAGTGGTCGGACACCGACCGCCCGCAGGCCGACCCCGCTGCCGCAGGCCCCGTCGTACTGGTGGAGAAGGCCGACCGGATCGAGACCGACTCGGCCCACCACGCCACGTTCTGGATCGAGAACTGGCCCCGGATCGAAACCAGCCCGGGGTTCCTGCACCAGCTCCTGTTCACCTCCGGCGTCCGGCGCACCCTCTCCCTGACCTACGCGCCCAAGAGCCTGGACGCGGCGCTCAAGGACGTGCAGCGGAAGAAGGCCACGGTCATCGCGGACGCGGCCGAGCGGCAGCGCAAGGGCCAGGTCGACTCCGAGGAGGACAACGTCGAGTACGCGGACATCAAGAACCGCGAGCGGGAGCTGATCGCCGGCCACGCCGACGTCGCCCTCACCGGGCTGGTGACCGTCTCGGCGGACACTCCCGACCAGCTCAACGCCGCGTGTGCGGCGATCGAGACGGCGGCCGTCGCGGCGCTGGTTGACCTGCGTCCGCTGACCTGGCAGCAGGCCGAGGCGTTCACCAACGCCGCCCTGCCCCTCGCCCGCCCGTGACCCACAGACCGGGACCACCATGCCGACCGACCTGGCATTCGCCACCGAGGCCCTGGACTTCCACCGGGCGATCACCGTCCCCGACAGCCCGCTCACCGCCACCCGGCCCGAGCTGGACGCCCTTCACCAGCACTGCCTCGCCCTCTACGCCCTCCTCGACGCCCACACCACCCGCACCACCCCGATCGACCGAACCGGAGGCGAGACGCTGAAGGCCGCGCGGGTGCGGTTGTGGCAGGCAGCCGAACATCTCCACGCCGCCTGGCACCACGCCCCCGCAACCGACACCGACCGGCTCGCCGCCCGCAGTGGTTGCCGTCCCCGGCTGCCGGTGTGCGGGCGCCACCTGCGGATATCCGTCCGGGTCCGCCGCACCCACACCCCCGCCGAGCTCCGGGCCCCCTTCACCGGGCCCGACCACCTCTGACCAACCGGAGCCACCGTTGTCTGTTCGCCCCCGGGCCACCGCCAGCCCGCTGTTCACCCCCCACCGCTCCGACCGCCGCGCCAACCGACGGGCGAAGGCGGAGTTCACCGCCGCCCAAGCCAAAGCCCGCCACGCCACACGGCCCCGGGACCGCCGTCCGGTCTCCGGCCCGGACCCGGAACTCCACCCGACGTATCCCATCTCCGGCCGTCCGGGGCCAGCGTCGGCCCGGGGCGGGCAGCTCCGGCTCCCGGCTCACCGGATGACCACCGCCGTCGCGTCCGGCGCCTATCCGTTCCTTGCCGAAGGCGGGCTCGGCGCTCAGGGCATCTACGTCGGCCAGGACGTCCACGCCGAAGCCAGCTTCTGCTACGACCCATTCGCGTTGTACGGGCGGCTGGAGGGGTTCACCAACCCGAACATCCTGCTCGCCGGGGTCATCGGCATGGGCAAGTCCGCCCTCGCCAAGAGCCTGGCGCTGCGGGCGACCGCCTTCGGCTACCGCATCTACGTCCCGTGCGACCCGAAGGGAGAGTGGACGGTCGTCGCCCAGGAGTTGGGCGGGCAGACCATCGCGCTGGGGCCCGGCCTCCCCGGCCGGTTGAACCCGTTGGACGCGCCGGAGAAGCCGTTCGGGATCAGCGACGAGGACTGGACGACCGAGGTCCGCAAACGCCGCCTGCTCCTCCTCGGTTCGCTGGCGAAGACCGTGCTGCGGCGCGAGTTGCACCCGATGGAGCACACTGCCCTGGATATCGCGCTCGACCAGGTCGTCGCCTACACGCAGCAGACGGGGACGACTCCACTGCTCGGCGACGTCGCCTACGTCCTCAGCTCGCCCCAGCACCTCGACGCCGCAACCGGCGAATCCTCCGGGCGGCTGGGGCAGGCCGCCGAGGACCTTGCCCACGCCCTGCGACGACTGATCCACGGCGACCTCGGCGGGATGTTCGACGCGCCGTCGACCGTGCGGTTCGACCCGGCGGCACCAATGCTCTCCATCGATCTGTCCCGGCTCGGCGGCACCGGCGACGACACCGGCCTCGTCCTCGCCATGACCTGCGCGGCGGCGTGGATGGAGGCGGCGATCTCCGACCCCGCCGCAGGCCGTCGGTGGGTGATCTACGACGAGGCATGGCGGGTGATGCGACACGTCGCCCTGCTGGAGCGGATGCAGTCCCAGTGGAAGCTCTCCCGGGGCCTGGGCATCGCCAACATGATGGTCATCCACCGGCTCAGCGACTTGCTGACCGCGGGCGAGGCCGGCTCCCGGGGCCGTGCCCTCGCCGAAGGTCTCCTCACGGACTGTTCGACGCGGATCATCTACCGGCAGGAGGCCGACCAACTTGCCTCCGCTGGCACCCTCCTCGGCCTCACCGGCGTCGAGACCCAGGCCGTCGCCGCCCTCACCAAGGGACGCGGCCTGTGGAAAGTCGCAGGCCGGAGCTTCATCACGCAACATCTGCTCCACCCGGCCGAACGGACACTGTTCGACACAGATGCCCGGATGTCCGCCTGACGCTGGCCCTCGCCCGTGCCGTGGCCGTACTGCCGGGCCTGGGCTCAGACCAGCGGTTCGAAGCGTCTAGGACCAGCGCCTGCCTCCTACAGGAAGCCCTCTTCGGCGGGCTGCGCGTCCGCGTCGAGTGGTACGCCGTCAAGGGCACCTTCTCGCGCCACTCTGACAAAACTGATCAGTTGCTGGTTCGCGGAGTCAGAAGGGGGAGGGGGCAGGTCGATGCTGGCGTAGTGGTGCTGTGGGGGCGGGCACAGGCTGGTGGTGGTCTGTGCCCGCCCTGGTAGATGCCGGGGGTGTGGGTTAGCCGACGGGTACGGGGTCCTTGACAGGGTCGGGTCCGGTCTCGCCGAACGGGTCGGGGTCGCCGCCGATGATGGCTTCGCTCAGGGGTGTCGCCAGGTTGGCGGCGGGGTGCTGGGTGTAGACCCGGGAGTCGACGTCGAACACGAGGCCGCCCTGCCCGCCGACGACGGTGCCGTCCTTGCGGACCGCGCGGATCTCGTGGCGAGGCGACCACAGCGCGGCGGAGTGCCGGGGCGGGGTGGTCATGGGCCAGGTCTGGGTGCGCTCGGTGAACTGGGTGACGCCGTAACGGCTGCTGTAGCCCAGCTCAGTCGTCACGCTGGTCTCCACCGAGGCGGTCAGGCCCTTGAGCTCGATGCCGGCCGACGCGGTGACGGTGACACTGGTGCGGGTGCTGAACTCCTCGCTCCTCTCCGTGCTGATACCCGTCGTCACACTGTCGGACGGGGCTTGTTCGGAGTCGCCCTGAGAATTGTCGTAGTGCATCTGGCAGTAGAAGCTGCTGCGCCGTTCCAGGGTGTAGAAGGGCGAGTTGGCCACCTGCCACTGCAGGGTCTTACCGGGGTCGCCCACGACCGTGCAGGGCACCGTCACGGCCCGGTCGACGACCTTGTCGGTCTCGCGAGGCTCGGGCATCGAGTGCGAGGTGAGGGCCGGCACGCTCGGCGGATTGCTCTTGACGACCGCGGCCGGCAGGTCCAGCACGTACACGGGCCCCGAGGGCTTGCCGTAGCCGTTCGCCGCCACGTGGAGGTCCGCGCCCAGAACGAGGCGCTCGCCGCTGTCGGCGGGATAGGACGGCGGCACGATCTGCCAGGTGGAGAGGTCCGCGTCGGCCCCGGACTTCTTGTCCCACCAGATCAGATCGCCGACCGAGCCCTCACGTACGTAGCTGCGGCCGGCGAACTCCCGACGGATGCAACCGAACCATTCGGCCGCCGGCGGCTCCCAGCTGTTCCAACTCCCCCACACGTCACCGAGCGCGACGTAACCCGACGGCGGGATCGGCCGCCACACCGCGCCGTTGACGTTCGCCCCCGACCCCTGGTCCCGCCAGATGCGTTCGAACCGGACCGGCGGCTTGACCATCTGATCCGCCGCGTTGACACCACGGACCAGGATCGTCGCCCGCCTGCCGCTGATGTCCTCGTGGTTGCCCGCATGCCCGAGGCTGCCCAGACACTTCCAGTCCGGGCTCGCCTGTTCGGGATTGAAGAACGCGCCATGCATGGTGGCCTTCGACCCTCGATCGTCCCACCGGCGCGTGAACCGGTCGGTCACCATGATCTCCAGCGCTCCGAACCTGACAGCCTGCATGTTCCCTCCTCAAAGGTCGTCTCGCTGCGCGACTCGACCGCCCCGCAGCCCGGGGTTACTTTATGGATACACATAGTTGCCGCACGGCCGTGGCGGAGACCTTCGCCTCAGGCCACTGCAGCCCAACGACGCAATTGCCTTGGGCCGAGCCGTATTCGAAATCCAGCGCCCGCCGCAACGGTCCACCCACACTTCGCTGCTGATCACGGCATCCGAATTCTGCGTTCACCGACTTCGTTGTAGAGCCACCCGCGATGGCCGGACACGAAGTGACCTCACCGAAGGAACGGAGCTGCCCGCAATGATCTTTTTCGCCCGAACGAGCGACACCCATCCTCCGCACCCCTGCGGGAGAAACACGAAGCGGCACGAGCTGAAGCGGTTCCGCTTCCTGAACCACGTGGACCGGAACCTGATCGCCGCCGCTGCTCCAGGCCACCGCCGCCCGCCGTGCCCGCCCCTTCACCTGTGAGGGCACAAAGCGCACCACGGCATCCGCGCCGAGCAGGCGACGGCTACCCGAGCCGCCCGCCTGCCACCACGGCCCGCAGGTCTCGGTTCTGCGCGCTCCGCACGACGGCCGCGGCATCCACCCGGCGGCACGTGGCTCCTGGCTCTACTCAGCCGGCACGGTGGGGTCGGCGACGGCGATGATCTCGTTGTCGGCGATGATCCGAATCGGCACGTCGGTGAAGTTGGTGATGGTCACATCCTCGTAGTCGTACTCGAACGCAGACGTTCCCGGAGGGTTGATCGTCATATCGAGTTGGTCGGGCGGAGGCAGCTCACCGACGTACAGGAGGGTCCGCGCATCGGGGTCGTCGAAGCCCTCGTTGAACTGACCGACCATACGGACCGTCGAGTCCTCGGTCTGGGTAAAAGTCACTCGCCCACCGAGCACATCGGTGTAGGTGACGTCGCCAACTGCCACTGGCCGCACTTCCTTCGTCATGGGTGTCCTCTTGCCAGGAACACCTCGCACCCGGAACCTGCGCAGGACTGCCGCACGCTACGCCCCTCGTTCGGGTGACAGTTGATCGATACTTTGTTCTCCTCAAAAAGTTCCGTGCGATCACTGCAAGGTTCGACAAATTCGGCAAGCCCTACCAGGCCGGAATCGCCCAGCCGCTCTGACCTCTGGCTCAACGAAACCCCCAACGAGCATTTCCAGACACGCCTTAACTTGATCTTTAACCTGTGCGGCGTGGGCGAGGAGAAGTGGACTTCTCCGCTTTCGATTTCGTGATGCCCGTTTTGCGGACTGTGTGGACGTCGTG
>NZ_JBEOWM010000006.1:0-192039 GCF_040296045.1 Streptomyces sp. NPDC002490 | reverse complement strand
CCGCCGCCCCGTGGTCGTCACCGGCTACGTCGGCGTGGTCTACGAGAAGCTGACCGACGGGCTGCTGCTGCGGCACGGCGCGGACCTCGTCCTCGCCAACTCCCGGGCCGACGCCGAACGGTTCCGCGCCGTGTACGCGGGGGTGGGCGCCGACCCGGCCGCCGTGGTCGAGGTGGCCCTGCCGTTCCTCGACGGCGCCCCCTACCGCCGGCGGGACCCGTACACGGTGGTGTTCGCCGCCCAGCCCTCGGTGCCGGCCGACCGGGCCGACCGCGGCTACCTGCTGGAGCGGCTGATCCGGCACGCCCGACTCCACCCGGACCGCCGGGTGCTGCTGAAGCTGCGGTCCCGGCCCGGCGAACACACCACCCACGTCGAGGAGTCGCCCTACCAGAAGCTGGTGCGGGGGCGGGCAACGCCCGACAACCTCCGCCTGGTGTACGGGCACATGGGCGAGGTGCTGGACGACGCCGACCTGCTGGTCACCGTCAGCTCCACCGCCGCCCTCGAAGGGCTGCACCGGGGGGTGCCCACCGCGGTCCTCACCGACCTCGGGGTGCGCGAGGCGCTCGGCAACCACCACTTCGTGGGCTCCGGTTGCCTCACCTCCTGGGACCGGCTCGACGCGGGCGAGGCACCGGTGCCCGACGCCGGATGGGTGGCCCGCCAGGGCGTCCACCCGGCCACCGGCCCCGACCCGTACGAGGGGGCCCGCGACCGGCTCGCCGCCCTGCTCGACGGTCCCGGACCCGGGCCCCTCTCCCCCTACTACACGGCGCGTTCCGCACCCGGCTACCTGCCCGGCCTGCTGGCCCGCCACCACCTCGGGCCGGACGGCGCGCCCTTGGCCGGGGCGCCCCGCGGCGACCGGGCCGCCGGACCGGTCCGGCAGGCGGTGCGGCGGGCCGCCCGCAGCGCCTACCGGCACGGGGTGCAGCGGGTGGCCCCCGCGGTGCGCCGCCTGGGGGAGCTGTGAGGACCCGGGCGACGGCCCCCGGGGCACGGACCACGACGGAGGAGGACGGACCATGACGACACGATCCACCCGAGCCGCCGCACCCGGGCGGGTGTTGGCGGTGGTGCCGGCCCGGGGCGGCTCCAAGGGAGTGCCCGGGAAGAACCTCGCGCAGGTCGGCGGCGTGCCGCTGGTCGTCCGCGCGGTCGAGGCGTGCCGGGCCGCCCCGCACGTCGACGACGTGGTGGTGTCCACCGACGACCTCGCCATCGCCGGGGCCGCCCGCCGCGCCGGCGCCGAGGTCGTCGTCCGCCCCGCCGCCCTCGCCGGCGACACCGCGAGCAGCGAAGCGGCGGTGCTGCACGCCCTGGACGCGCACGCCGCCCGCCACGGGCGCTCGGCCGACGTGGTCCTGCTCGTCCAGTGCACCAGCCCGTTCCTGACCGGCGCGGACGTCGACGCGGTCGCCGCCGCCGTCCTCGACGGCGCGGACACCGCCGTCACCGTCGCCCCCTTCCACGGCTTCGTCTGGCGCGCCGGCGGTGACCGGCAGGACGGCGACGGCACGGGCGTCAACCACGACAAGTCCGTGCGCCCCCGCCGCCAGGACCGTCCGCAGGACCTGCTGGAGACCGGCGCCGCCTACGCGATGGCCGTCCCCGGCTTCCGGGCCGCCCGGCACCGCTTCTTCGGCCGCACCGCCCTGGTCCGCACCGACCCGGAACGGGTCCTGGAGGTCGACGACCCGCACGACCTCGCCCGGGCCCGCGCCCTCGCCCCGCTGCTGGACGCGGACCGCCCCGGAGCCCTGCCGCGCCGCGGCGACGTGGACGCGGTCGTCCTCGACTTCGACGGCACCCAGACCGACGACCGGGTGCTGATCGACGCGGACGGGCGGGAGACCGTCGCCGTGCACCGCGGGGACGGACTGGGCGTCGCCGCCCTGCGCCGCGCGGGAGTGGACCTGCTGATCCTCTCCACCGAACGGAACCCGGTCGTCGCCGCCCGGGCCCGCAAGCTGGGCGTCCCGGTCCTGCACGGCATCGACCGCAAGGACCTCGCCCTCGACCGGTGGTGCCGGGAGCGGGACCTCGCCCCCGAGCGCGTGCTCTACGCCGGCAACGACGTCAACGACCTGCCGTGCTTCGCCCTCGTGGGCTGGCCCGTCGCCGTCGCGGACGCCCACGCCGCGGTCCGCGACGCCGCCCGCGCCGTCACCGTCCGCCGCGGCGGCGACGGCGCGGTGCGGGAGATCGCCGGCTGGCTCCTCGGCCCCGCACTCGACCCCGACCCACCCCTCACCTCCCGACCGACGGCCCTTCCCCGGCCGCTCCACGCATCGCACAACTAAGGAACCACCCATGCCCCTGAACCCCGCCCGTCTGCGCGCCCTCGGCACCACCTCCGTGGGCCCCGGCCGCCCCGTCTACGTCACCGGCGAGATCGGCATCAACCACAACGGCGACCTGGAGAAGGCGTTCGCCCTGATCGACGCCGCCGTCGCCGCCGGCTGCGACGCCGTCAAGTTCCAGAAGCGCACCCCCGAGGTCTGCACCCCGCGCGACCAGTGGCACATCGAACGCGACACCCCCTGGGGCCGCATGACCTACATCGACTACCGGCACCGCGTCGAGTTCGGCCGGGACGAGTACCGGGCGATCGACCGCTACTGCGCCGAGCGCGGCATCGACTGGTTCGCCTCCCCCTGGGACACCGAGGCCGTCGCCTTCCTGGAGGAGTTCGACGTCCCCGCCCACAAGGTCGCCTCCGCCTCCCTCACCGACGACGAACTGCTGCGCGCCCTGCGCGCCACCGGCCGCACCGTGATCCTGTCCACCGGCATGTCGACCCCGCAGCAGATCCGGCACGCCGTCGAGGTCCTGGGCTCGCACAACATCCTGCTGTGCCACGCCACGTCCACCTACCCGGCGAAGGCCGAGGAACTGAACCTGCGGATGATCCACACCCTCCAACGGGAGTACCCCAACGTCCCCATCGGCTACTCCGGCCACGAGACGGGCCTCCAGACCACCCTGGCCGCCGTCGCCCTCGGCGCGGTCTTCGTGGAGCGGCACATCACCCTCGACCGCGCCATGTGGGGCTCCGACCAGGCCGCCTCGGTGGAGCCGCAGGGCCTGAGCCGACTGGTCCGCGACATCCGCACCGTCGAGGCGTCCCTCGGCGACGGGGTGAAGAAGGTCTACGACTCCGAGTTGGGCCCGATGCGCAAGCTGCGCCGCGTCCCCGGCGTCGTCGCCCAGACCCAGACCCAGGCACAGCCCCCGTCCCAGCCCCAGCCCCGGACCCCGGACCGCACCCCGGCCGTCGCCGCCCCCGCGGGCGAACCGGTCACCGTCTAGTCCCCCTCCCACGCACCCGGAGCGGCCAGTGAGTACCCGAGTCGGGCCCGAGGGCCCCGTCCCGACGCTCGCGTTCGTCGAGAGCCCCGTGCAACTCCTCAACACCCTGGAGTGGGCCCACCACCGGCCGCCCGAGGCCCTCACCGTGGTGGTGCTGCCGCCGGCCGACCCGATGACCCGCGGCCAACTGCGCAGGATGGCCCAACTGGCCCGGGACGCCGGCCACCGGGTGCGCTGGGAGGAGGCCCGCGGCGGCACGGGCCCGCTGCGCACGGTCCGCGGGCTCGCGCCCCTGCTGCGCCGGGCGCCCCGGGTCGTCGTCGGCGACCCGTTCTCCCGCTACGTCCACCTGCTGCTGACCCTGACCCGGGCCCCGGAGCTGGTGGTGGTCGACGACGGGACCGCCACCATGGAGTTCGTCGGCCAACTCGCCGCCGGGGAGCGGTTGGTCCGCTGGCACCGGCACGGGGGCCGCCCGGGCCCCCGTGACCTGGCCTTCGCCCCGGTCACGGCGACCGCGCGGCGCCGGCTGCTCCCCGGTCCCGACCGCACGGTCGAGGTGTTCTCCGCGCTGCCGCTCGCCGCGGTCCCCGAGGGCGTGCGGACCACCGCCAACGACTTCGGCTGGACCCGCTCCCGCTTCGGGCCGCCCCGGCTCAGCGGGGGCGCCGACCTGGTGGGCACCTCCCTGGTGGAGACGGGGGTGGTGGACCCGGTGCGGTACGCGGCGGCCGTCCGCTCGCTGGCCCGCGCCCACGGGGCCACCCGCTACTTCGCGCACCGGCGCGAACGCCCGGAGAAGCTGCACGCCCTCGCCGCCGCCACCGGGCTGGAGATCCGCCGCCCGGACCTGCCGCTGGAGCTGATCGCCCGCCGCGGGCCCATCGGCCGCACCGTGCTCAGCTTCCCCTCCACCGTGGTCCACACCCTGCCCCTCGCCCTCGCCGGCACCGGGGCCCGGGTGGCGGTCTGCGACATCGACCCCGAGTGGCTCACCGCCGGGGCCTCGCCACGGGCCCGGGGCTTCCTGGCCGGGGTCACCGACACCGCCCGGGACGTGCACCGACTGCGGTCCGTGTGCGCGGGGTAACCAGACTGTCTACCCCACCCGAGCCGGAACCACTCGCTCCGATCCCGAACCGTTACGCCAATACGGCTGAACTTTCCTAGATCACCGCCCAGTTGACCCCCGACCCGCTTTACCCTTCAAAGGGTGAACCAACTGATGTCCGCTGGCACAGACTCCCCGTCCGAAGCCGACCACTCCGGCCCGAGCCCCCTGCCCGGAACCCTCCCCGAAGCGCTGCGCGCCGAGCTGGTCGCGTTCCGCCGCGACATGCACATGCACCCCGAGCTGGGCAACCAGGAGTTCCGGACCACCGCCGCGATCAAGACCCGGCTGGAACGCGCCGGACTCGCCCCCCGGGTCCTGAAGACCGGCACCGGCCTCATCTGTGACATCGGCACCCGGGACGACGACCGTCCCGTGCTGGCGCTGCGCGCGGACATCGACGCCCTGCCCATCCCGGACACCAAGACCGGCTGCGCCTACCGCTCCACGGTCCCCGACCGGGCGCACGCCTGCGGGCACGACGTGCACACCACCGCCGTCCTCGGGGCCGGGCTGGTCCTCGCCGAACTGCACCGCGAGGGCCGGCTGCCGCACCCGGTGCGGCTGATCTTCCAGCCGGCCGAGGAGGTGCTGCCCGGCGGCGCCCCCGACGCGATCGAGTCCGGCGCCCTGGAGGGGGTCGGCCGGATCGTCGCCGTCCACTGCGACCCCCGGGTGGACGCCGGCCGGATCGGACTGCGCCACGGGCCCATCACCTCCGCCTGCGACCGGCTGGAGGTCTCGCTCGACGGCCCCGGCGGCCACACCGCCCGCCCCCACCTGACCACCGACCTGGTGGCCGCCGCGGCCCGGGTCGCCACCGAGGTGCCCGCGCTGGCCGCCCGCCGGGTCGACGCCCGCGCCGGGCTCGCCGTCACCTGGGGCCGCATCGAGTCCGGCCACGCCTGCAACGTCATCCCGCAGCACGCGGAGCTCTCCGGCACGGTCCGCTGCCTGGACCTCGCCGCCTGGCGCCAGGCCCCGGACGTGGTGCACGCGGCCATCGACGAGGTCGCCGCGCTGTACCGGGCCAAGACCGAGATCACCTACGTCCGGGGCGTGCCCCCGGTCGTCAACGACCCCGCGGTCACCGAACTGCTGCGCTCCGCGATGACCGCCCGCCGCGGCGTCGGCTCGGTGGAGGACACCGAGCAGAGCCTGGGCGGCGAGGACTTCTCCTGGTACCTCCAGCAGGTGCCGGGCGCGATGGCCCGGTTGGGGGTCCGCCGCCCCGGCGAGCGCGCGGTGCGCGACCTGCACCAGGGCGACTTCGACGTGGACGAGACCGCGATCACGGTGGGTGTCGAACTGTTCACCGCCGCCGCCCTGCTGGACGCGGGCCGCGACTGACCGGGACCGGCCGTCCCACCTGGGACGGCCGGTCCGCGCGGGGGTCCGGGGCGGGGTACGCGCACGCGGTCCGTCCGTCACCACGCGTCACCGGAATGGCCTTGGGCCCCGGGAATCGCCCCGCCTCGCGGAGGGCTGTGCGTCGATCCGATAACAGCTCCCCAAGAGCCCTTTATCTGACATCTACGCGCGTTACGATCGCCGCGAAACCAGCGCCGCAAGTGGCGCTTCGGTCAGGTTGAAGGAGCCCCCCTTGCGTCGGGTAGCCAAAATCTCCGCCGTGGTCGCCGCGACCGCCGCGCTTTCCCTCACCGCCACGGCCTGTGGCAGCACGTCGTCCGAGAAGAAGGAGTCCGGCTCGGACTCCGCGTCGTCCAGCGGGGGCAAGGGCGTCAAGATCGGTCTCGCGTACGACGTCGGCGGCCGTGGTGACTACTCGTTCAACGACTCGGCCGCCCGTGGCGCCGACAAGGCGAAGGACGAGTTCGGCGGTGAGCTCAAGGAGCTGACCGCGAAGGTCAGCGACACCGAGGCGGACCGCGAGCAGCGGCTGTCCTCCCTCGCCGACGCGGGCTTCAACCCGATCATCGGCGTGGGCTACGCCTACTCCGCGTCGATGACGAAGGTCGCCAAGAAGTACCCGGACACCACCTTCGGCATCGTGGACTCGGTCGTCGAGGCCGCGAACGTCGACAGCATCACCTTCACCGAGGAGCAGGGCTCCTACCTGGCGGGCGTGGCCGCCGCGCTGAAGTCGAAGAAGGGCCACGTCGGCTTCATCGGCGGCGCGGACATCCCGCTGATCAAGAAGTTCGAGGCGGGCTTCGTCCAGGGCGTCAAGGAGACCGACCCCAAGATCAAGATCGACACCCAGTACCTGAGCCGCGGCTCGGACACCTCCGGCTTCGCCTCGCCCGACAAGGGGAAGGAAGCCGCGCAGGGCATGCTGGACAACGGCGCCGACGTGATCTACACGGCGGCCGGCTCCTCCGGTACCGGTGCGATCGAGGCCGTGGCGGGCGTCAAGGGCGCCTGGGGCATCGGCGTCGACTCGGACCAGTACAACGTCCCGGGTCTGGCGAAGTACAAGAACTCCGTGCTGACCTCGGTGGTCAAGAACGTCGACATCGGCGTCTACGACCTGATCAAGTCCGTCAAGGACGGCAAGCCGCTGACCGGCGTCAACACGTACCCGCTGAAGGACGGCGGCGTCTCCCTCTCGGAGAGCGGCGGCTTCCTGAAGGACATCCAGGGCAAGCTGGACGAGGCCCGGCAGAAGATCATCGACGGTGAGGTCAAGGTCAACACGACCCCGTGACCGCACGGTCCGGGCGACACCGGACCACCGGCTCGGCGGGGTGGGGCGCACGACGGCACCCCCCGCCGAGCCATAACGATGTGTCAACTCTACGCGTGTAGCGTTCAGTTGGCGCGTGACGTCCTCCCGGCCCCGCAGCGACAGTGGCACACGTCGCCGACGAGCCGACGACACCGGGGAACGCGACGCACCGGCCGCTCTTCCCCTCCCACGCCTCGCCTGCCCCTTTTCCCCGAGGAGTGCGCCATCAACGCGTCCAGCCCTCCGCCCTCCGCGGCAGCCGCCGTCGAACTGCGCGGCATCACCAAGCGGTTCCCCGGCGTCGTCGCCAACCGCGACATCGACATCACCGTCCGCAAGGGCACCGTCCACGCCCTGTGCGGTGAGAACGGCGCCGGCAAGTCCACCCTGATGAAGATCCTCTACGGCATGCAGAAGCCGGACGAGGGCACCATCACCGTCGACGGCGACCAGGTGTCGTTCCACAGCCCCTCCGACGCCATCGCCCGCGGCATCGGCATGGTCCACCAGCACTTCATGCTGGCCGACAACCTGACCGTGCTGGAGAACGTCGTCCTCGGCGCCGAGAAGCTGCACGGCATCGGCGCCAAGGCCCGCAAGCGGATCACCGAGATCTCCGACGCCTACGGCCTCGGGGTGCGCCCCGACGTCCTCGTGGAGGAACTCGGCGTCGCCGACCGCCAGCGGGTGGAGATCCTCAAGGTCCTCTACCGCGGCGCGCGCACCCTCATCCTCGACGAGCCCACCGCCGTCCTGGTCCCCCAGGAGGTCGACGCGCTCTTCGACAACCTGCGGGAACTGAAGTCCGAGGGCCTGACCGTCATCTTCATCTCGCACAAGCTCGGCGAGGTGCTCTCGGTCGCCGACGACATCACCGTCATCCGGCGCGGCACCACCGTCGGCACCGCCGACCCCCGCACCACCACCACCAAGCAGCTCGCCGAACTGATGGTGGGCAGCGAGCTGCCCTCGCCGGAGACCAGCGAGTCCACCGTCACCGACGTGCCCACCCTCGTCGTCGACACGGTCCGGCTCACCCAGACCGACCTCGACGGCATCGAGCGCGTCATCCTCGACGACATCACCCTCACCATCCACCGCGGCGAGGTCCTCGGCATCGCCGGCGTGGAGGGCAACGGCCAGTCCGAACTGGTCGAGGCCATCATGGGCATGCGCCACCCGGACAGCGGCACCATCACCCTCGCCGAGGCCGACATCACCCGCGCCTCCACCCGGCACCGCCGGGAGCAGGGCATCGGCTACGTCCCCGAGGACCGCCACCGGCACGGCCTGCTGCTGGAAGCCCCGCTGTGGGAGAACCGGATGCTCGGCCACATCACCGAGCGCCCCAACTCGCGCGGCGGACTCCTCGACATCAAGGCCGCCCGCGCCGACACCGAGCGGATCGTCACCGAGTACGACGTCCGCACCCCCGGCATCGACGTCACCGCCGCCTCCCTCTCCGGCGGCAACCAGCAGAAGCTGATCGTCGGCCGCGAGATGAGCCACGCCCCCAAGCTGCTCATCGCCGCCCACCCCACCCGCGGCGTCGACGTCGGCGCCCAGGCGCAGATCTGGGACCAGATCCGCGAAGCCCGCCGCGAGGGCCTCGCCGTGCTGCTGATCTCCGCCGACCTCGACGAGCTGATCGGCCTCTCCGACAGCCTGCGGGTGATGTACCGGGGCCGCCTGGTCGCCGACGCCGACCCGCGTTCCATCACGCCCGAGGAACTGGGCTCCGCCATGACCGGCGCGGCCACCGGCCACCTGGAACATCCCACCGACACCACTGACCCCACCGACACCGAGAGCCCCGAAGGCGCGGACGGCACCCAGTCGGAGGACGACGCCCGATGAAGAAACTGACCTCCCGCATCGACAAGGAGCGGCTGCTCCTCGGACTGGCGGCCCCCGTCCTCGCGCTGGTCGCCGCCCTGGTCATCACCGCCCTGGTGCTCCTCGCCACCGGCAAGGACCCGTTCGCCGCGTTCAGCGACATGGTGACCTTCGGCACCGCCAGCGACAGCCAGGTCTACATCCTGAACAAGGCGACCACGTACTACCTCGCCGGCATCGCGGTCGCCATCGGCTTCCGGATGAACCTCTTCAACATCGGCGTCGACGGCCAGTACCGGCTCGCCGCCTTCGTCGCCGCCCTGCTCGGCGGGGCGCTCACCGCGCCCGGCTGGCTCGCCATCCCGCTGATCGTGCTGTGCGCGATGGCCGTGGGCGCGCTGTGGGCGTCCATCGCCGGCATCCTCAAGGTCACCCGGGGCGTCAGCGAGGTCATCTCGACCATCATGCTGAACGCCATCGCCACCGCGATCATCGGCTACCTGATCCAGCCCGAGCAGCTCGGCCAGCTCGACAAGGCCGGCACCCTGGTGTCCACCAAGCCGCTGCCCGAGGGTTCCTGGTTCTTCGCCTTCGACGCCGGCCCCGCCGGCGAGGTGTGGGGCTTCGTCCTCGTCGCGATCCTGGTCGGCGTCCTGTACTGGTTCGTCCTCGGCCGCACCCGCTTCGGCTTCGACCTGCGGGCCGTGGGCCAGTCCGAGTCGGCCGCCTCGGCCAGCGGCGTCAGCGTCAAGAAGATGGTCGCCACCAGCATGATCCTGTCCGGCGCCGTCGCCGGCCTGATCGGCATGCCGACCCTGCTCAACGACAGCCACCACTTCGCCAACGACTTCCCGCTGGGCATCGGCTTCACCGGCATCGCCATCGCCCTGCTCGGTCGCAACCACCCCGTCGGCATCGCGCTGGGCGCGCTGCTGTGGGGCTTCCTGGAGCGCACCACCAGCCACCTGGAGCTCCAGGGCTACGACAAGGAGATCCTCGGCGTGATCCAGGGCGTCATCGTCCTGTGCGTGGTCATCGCCTACGAGGTCGTCCGCCGCTTCGGCCTCAAGCGCCAGCAGCAGCGCGTCGGCGCCGAACTCGCCGCCCAGGCCGCCGCCGCCCGTACCGAGAAGCAGGAGGTGGCCCGATGACCGCCACGATGACCGACACGCCGCCCCCCGGGGCGCCCCCGGTGGAGAAGGGCGCCCGGCGCAGCCGCTGGACCCTCTCCCGCATCCTGCTCGTCATCGCCGGCGCGCTCGTCCTGGTCTCCGCGGTCCGCGTGGTCACCGGCGCCGACCAGCTCACCTCCGAGGGCCAGATCAGCGCCGCCCTCAGGCTCGCCGTCCCGATCGGCCTCGCCGGCCTCGCCGGCCTGTGGTCCGAGCGCGCCGGCGTGGTCAACATCGGCCTCGAAGGCATGATGATCCTCGGCACCTTCGGCGCCGGCTGGATCGGCTGGCAGACCAGCCCCTGGCTCGGCCTGGCCTGCGGCGTCGGCTTCGGCGTGATCGGCGGCCTGATCCACGCCGTCGCCACCGTCACCTTCGGCGTCGACCACATCGTCTCCGGCGTCGCCGTCAACCTGCTGGCGCTCGGCGCCACCCAGTACCTCGCCAAGATCTTCTTCGCCGACGGCGACGCCTCCACCGCCGGCGGCAACCCCAAGCAGTCCCCGCCCGCCGAGTCGCTGCCCGAGATCACGATCCCCGGCCTCTCCGACGCCCTCCAGAGCCTCCAGGACCTGCACTGGTTCCTGCTCTCCGACGTCGCCGGCATCCTCGGCGGCCTGGTCACCAACGTCTCCGTGGTGACGATCCTGGCCGTCCTGCTGTTCTTCGCCAGCTGGTGGATCCTGTGGCGCACCCCGTTCGGGCTGCGGCTGCGGTCCTGCGGCGAGAACCCGGTCGCCGCCGAGTCCCTCGGCGTCAACGTCTACACCCACAAGTACCTCGCCGTCGCCATCTCCGGCGGCATCGCCGGCCTCGGCGGCGCCTTCCTGGCCCTGGTCACCTCGCACATCTACCTGGAGGGCCAGACCGGCGGCCGCGGCTACATCGGCCTCGCGGCGATGATCTTCGGCAACTGGCGGCCCGGCGGCCTCGCCATGGGCGCCGGCCTGTTCGGCTTCTCCGACGCCCTCCAGCTCCGCAACGGCGGCGAGGTCGTCCACGCGATGCTGCTGCTCGTGGTCGTCCTGCTGGTGCTGCTCGCCGGCTGGAAGCTGTACCGCAAGGCGATGGTGCAGGGCGTGATCTCGCTGGCCGTGGCCGCGGTCGTGCTGGTCTGGTTCCTCCTCACCGACGAGGTCCCCGGCGAGTTCGTCGGCGCCACCCCCTACGTGGTGACCCTGCTGGTCCTCTCCCTCGCGGCCCAACGGCTGCGGATGCCCAAGGCCGACGGCATGAGGTACCGCAAGGGCCAAGGCAAATGACGTCCCCCACACCCGCCCCCGGCGTGGACTGGGACGCCCTGCGGGAGGCCGCCCGGGACGCCATGTCCCGGGCGTACGCCCCCTACTCCGGCTACCCGGTCGGCGCCGCCGCCCTGGTGGACGACGGCCGCACCGTCACCGGCTGCAACGTCGAGAACGCCTCGTACGGCATCGGCCTCTGCGCCGAGTGCGGGCTGGTCTCGGCGCTCCAGAACAGCGGCGGCGGCCGGCTCACCCACTTCACCTGCGTGGACGGCCGGGGCGAGGTCCTCGTCCCGTGCGGCCGCTGCCGACAACTGCTGTACGAGTTCGGGGGCCCCGCCCTCGTCCTGGACACCCCGGCGGGTCTGCTCCCCCTGTCCGAGATGCTCCCCCTGGCCTTCGGCCCGGAGCACCTCGCCTAGCATCCGCCGCACCCCTGACGGCCCTGCTCCCCGCGACGGCGGGGAGCAGGGCCGTCCGCACGTCCCGGGGTGTCGGCGTATTTTCGGTCAGCTGGGCGAGGTGATTCGGCCGAGTCGTGGGTGACGGGTCGGAAGTGGCCAGTCGAGGGAACCGGAACCGGCCGGTTCACGTTCTTCCCCGTAACGGCCTTCTCCGGTCAGCTCCGGCCAACACGCGTGTCGGTGCGACCGGTTGGTGCGAAAGTCCCGTGACGGCGGACGCCCGATCGCGTACAAAGGCACCGAGGCGGACACGGAGCGGCAGCGACGCACGCGTGCGTCGCCGCCGTACACGACGGTTCGGGGGGTGGACGCGTGAAGTTCGACATGGGTAGTACGACACTGGGCGACCTCGGCAAGGCCACGACGGGGTCCAGCGACGACCTGGGCACGTTGATCCGGCAACTCATCGCCGCGGCAGACCCGTTGGAAGGGAAGTTCAACGGCGCCGGCAAGGCCGCCTTCGACTCCTTCAAGGCCCGCGCGGACGAGATCACCGCCGCGCTGAACGGCTCGCTCCAGGCGATCCTCGGCGGCCAGAGCGGCATGGACGCCGCCTTCGGCACGGGCGACCAGGAGCAGGAGACCAACGCCCACCAGAACATGGGCGCCGCGAACTTCGACGCCGCCCGCTTCGGCGCGCGCTGACCCGGGGAGTTGACGATGGGACAGAACCTCGACCGCCGGTCCTACGACACCGGGGCGTCCGCCGAGGTGCAGGGCGGACTCCAGGGGATCATCGCCCAGTTGGAGCGCGTCCTCAGCGACCGGGACGGCGCCGTCAAAGCCGCCATGGCCGAGTTCCAGGCCGACGGAGTCTCCGAGGAGTACCACGGCAAGGAAGTCCGGTGGAACCGGGCGGCGAACGAGGTGCGGGAGATCATCCGCCTGGTGCGGGGCACCTTGGAGCAGAACGACGGCACCGCGCAGTCGACGCTGGCCAAGGCCAAGGCCGCGGTCGACGCCATCGGTTGAGGCACGCACGGACGGGGGCTGACGCATGACCGGATGGGACATCTCGCCGCTCGGGGTCAAGGGCGTCCTGGAGAAGACGGGTACCGCCGCCGAGGGCCTCGGCAGGGTGGGCACCACCCTCCAGACGGCGGTGCCGGCCGCGGCGAAGGCGGCCGGCGGCCTCAGTGCGGGCGGCGGCAGCGGCGGTGAGGGCGAGGGACAGGGCCTGGTCGCCGTCGCCCTCAGCCAGTTCATGACGGCGCACACCGAACGGCTCCAGAAGATCGGCGCCCGTGCCTCCGCCTCCCTGAACGGCGCGGTGACCGCCACCAACGCCTACCTCACCGGCGACCTGGAGCAGGCGGCCAACGCCCAGCGCGAGGCACTCAAGGAGCCCGAGGTCGACCTGCCGGGCCAGGACGGTCCGCCGCCGGGCCACCCGGCCGCCGCGCGCACCGGCGGCTGACGGGCCGCGGGCCCGCGACCGGAACCGATCGACACGCATACGGGGGTCTGTGGTGAGTGGTGGGGCGATCAACCCGTGCACGATCCCGCAGTTCACGGGGGACCTGGAAGAGCTGGAGACGCAGCGGAAGGTCCTGCACGCCGCCGCGGGGACGTTCCGGGACTCCGGCGCCGACGTGCACGCCCGCTTCCAGGGGCTCTCGGCGTTCTACACGGCTCCGGAGGCGGAGCAACTGTTCGCGACGACGACTCCGGTGAAGACGGAGTCGGACCTGTTCGCGGACCAGCTGGAGTCGGTCACCACGGCCCTGTCGGAGTACGCGGCGGAGGTCCGCCCGATCGAGGCCCGCCTCAAACAACTCCAGGCGGACGCCACCACCTTCGCGAACAGCATCAGCGGCGACGAGCACTGGAAGGACGACGGGGACAAGGTCGAGGAGAACAACGACCTGGTCAAGGACGTGAACGCGGCGGTGGCCGCGTTCTGGTCGGCGGAGCGGACCTGTGCCAACAAGATCACGGCGCTGGTCTGCGGCACGCACTTCGTCGCGGACGACGGCTCGGGCGCCCCGAACATGTACGGCTTCGCCGAGGGCGACCTCGACAACACCCGGGAACTGCCGTGGGGCTCCCAGGTGGAGGAGTCCCGCCGCTGGTGGGAGGTCCACCACCACGTCGGATCCTTCCTGAAGGGCGTGTTCGTCGACGGTCTGTGGGGCACGATCCGCGGCCTGGGCACCCTGGTCGGGGTCGACGGCTGGGACGCCGCGGGCCAGGCGTGGACGGGCCTGGCGAAGGTCGCGACGGGCCTGGTGATCACGGCGGTGCCGATTGTGGGCACCGCCTACTGGCTGCTGCCGGACGACAAGCTGCCGTCGTGGCTGCGGGATTCGCGCACCGCGGTGAAGGAGACCGGCAAGGCGCTGGTGGCCTGGGACGAGTGGGGCAAGAACCCGGCGCGGGCGGCGGGCGCGACCACGTTCAACGTGGTGACGACGGTGTTCACCGGCGGCGCCGGAGCCGCGGCGAAGACGGGCTCCGTCGCGAGGGTGATCGGGGCGCTCGGCAAGACCGGTCGCCTCCTCGACCCGGTGACGTACATCGCCAAGGGCGGCAAGGTCGTCACGGTGAAGGTCGGCGACCTGTTGGCCGGCCTGCGCAACGCCGACGCGGGCGCCCGGATCAACATCCCCGAGCCGGCCGTCCCGGTGGCCGGCGCCGACGACGCGGCCCGCGCCGGCGCGGGCATCGGCCCGGACCCCGCGCACACCGTGCGGCTCCCCGACGACGCGCACGGCAACCCCCAGTACCTGGACACCGAAACGGGCCAACTCCTCGACGCCGCCGGCCACCCGAAGCCCGATGCGATGCCCCGCGACGTGACCAACCCGGACCCCCGCTCGACGGGCGCGGAGGCCCCGCCGGTGCGCGCGGAGACCCCGGTCCAGGTCGGTGCGCGGGAGCCGGTGACGGCGGGCGGCAGGTCGGGCGAGGCCCTGGGCGGTGTGCCGGGTGCGGGCCCCGGCGTCAGTGCAGGTGGCGGTCCGGTGCCGGGCGCGGGGGGCGTCGACGACGTGGCGGGGGGTGGGGTGGGTCCGGGTGGGGGAGCGATGCCCGGGGGCGGAGGTGTGGACGTGATACCGGGCGGCGCGGCCGGCGACCTTCCCGGTGGCGGCGTGAGCCAGGTCCCCGGCGGCACCGTGGACGGCTTGCCGTCCAACAGCCTCACGGACAACGGCACCCCGGGCGGCGGGGCGGCCTCGCATCCCGACACCACACCGGGGGGCGGTGCTGCGGGTGGTGGCCCGGTCGTGCCGCACGGCGGGTCCGACCCCGTTCCCGGCAACGCAGGCGGGGGTGGTGCCGGCCCCGGCACGGGTTCCGGGGGTACCGGCACGGGCGGGGGCGGCGGCAACTTGCCCGAGCCCCGTGACCCGAGGACGTACACGCTCGCCGAACGGCAGGCCATCATGGACCACCAGGTGGCCCGGGCCAATGACCCGAACGACACCTTCTTCAAGGACTTCTACCAGAAGAACGGATACCGGAAGAGGACCGAAGTCGTGGACGAGTTCGGTCTGGCACCTCCACAACTGGTGGAGACCCCGCAAGGGTGGATTCCCGCCGACAGTGTCCCGCCCCCCCTCCCGCCCACCTACTTGGACACGCAAGCCTTGGAGAGGGGCGCGAAGCACGCCACGCCCGAAGCCCGCGCCCAGCTCGACGTATACGCTAGGGAACGCTACGAGGCGATCGCCGACGACCGGATTCCGCACCAGAACCACACGGATGCCTCCCAAGCCCTCAAGAACGACCCGAACAACGTGGAACTACAGGAGAAGCTGGCAACAGCGAAAGAGGTGCACCGGGGGCCGCACGCCAAGCTTACGGATGCCAGCGAGGCATATGGCGAGGCCATCGCCCGCCACCACGCCATACCCGAACGCTACCCCGGAGCGAAGGAGTTGGAACTCCACGGGCCCAAGTCCGGGAATCATCAATTCGACCAAGTTTGGAAACAAGGAGACCGCTACATAGTTGTCGAAGCGAAGAGTAACGTTGATACCGCTCTTGGCAGTCGACTGATAGATGGAACTCGGTATTCGCAAGGATCTCGCGATTATTTTGAAGATATCCTTGACGCTATGTCGGGTCGCGTGGGCGACAAATCGCTCGCCGCCAAGTTGGAAACGGCGCTTGAAGAAGGGCGTGTCGATTATGTTCTTGTCAAGGGTCTTGACAATGAAGGTATCTATACTGGCTACGCCATGAGAGAGTTCGATATACGTGAGGTAGGGGAAGCGCCGTGACCGTCAAGGTAGTTCGTCATCGTTCGGCAACTCCGGAAGATGAGGATTTCATTGGTCAGTTCTATCCGGATTCGGTTGCGAGGATTGAGAAGCTGGAATCCTCGCCGGGGATGATTGGATATTACTGGAAGTCTTCGCGGCGTGCGGTTCATTCGCAGTGTTTGCTTGATCCGCGTGCGACGCGGTTGGAGACCTGGGAAGCCGTCGTGGATGCGATGCAGATGAGTTCGGCGGTGTTTCGTCGGGCAGCCGTCACCGAGGGTTCGGTGGATTGCCTGATTCATCACAAGGTGCGTACGTTGCCCGCGACGGGGCCGAAGCCCTACGTCAATGCCGGTACGTGGTTGACGGCCTTCTTCTTCGCGATCGTGTGTCGGGATCAGAAGCGGATGACGGAGCTGGCGGAGCTTCCGTTGGACGTGCTGCGGGCGTCGGGTGCGGAGCACGACGAGTATCTGATGCATTGGGTTTCGGCCCTTCAGGCGTATTGGTTGCGGGACCAGGTCCGCCTCGTCGACGAACTCTCCGAGACGTTCAAGAAGTCCCACCCCGATGTCGTGCGGGTCGCCTCCCGCGATTGGGTCCAGCAGATCTCGTATCCGCCGATGAATCTGTTCCACCGGTTCGTGACGCGGGACCACGCCGGGTTCAACGCGGCGTTGGTGGAGGCGCTGGAGTCGCACAAGGCGTACTGGACGTCCGACGAGGACCGCGCGGATGACATCGAGGGGATGGTGGCGCTCGGGCCTCTCGCCATGACCTGCCTTGCCTACGACGGCGACTTCCCCATCGAGGTCGAGTCCGACTACCTGCCCCACCATCTGATCGCCCGTAGCTGGCTCGGTGAGTTCCCCACGTGAGGCGGTCGTTTCGAGGCCGAGGGCGGAGCCGGACGGGGCGTCCCGGCCCGGGGACCTGATCGATGCCGCGCTATGACGCGGTCGGGCTCGACCTCAGCGGGGCGGAGCCGGGCCGGTCGAATGCGTCGGCGACGGAGGCGTCCGGATGATCGTGGGTGAGCAACTCGCACGCTGGATAGCCGAACTCGGGTTCAGGTAAAGGGTGTTGGGCTGAGGGTGTGTGGGTGTTCGGCAGTGGCCCTGTGGCGGTTGACGAGAGTCTCTTCAAGGCTCGAACGGATTCCCGTACGGTGTGGTAGGGCTTCGCGGGAGCGTGTTCCGGCTGGTCGAGGCCGTCACGGGAGGGCGTCTGAAGGCATCGCCCCGTGGTGCGTTCCCGCACGGCGCCTGACACCGGGCACGCGCAGGGGCATGGTGCTCGAACAGGGGAACGGGGGCCGGGAGTTGGCGGTACAGGACTACGACAGTCAGTTGCTGGAGTCCGTGGTGATCCGGCGGCGGCGGATGCGGGACGCCCTGCTGTTCGGGTCGGAGCGGTACCGGCGGGCGGCCGACGAGCGGTTGGGCAAGGTGGCGGCCGGGCTGGTGATCGCCGCCGTGCTCTGTGCCGGGTGCGTGGGGTGGTCGTTCGTGGCGAACCGGTTGATGGAGGACGACACGTCCGGTTCCTCCGGGCCCGTGCTCGTCTCCGTCGTGGACGGCAGCGCACCGCACACCACGGGGAACGGGCCTCCCGGAGGCCCTGGTACGGGAGTTGTCCGATGATAGGTTCGATCGCGTGGTGAGCGGGGGAACGACGAGCCGTGGTACCGCCCTGAGCCGGGTCACCCTGGTCGGCGAACGGCGGCGGATGGACCTGGTGTTGCCGTCCCGGGAGCCCATCGGACGGCTGCTGCCCGACATCATCGGACTGCTCGACGACCGGGTGGCCAGCCAGCCGCGACTGCGGCACCTGGTGACCGCGGACGGTTCCGTCCTCGCCCAGGACAGCACCCTGGAGGACGCGGCCGTGCCCGACGGCGCGGTGCTGCGGCTGGTCCGCGTCCAGGACGCGCCCTCCGCCCCCGTCGTCCACGACGTCACCGACGAGGTCGCCGAGGACCTGGACGTACGGGCCTGGCGTTGGCGTCCCGCCGCCCGGCGGGTCACCGCCGGAGGGGGGCTGGTCGGCTGGACGCTGGCCGCCGGGCTCTTCGCCCGCGGCGCCTTCGACGCCAAGGCCGTCGCCACCGCGCTGCTCGCCACGGCCGTCGTCACCGGCGGGGGCGGGGCCCTCGCCGGGCGCCGCGGCGGGGCCGGCCTCGCGACCGCGCTGCTCGCCGTCACGGGCGCCGCCGCCGTGCTCGGCGCCTGGACCCTCGCCGACGCACAGGGCTGGGACGGGGCCGTCCGGCTCGCGGTGGTCGCCGCGGCCGTCGTCGTCTCCCTCGGGCTGCTCGGGCTGTTCACCCCGCTCGGGCGCGGCGGACTCGTCGGGGCCGCCGCGATCCTGGTGACGACGGCGGTGTGGGAGGCCGTCGCCCTCACCCAGGACGGGGCGCCGACCGCGACCGAGCAGGCCCGCACCGGAGCCGTCCTCGCGGTGGTCTCCGTGGTCGCCCTCGGACTGCTGCCCCGGCTGGCGCTCTCCGCCGCCGGTCTGACCGGGCTGGACGACCGCCGTTCCCGGGGCGCCTCCGTCAGCCGCTACCAGGTGGCCACCGCGCTCGGCGCCACCCACCGGGGCCTCGCCTTGGCGACCGTCGTCCTCGGGGTGTCCGCGGCGGCGGCCGGCGTGCTGGCCCTGCGCGATCCCGGCCCGTGGACCGTGCTGTTGGCCGTGGACACCGCGCTGGTGCTGTGGCTCCGGGCACGGGCCTTCCCGCTCGTGGTCGAGGTCGTGGTGCTGTTGTTCGCCGGGGCCGTCGTCGTGCTGCGGGCGGTGCTGGTGTGGGCGGGGCACTCGGGGGCCGCGGGGCCGCTCGCGGTGCTGGTGGCGCTGGCGGTACTGCCGCTGCTGGCCCTCGCCGTCCAGCCTCCCGAGGACGTCCGGGTGCGGTTGCGCAGGGCCGGCGACACCGTCGAGTCCATCGGGGTGATCGCCCTGGTGCCGCTGCTCATCGGGGCGTTCGGGGTGTACGGGAACCTCCTCGACACGTTCGCGTGAGTGCGCGACGGTGGAACCCGCGGGGGCCTCCGGGGCCGGAGCCGGGGCCCGGTGAGCGGGGCGGCAGGACGGTCGACGCCCCGGACGGACAAGGACATGGGTACAGGCACGTGGTTCGCCCCAGGGGGTGCGGTGTGGTGGAACGGAACGACTGGCAGGCCGGCGTACTGGGCGAGTTGGGCGCGCTGACCCCGTCGGGGAAGGCGGAGAAGGGCACGGGGGAATCCGGTGGGCCGCCGGAGCGGGGCGCGCGGCCCGCCGGCGGGAACGCCCCGGCCGCCCTGCCCGCCCCCGAGGCCGCACGCGTCCCCCCGGGCGGAAGTCGGGGCCCGAGCCCGACCCGGCCCGGCTCCGCCCCGACCCCCGAAACCGTGCCCGTACTGGGCGCCGGGGCGGGGAACGTCCGGCTCCGCCACGGCGACCCGGTGCTGCGCCGGGTGCTGCGCACCGCTCGGCACGCCTTCGGGTCCTCCGCCGCCCGGGCCGTCGCCGAGAGCACGGAGCTCGTCGCCCGGGTGCAGCAACCGGTCACCACCGGCCGGCAGGTCGTCGTCACCAGCATCCGCGGCGGCGCCGGGAAGACCACGGTCACGGCACTGCTCAGCCGCACCTTCAACCACTTCCGGCACGATCCGGTGCTCACCCTGGAGGCGGATGCCGCGCTCGGCACCCTGCCCGCCCGGCTCGGCGTCGACCAGCTCCGCTGGACCTGCACCGACCTGGCCCGGGTCCTGCACCCCTCGATGCGGCTCACCGACGTCACCGGGTACCTGGTGCCGCTCGCCGACGGCGGCTGGCTACTGCCCGGCAGCCAGGGCAGGATCGGCGCGCGGATCGACATCGCCGCCTACCGGACCGCGACGGTCGCCCTGCGCAGGTACTTCGGAGTGACCCTGGTGGACTGCGACACCCTGCCCGGCGAGGTCGCCCGCACCGCCCTGGACACCGCCCAGGCCCGGGTCCTCGTCGCCCCCGCGACCACCGAGGGCGTCGCCTCCACCGGCGCGGTCCTGGACTGGCTGGGCTCCCTGCCGGTGCCCGTCCTGCCCCGCACCGTCGTCGTGCTGACCGCGTCGAGCCCCGACGCCGCCCCGGACGCGCATGCCGCCGCGGAGCTGGCCCGGAGCGGGGCGGGCGTCGTCGTGCTGCCCTACGACCGCCACCTGGCCTCCGGCGGGGTCATCCGCACCGACCACCTCGCTGCCGCCACCCGGCGGGCGGTGACCCGGCTCGCCGCCGAGGCGATGCAACGCGCGGTCGGTGCCCGGTGACCCAGCAGCTCGTCCACCGGCCGGCCCGCAGCTCCCGGCCCCTGCCGCCGCCCGCGAACCGGGTCGTCGAGGCCCCGCCGAACCTCCCCGAGGGCAAGATCGGCGGGGCGGCCACCGCCCTGCTGCCCATGGCGGGGGTGATGGGCTCGGTGGTGATGATGACGGTCATCCGCAACAGCCGGTTCGCCGCGGTCGGCGCGATCGTGCTGGTCTTCGCGCTGCTCGGCGCGGTCGCCCTGTTCTGGTCGCAGCGCGGCAAGGCCCAGCGCACCCGCCGGGCCCAGCGCGAACGCTACCTGGAGTACCTGGAGGAGCAGCGCGAGGAACTCGGCGCCGTGGAACGCAAGCTGCGCGGCCAGGCCCGACTCCTCAACCCCCCGCCGCAGGCCCTGTACGACCTGGTGCGCGACCCGGCGCGGCGGTGGGAACGGCGCCGCACCGACCCGGACTTCCTCCGGGTGCGCCTGGGCACCGGGGAGGTGGCCCTCCAGGACCTGACGCTCGGCCAGAACCCGGGCGGGGTCCTCGCCCCGCCCGACCGCTTCATGCTCAACGAGGCGGGCGCCCTGCTGTCCCGCTTCGCCCGTGCCCGGGACTTCCCGCTGACCGTGCCGCTGGACCGGGCCGGCAACGTCAGCGTCGTCGGCGACCGCGAGGGCGTGCTGCGGGTGGCCCGGACGCTGCTGGTGCACACCGCCGTGCTGCACGCCCCCGACGACGTGGCACTGGCCCTCGGGGTGCCCGGCGACCGGCTCGCGGACGCCTGGGAGTGGGCCAAGTGGCTGCCGCACGTCCTCGACGCCCAGGCGCAGGACGGGCCGGTGGCCGTGCGACGGATCGCGCCGAGCACGCCCCAGCTCGCCGTGGTCCTCGGCGCCGAACTGCGCCGCCGCGCCTCCTACGCCGCCGAGGTCCGCCGGGGGCTCTCCGACCGCGCCGCGCTCCGGATGGCGAGCCGCCTGCTGGTCGTCAGCGACGAGTACGGCGGCAACGCCGTCGAACTTCCCCTCCCGGACTCGGCGGTGGGCCTCGCGGACATGAACGTCACCGTGCTGCACCTGCTCGCCGAGCAGGTCCACGAACCCGACGAGGTGTCCGTCCGGATCACCGTCGACGGGGACCGGGTCACCGTGGAGGACCTGCGGGTGGTGCCCGACCCCACCTCCGCGGCGCCCGAGGCCCGGCCCGACGAGGGCACCTCGGACGCGCTGTCGGTGCCCGGCGCGGAGGGCCTGGCCCGGATGCTGGCGCCGCTGAGGCTCTCCGCCGAGTCCGTCGCCGACGGCACCCCGGTCTCCGGGCCGGTCGACTTCCCCGCCCTGATCGGGGTCGACGACCCGGCGGCCCTGGACCTCGACCGACTGTGGGCGCCGCGCGGGGAACGGGACTTCCTGCGGGTGCCGATCGGCCTGGACGACCGGCACGGGCCGGTGCTCCTCGACCTCAAGGAGTCCTCCCGACTGGGGATGGGCCCGCACGGGCTGTGCGTCGGCGCGACCGGCTCCGGCAAGAGCGAACTGCTGCGCACCCTGGTCCTCGCGCTGGTCGCCACCCACTCCCCGGAGCAACTGGCGATGGTCCTCGTCGACTACAAGGGCGGCGCCACCTTCGCGCCCTTCGGGCAACTCCCGCACGTCGCGGGGGTGATCACCAACCTGGAGAACCAGGCGGGACTGGTCGAACGGGTCCACACCTCCCTCGCGGGCGAGGTCAAACGCCGCCAACAGGTCCTGAAGGACGCCGGCAACCTCGCCGACATCGGCCACTACGCCGCGCTGCGCGCCGAACGGCGCCCCGACCTGGAACCCCTGCCCCACCTGCTCGTCGTCATCGACGAGTTCGGCGAACTGCTCACCGCCAAGCCCGACTTCATCGACCTGTTCCTGTCGATCGGACGGATCGGGCGCTCCATCGGCGTCCATCTGCTGCTCTCCAGCCAGCGCATCGAGGGCGGCAAGCTCAAGGGCCTTGACACCTACCTGTCGTACCGGCTCGGGCTGCGGACGTTCTCCCCCGACGAGTCCCGCACCGTCCTGGACACCACCGACGCCTTCCACCTGCCGCCGCTGCCCGGCTTCGGCTACCTCAAGGTCGACACCTCCGCGTACACGCGCTTCAAGGCCGGTTACGTCTCGGGGCGGTACCTGGGCCCGCTCCGCGAGGAGCCCGGCGAGGAGGGTCCGCTGGCCCTCGCCTACCCGACGTACAACACCCTCGCCGACGCGGCGGCGGGCCCCGAGGACCCCGGCCCCGTCGCCACCGCCCGGGAGACCGGTCCGACCGTGCTCTCCGTGATGGTCGACCAACTCGCCGCCGCGGCCCCGCCCGTGCGCCGCATCTGGTTGCCCCCGCTGCCCGAGGCGCTGTCCCTGGACGCCGCCGCCGGCCCGCTGGGCGCCGACGAGCACGGGATGCGGCTCGGCGAGCGGCGGGGCGCACCCATGAGGGTCCCGTTGGGCGTGCTGGACGCGCCCGCCCGGCAGTGGCGCGGCCCCTGGGAGCTGGACCTGACGGTGGCCGGCGGGCACACCGCCGTGATCGGCGGCCCCCAGTCCGGCAAGACGACCCTGCTGCGGACCCTCGCCCTGTCCCTCGCGCTCACCCACACCCCCCGCGACGTCGCGGTCTACGGTCTGGACCTGGCCGGCGGCGGGCTCGCCGCACTGGCCGGGCTGCCGCACGTCGGCGGGGTCGCCGGGCGCGCCGACCACGAACGGGCGGCCCGGACGGTCGCCGAGGTGCGGAACATGCTCGCGGTGCGCGAACGACTCTTCCGCGAGCACGGCATCGACTCCGTGGACCAGCTCCGGCGGCTGCGCGCCCGGGGCGCGATCGGCGAACTCCCCGCGACCGACGTGGTGCTGCTGATCGACGGGTACGGCGCCCTGCGCGAGGAGTTCGCCGCCATCGACGACGCCGTGAACGACGTGCTGCGCCGCGGCGGCGGCTACGGCGTCCACGTGGTGGCGGGCATGCTCCGCTGGAACGACGTCCGGATCGCGGGCCAGTCGATGTTCGGCACCCGGATCGAGCTGCGGCTGAACGACCCCTCCGACTCCGGTGTCGACCGGAAGCTCTCGGAGACGATCCCGGCGGGCGCCCCGGGGCGGGCGCTCACCGACCGGAAGCTCTTCGCCCAGGTCGCGCTGCCCCGCATCGACGGGGCCACGGGCGACGGCGGGTCCGTGGGCGATCCCGGCGCGGCCCTGGAGGACGCGGTCGCCGCGATCCGCGCCACCTGGCACGGCGACCTGGCGCCGGCCGTGCGGGTGTTGCCCACCCGGCTGCCGTCCGCGAAGCTGCCCACCGCGCACGCCGAGCCCCGCCGCATCCCGATCGGGGTCGACCAGGACGCGCTGGCCCCCGTCCTGCTGGACCTGTTCGGCCAGGACCAGCACCTGCTGGTCCTCGGTGACAACGAGTGCGGCAAGACGAACCTGCTGAAGCTGATCGCCGCCGGGCTGATCGCCCGCCATCGGGACGACGAACTGGTCTTCGCCGTGTTCGACCCCCGCCGGGGGCTGCGCGCGGCGGTGCCCGAGCCGTACCGGGGCGGCTACGCGCACCACGCCCGGATCTCCGCCGCGCTGGCCTCGGGCATCGCCAAGGAACTCGACAAACGGCTGCCGGACGAGGGCGTGGACCTCGATGCGGCCCCCGACGGGCCGACCTTCACCGGCCCCAGGATCGTGGTCCTCGTCGACGACTACGACATCCTCACCACCGCCGGACAGCAGCCGCTCGCCCCCTTCCTGCCGTACGTCTCCTCCGCCCAGGACATCGGCCTCCACTTCGTGGTCGCCCGCCGGGTCGCCGGTTCCTCCCGGGCCCTGTACGAGCCGTTCCTGACGACCCTGCGGGAGTCCGGGACGGCGGCCCTGGTGATGACCGGCGAGCGCGCCGAGGGCCAGCTCTTCCCCGGCCTCCACGCCGGCCTCCAACCGCCCGGCCGGGGCACCCTGGTCCGGCGCGGGCGCCCCCACCGACTGATCCAGACCGCCCTGGCCGCCACCGGCGACGACGAAACGGACGACTCGTGACCGATGCGCACCCGGTGCTCCCCGCCCGCCCCGACCCCGCACCCCACGGGCCGGCCGCCGGGCGGTGCGCCGCATGACCAAGGACCTGATCGCGCTCACCCCGAGGATGCCCGACCCGCTCACCCTGCTGGTGGGGCTGCACGCGGGCGGCCCCGGTACGCGGGCCACGGCCACCGCGGACGGGGCCGTGGTCCAACTCCTGGGCGCGGGCGGCCGACCGCTGGTGTCCGTCGAGTCACCGGTGCTGGTCCAGGTGCCGGGCGAGGTCGACCGGCTGCTCGGGCCGCGGAGCGCCGCCGCGGCCCCGGTGCCGGTGTGGTGGACGGAGACCCGTGCCTCCAGCGCGGTGCCCGAGGCGGAGCCGCTGGCCGGATCGGTCGTGGGCCGGCTCGCCCATCTGCTCGGCGGCACCGTGTGGCCGCCCGGTGCGGGCGGGACCGGTGTCGTCCCGGTGGAGAGCGACCCCGGCCCGGACGGCACGGAGGGGACGACCGCGATCGTCGCTGAGGACCCGCTGCCCGCGGTGGACGTGGTCACCGAGTCGACGGTGGTGGTCCTCGCCGACCGGCCCGTGGTCCCGCTGACCGCCTGGCTCGCGGAGGTGCTGCGCACCACCGCGGCCCGGGGCTCCGCCCTCCAGATCGTCACCCCCGCACACTGCCGCCTCAGCCACCACCTGCGCACCGCCCTGACCGGCCCGCCCAACCGCTGGGTCGTCCAACACGCCGACTGCGGCTACTACGACGGGCTGACCGGTGCCGTGCTGGGCTGGCGGGACGGCACCTTCGCGGTCGTCCCCGACGCCGCCGGCGGGTCCGCCCCCGCCGCGCCGTACCGGCCGGCCGGGCCCACCGGGGAGCGCCAACTCGCCGTCTCGTTCCGCACCGCGTACCCGCCCGAGGCGGAGCTGCTCCTCGGGCGCTCCCTGGAACTGGCCTGGCGGACCCTCACCGGCGCGCCTCCGGCCGGTTGGGGCACGGCGGAACCGATCAACCTGCCGTGGTCGCCCCGCCAACTCACCGACCTGGCCCGCGCCCGGATGCCGGAGCCGACCTTCGTCACGGCGGTCGGCGCCCCCGGCCGACCGGCCCTGGCGACCGTGCGGATCACCCGGACGACGGCGGGCGTCGAGGAGGACGTCACCCTCACCGTGGGCCACGGCGAGGGGGAGCGGGTCCCGCTGGACGCCGTGCAGGACTTGGCCGCTGCCCTGGCGGACGGCGAGCACGGCCTGATCTCCCTGCTGGCGACCCTGCGCCCGGCCCGCCGCGACCTCACCGCACCCCCCGTCTTCGAGGCGCCGCCCGTTCCGCTGGCGTTCACCCTCGGGCCCGAGGGGGTCCTGGAGACCACCCTCACCCACGCCCGCCGGCCCCCGCTCGCCCTGCGCCCCGTGCAACTGGGCCCGGAGGCCCGACCGGCGTTGCACTACCCCTTGGGCGACGGCACCCACGCCGAGGCGTGGCACGCCCTGGACGTGCTGCTGACCCATCTGCGCCGCCGGGCCGCGGTCTGAGGCGCCCGCGGGGGCGGTGGACGACGCCTTGGTGGCGGTGCCGTCTCCCGAGGTTGACGCAGGGTGACGTCACGCCCTCCCCACTCGTCCCCGCTCGGGGCACGTGGTTCGATGGGTGAGCATGTTCCATAGGGTGCCCAGGGAGGTACGGGTGATCGATCCATCGGATGCGCGACCGCCGTTCCGGCAGGTCGCGGACGCGCTGCGGGTGGCCATCGCCTCCGGCGTGTACGGGCCAGGTGATCGGCTTCCGTCCGCGCGGGAGCTGGCCGGCGAGTACGGCATCACACACGTGACCGCCTCGCAGGCGGTCGCCGTACTCAAGGCCGAGGGCCTCGTCGAGTCCCACGTGGGCAGGGGCGTGTTCGTGCGCGCCCCTGCGGAACGGCGCCGCATCGATCGGGGCCGGGGCGTTCTGAGGGACGAACGCGGCTACTACTTCGACGCCCGGGCCAAGGAATGGGTCGGGCTGTCCCCTTCGCTGCTCCACTGGGGGACCGCGCCCGCGGACGTGGCGGCGCTCCTCGGCGTCGAGGCCGGTGCGCCCGTCTTCCTGCGCGAACGCAGCATGGGCCCACGCGGAAGCACGTTCCCGCTCCAACTCGCCACCTCCTATCTGCCCGAGCACCTTGCCAGAGGCACCCGGTTCGAGGAACGCGACACGGGTCCCACCGGCATCTACGGGCTGATGGAGGAAGCGGGGAACGTCCTGGACTGGATCGAGGTGTGCAACGCACGCATGCCCACGCCGCGCGAGCGGGAACTGCTGCGTCTCGGAGACGGAGTTCCCGTGCTGCGCCTGCTGAGGGTGACCCGCAACCAGCACGACCGGTGCCTCGAAGTCACCGACACGCGGATGTCCGCGGACAGGTTCGAGGTGTCCTACCAGTTGGCCACCAGTGCGGGGTGATTGAAGGATGGCGACCTAGGTGTCATAGTGAGGTTGGGTTGCGAAGTCGCAACCCTTTCGACCTTCACGCGGAGCGGCGCCCTACCGCCAAGCAGATGCGCCGCTCCGTCCCCTCAGGGAGGTTTCATCATGCCTGCTCTTCCCCTGTCGGACCGCATGGCGCGTCAGCGTGTCCGGAGGCGGGGTCGTCCCGCCCGTCCGGACGACTGTCCGGTCGGTGCCGGTCCCGTACCACCTGCGCCGTCCGTGTGGGGGCCCCTGGCCCTGCCCGTGCCCCACGTCGCGCTGTGGAGCGAGGAGAAGGTCACGGTGAGGACCCTTCAGGTCCGACCCTGTGGGGTCGGTTTGGCGTATCGCGACGAGGTCACCTCCGATCGGGACGAGCGGCGGATCCTATGGAGTCGTGTCACCCAGGCGGCGGGTCGGGGGCGACCGGAGTTCGGCTCCGTGCATCCGTTGAGGCAACGTCAGACGATGCTGCGGCGTGCGTGCCAGGTGTGCGGAGGGCCGGCGAGTCGCACCTCTCGGGGGTGGCTCTTCCTCCTTCCGGCATCGGGCGCGGGCGAGGGGATGGCCGAAGGGGCGGAAGGCGGGCTCTGCGCCAAGCCGCCCCTTTGCCTACCCTGCGCTGCCATCGCTCTGGAGCGCTGCCCGCACCTGCGGAACGCCCTGGCCGTCAGGGCGCGCACGGTCCGTCCTTGCGGTGCGTTCGGGGCCTTCTATGCTCCCGGCGCTCATGGCCTCCGCTGGTCGGATGACTGCTACCTCCCCTACGGGCATCCGCACAGCCGGTGGTTCCTCGCTTCGCAGCAAGTGGTGGAACTGCGGCGCTGCACACTCGTTGACCTCCGGGCCGAGTTGCCGGGCTGAGCGGCCCTAGGCACCGATACTCCGGCACCACCAGGTAGGGAACGGGTCAGGGGTATAGGTCAAAACCTGACCTATACCCCACCTACCGTCCCCCCCATGACCTCAGGAACCGACACCACCGACACCACCGCCCCCGCCCTCCCCGACGAGCACGCCGAACTGCTGCAAGCCCTCGCCGAACAGCGGGAGTTGCTGCTGATCACCGTACGGGGCCTGACCGATGCCCAGGCCGCGCGGCGCACCACGGCCAGCGAGTTGACCCTGGGCGGGATCGTCAAGCACCTGGCCCGCGGGGAGCGGGTGTGGACGCGGATCGCGGTGGACGGGGACGGGGTGCTGCCGGACGGCATGCTGGACGTGGCGCAGTACCGCATGGCCGGGTCGGAGACGCTCGCCGACCTGTTGGCGGAGTACGCCGACGCCGCCCGGGCGACCGAGGAGGCCGTGGCCGGCATCCCGGACCTGGGGCGGGCCGTGCCGCTGCCGGTGACGCCCTGGTCGCCGCCGGAGGCGGTGCACTGGCCGGTGCGCCGGATCCTGCTGCACCTGATCCGGGAGACGGCCCAGCACGCCGGGCACGCCGACGTCGTCCGGGAAGCCCTGGACGGGGCGAACACCACCGCGCAGCGGTGACGATCCGGTCGGGGGCGTGCCGATTTTTCCTCTATGCGCGTAGAGTCGACACCCGTGCCCCGGCGGGGGCACGGGTGTTCGCGAACCCTCGGAAGGACATGCCATGGACGTCATCTCCGTCATCCGCACCAAGCGGGACCGCGGTGAACTCAGCGACGAGCAGATCGACTGGGTCATCGACGCCTACACCCGCGGTGCGGTGGCCGACGAGCAGATGTCCGCCCTGGCCATGGCGATCCTGCTGAACGGGATGAACCGGCGCGAGATCGCCCGCTGGACCGCCGCCATGATCGCCTCCGGCGAGCGCATGGACTTCTCGGCGCTGTCCCGCCCCACCGCCGACAAGCACTCCACCGGCGGGGTCGGCGACAAGATCACCCTGCCGCTCGCCCCGCTGGTCGCCGCCTGCGGGGCCGCCGTGCCGCAGCTCTCCGGCCGTGGCCTCGGCCACACCGGCGGCACCCTCGACAAGCTGGAGTCCGTCCCGGGCTGGCGCGCCCTGCTCTCCAACGAGGAGATGCTCTCCGTGCTGGACGGGACCGGCGCGGTGATCTGCGCGGCCGGCGACGGCCTCGCCCCGGCCGACAAGAAGCTGTACGCCCTGCGGGACGTCACCGGCACCGTCGAGGCCATTCCGCTGATCGCGTCCTCGATCATGTCGAAGAAGATCGCCGAGGGCACCGGCTCCCTGGTGCTGGACGTGAAGGTCGGTACCGGCGCCTTCATGAAGACCCTGGACGACGCCCGCGAGCTGGCCGCCACCATGGTGGGCCTGGGCACCGACAGCGGGGTGCGCACGGTCGCCCTGCTCACCGACATGTCCACCCCGCTCGGATTGACCGCGGGCAACGCGCTGGAGGTCCGCGAGTCGGTGGAGGTGCTCGCCGGCGGCGGCCCCGCCGACGTCGTCGAACTGACCTTGGCGCTCGCCCGCGAGATGCTGGACGCGGCGGGCCTGCGGGACGCCGACCCCGCGAAGGCCCTCGCCGACGGCTCCGCCATGGACGTGTGGCGGCGCATGATCGCCGCCCAGGGCGGCGACCCCGACGCACCGCTGCCGGTCGCCCGCGAGCGGCACGTGGTCACGGCCCCCGCCTCCGGCGTGCTCACCCGGCTCGACGCGTACGACGTGGGCGTCGCCGCCTGGCGCCTCGGCGCGGGCCGGGCCCGCAAGGAGGACCCGGTGCAGGCGGGCGCCGGGGTGGAGATCCACGCGAAGCCCGGCGAGACGGTCACCGCGGGGCAGCCGCTGCTGACCCTGCACACCGACACCCCCGAGCGCTTCGGCTACGCACTGGAGTCCCTGGAGGGCGCCTTCGACGTGGCCGCGTCGGCACCGGACTTCACCCCGACCCCGATCGTCCTGGAGCGCATCGCCTGATCCGGAGGTCAGCCGAGCGGGCGGGCGGCCACGAACAGCACGTGGCCGCCGTCCCCCTCCGGAACGAACCGCTCCTCCCGCACCTCGAACCCGGCCGTGCGCAGCCACTCCCGGCTGGTCGCCGCGTCGGGGTGGCTCCACCACATGGCGACCCCGCTGCCGAGCCAGTCCACGTCGGTGCCCGTCAGGGCGTCCCGCCCCACGGTGACGAGGAAGGACCCGCCCGGACGCAGCCACCGGACCACCCGGCACAGCAGCGGGAGCTGCTCCCCGAGGGGCAGGTGGATCAGCGAGTACAGGGCGAGGACCGCGTCGAAGGAGCCTTCGGGGAAGTCGAGCGCGCTGATGTCGTCCCGGCGGAACTCCGCCCCGGGCACCCGCGCCCGGGCGCGCCGGACCTGGACCTCGCTCAGGTCCACCCCGAGGACCCGGTGCCCGGCCGCCGTCAGGTCCCGGGCGACCGGCACCCCGTTGCCGCACCCCAGGTCCAGCACCCGGCTGCCCGTCGCCAGCCGTCCGCGCAGGTCGGCGAGCCAGTCCCGGTACTTGGTGTCGGAGTCGAACGCCTCCTCGTACCGGAGGGACAACGCGTCGTAGCCGCGGCGGACGAGGTCCTTGGGGTCGCCGGGGTCCTCGGCGGCGGGGGTGTGGGGGTGCATGCCGCGGCACGCTAGTGCCGGACCGGCAGCGTGCGCGACGGAGTTTCGCGCCGGTGCTCCAGAACCGGCGCACCCCGCACCGCGTCTTCCCGACGACGGGCCGTGGAGCACCGCCCGGGAAGGGCGTGCCGATGCGGTCGGACGACGGGCCGGGTGCCGGGAGCGGGGACGGGCGCACCCCGCTGACCGGGGCCGGGGCGGTGGACGGAACGGGCGGGGCGCCGTCCGCGGACCGTGCCGAGCGGGTGCTCCGCACGGTCCTCGTCGCGTTGTTGGCCGCGGCCAACGCGCTCACCGTCTGGCTGTTGCTGAGCGCCCTGTTGGTGCGGCCGCCGGGCGGCCGGTGGGAGCAGGAGCACGTCACGGCGGCCGGGGTACCGGCGATGACGGCCCACATCGGGTCCTGGCTCACCGAGTGGGGCACCTACCACCTCGTCCGCTGGGGTTGGCTGCGCCCCTGGTGGTACGCGGTGCCCGTCGTGGTCGCACTCGGCTCGCTGCTGTGGATGCTGGTGCTCATGGACCGCTGAGGCCCGGTGTCACCCGGCCGGGTCGGCGGAGAGGTCGGCGCCGCGTGCGTAGGTGCGGAAGTCCCGGGGGTCGCGTCCGAGCACCTGCCGCACGCCGTCCGCGATCGAGGCGCTGCCGTCCTCGGCGATGTGCCGGAACAGCCCCGCCAGCAGCTGGGCGACCTCCTCGGGGACCCCGGCCGCCCGCTGTTCGGCGAGGTACTCGGCTTCGCTGACCGGGACGTACCGCAGCGGGCGGCCGGCGGCCGCGGAGAGTTCCGCGACGGCCTCCCGCAGGGTCAGCGCGCGCGGGCCGGACAACTCGTAGGTACGACCCGCGTGCCCGTCCTCGGTGAGGACGACGGCGGCGACCTCGGCCAGGTCCTCCAGGTCGAGGAAGGGCTCCCGGCCCTCCCCGGCGGGCAGCCGCAGTTCCCCGGTGGTCAGGAGGGAGGAGAGGAACTCCTCGGTGAAGTTCTGGTCGAACCAGGTGGGCCGCAGCACCGTCCAGTCGGCTCCCGCGGCGCGCACCGCGTCCTCGGTGGCGAGCAGTGCCGGATCGCCGAACTCGCCCCAGGTCCGGGCGGACAACAGCACCAACCGCTGCACGCCGCCCTCGACGGCGAGCGCGGCGAAGGCACGGACCTCCTCGGCGGCGTCGGGGCCCTGGGAGTCCACGACGTACACGGCGCTCACCCCGTCGAGGGCGGGCCCCCAGGTGGTGCGGTCGGACCAGTCGAAGCGGGTGGGGGCGGAGCGGGAGGCGGGACGGGCTGTGAAGCCCCGGCGGGTGAGGGCGGCGGCGACGCGGCGCCCCGTCTTGCCGGTCCCGCCGAGGACGAGGACGGGCGAGGCGGGGGAGACGGACTGTTCCGGCTGGGTGTGCGTGGTCATGTGCGCCAGTGAAACGCGGGCGGCGCGGTGCTGCGATGCTCGGCACGCTCACATCGATGTCTGAGCGTCCACGACATCCGACCGGCCTAGACTCGGCCGGATGGATGACGCCTTGTCCGCCCTGCTGCACGAGGTCCGGTCCCACGGGGCCCTGTTCGACCAGGCCGTGGTCCGGCCGCCGTGGGCGTTCCGGTTCGAGGAGGGCACCCGGATCGCGGTGCTCGCCATGCTGAGCGGGCGGGCGTGGATCAGTCGCCCGGACGGAGCGGGGGCGCCGGTTCCGCTGGGGGAGGGGGAGTTGGCGATCGTGGTGGGTCCGCAGGCGTACGTGGTCGCCGACGATCCGGGCACCGCCCCGCGCTACCTGGTCGACGAGGACGAGCGCTGCACCACCCCGGACGGGGCCCTGGTCCTGGACTCCTGCACGCCGGGCTGCCGGGCGGCGACCGGCCCGCGGGACGGTCGGGACGACGCAGTGCCCCGGCCGGTGCTGCTGCGCGGGGCCTACCGGCTGGGGGACGCGGCCTCGGCGCGGCTGGCGGACGCCCTGCCGAGGATCGCGCGGGTGTCGTTGCCGCCGGGCGGGGCCGCCGTCCTGGAGACCCTCGCGGAGGAGATCCACCGCAGTGCCCCGGGCCGTCAGGCGGTTCTGGACCGCTTGCTGGACCTGTTGTTGGTGTCCGGGCTGCGGGCCTGGTTCGAACGGCCGGAGGCATCGGCGCCGGACCGGTACCGGGCGCACGGGGACCCGGTCGTCGGCCGGGCCTTGCGCTTGCTGCACGAGGACCCGGCCCGGCCGTGGACGGTGGCCTCGCTGGCGGCGGAGGTCGGGGCGTCGCGGGCGGGGTTCGCCCGCCGGTTCACCCAGCGGATGGGCGGCCCGCCGATGGGTTACCTCACGCAGTGGCGGATCGGCTTGGCGGCGGATCTGCTGGCCCGCACCGACGAGACGGTGGAGGCGGTCTCCCGCCGGGTCGGCTACGCCAATGCGTACGCGTTGAGCGTGGCGTTCAAGCGGGTGCGGGGCGTGCGCCCCACCGAGCACCGGGCGAGGTCCCGCACGGCCTGAGGCCGGCCGCTCGGCACACGACCGCGCCCACCCCCGGGCGGGGGCGGGCGCGGGTGCCCTGAGGAGAGGCAGGTGGTGCGCCGGTGGTCCGGGCGTCAGGTCCCGGGGGGCGAGGTCAGAACTGGACGTCCGAGCAGGAGTAGAACGCGTTCTCGGTGTCGTGGACGGTCCACACGCCGAGGATCAGGTGCTTGCCGGACTTCTGCGGCAGCACACCGGAGTGCGAGACGCTCCAGCCGGGCATCCGGCCGCCGAACGGCACGGTCAGGAACGGCTGGGGCTCCAGGTCGCCGCGGGTCAGCGGCTTGTTCGGGTTCCAGCCGTCCTTGGTGATGTAGTAGCGGAAGTCGGTGGTGGCGTGCCGGGCGACCATCTGCCAGTTGAAGGCGTAGTTCTGGCCGCCGCGGACCTTGGTCGCGGGCCAGTTGCCGCCGCGCGGGTCGTCCAGCTCGGCGAAGCGGGCGTTGCCGCCGGCGCAGAGGGTGCCGTCGGCGGGGCCGCGGCCGGGGAAGCCCTTGTAGCCCTCGACGCTCCACGCCTCCCACTCGATCTGGCCGCAGTCCTGGACGGTGCCGTTGCCGCAGAGCGTGGAGCGGGCGGCCGGCGAGTCCACGTAGCCGTGGCCCTGGGCGCTGCCGGTGGTGGCGAAGAGCGCGGCGAAGGCGAGGCCCGCGCCGACCAGGGACGTGGTGAGCTTCTTGCGCATGTTCACTCCTGAACGTGGGGGTGCCTCGGTGAGGTGGGGGAGGCGGAGTTGCAGGGGTGGTCTAGACCAAGACCAGGCTATTTCGGCCAGTTCCCGGGGCCAACGCTGCTTTCGGTCACACGGGAATGCGCGTCAAGCACCGCAATTCCGCCCGGTGCCTCGTCGAGCGTGCAACCGTCCGGCCGTGGCGGTCCGGGTGGCCGGCACCCCATCGCCGCAGCAGGGGGGCGCCCGCCCGGGGCCGGGCACCGCGCCGCACCGCCGTGCCGGACCCCCCGCACCGGGGTGGCTCAACTCCGGCGGGCGCCCCTGCGCGTCAACCGGGCAGCAGATGCCCCCGCTGGGAGAGCAGGAACCGCTTGAACGCGGCCACCGGCGGGGTGTCCGGACCGCCGCCCGCGAGCCAGGCCACCCCGATCTCCCGCACCGCCCGCGGCGCCGTCACCGTCAACTCCACCACCCCCGGCCGGGGCACCGTCGGGGGCGGCAACAGCGCCACCCCCAGCCCCGCCTGCACCAGCCCGCGCAGGGTCTCCGCCTCCTCCCCCTCGAACGCGACCTTGGGCCGGAACCCGGCCGCCGCGCACAGGTCGTCGGTGATCCGCCGGAGCCCGTACCCGGCCTCCAGGGTCACGAAGGTCTCGTCGGCGGCCTCCGCGAGCCGGATGCGCCGGCGCCCCGCCAACCGGTGGTCGTCCGGCACCACCAGCCGCAGCCGCTGTTCGTCCAGCCGCCGCGCCACCAGGTCCGGGGCGTCCGGCACCGGCGAGGTCAGGCACAGGTCCAACTCGTGTGCCCGCAGCCGCTCCAGCATCGCCTCGCCGTAGTTCTGCACCAGGCTGAACCGCACCCGGGGGTGGTCGGCCCGGAAACCGCGGATCAGCCCCGGCACCGTCTCCGTGCCCAGGGTGTGCAGGAAGCCGAAGGCCACCTTCCCGCTCGCCGGGTCGGCATCGGCACGCACCTCCTCGGCGGCCCGCCCGATGCCGTCGAGCGCCCGCTCCACCGAGGTGAGGAAGGACCGTCCGGCCGGGGTGAGCGCCAGCGTGCGCCCCCGGCGCGCGAACAGGTCCACCCCCAGGTCCCGTTCCAGCCGGACCATCGCCCGCGACAGGGTCGACTGCGGCACCTGCATCTCCTGCGCGGCCCGCGTCACGTGCTCGGTCCGCGCCACGCCCGCGAAGTACGCCAGCCGCGGCGCGAGCAACGCGACGATGTCGTCTGTGTCACCACCGGGTGACACACGCGGCCGTGAGCTGTCCTTATGCATCATGGGAACGATTATGGACGTTCCATGCATTGGACGCATCAGAATCCCGGCCGTACGTTCGACCCATGCCTCCCGCCAGTACCGGGGCGGTCACCGGGTTCCCGCGAACCACCGTGACCGCCGCCCCCGCCGCCCCGTCGCCCGTCGCCCCCGTCCCTCCGGCACCCCCCGCGCCCGCCCCCGCCACCACCGGCGACGGCGGCGCCACCGGTGCCGACACCCGTCTCGCGCCCGGCGGCCCCGGCTACCGGCGGATGAGCTTCGCCCTGTTCCTGGTGGGCCTCGCGACCTTCGCCCTGCTGTACTCCACGCAGTCCCTCCTGCCGCTGATCTCCACCGAGTTCGCGGTGGGCGCCGGCGACGCGAGCTGGACCGTCTCCGCCGCCACCGGCGCCCTGGCCCTGTTCGTCCTGCCGCTGAGCGCGCTCTCCGAACGGTTCGGCCGGCGCACCCTGATGACCGTCTCGCTGGCCGTCGCGGTCGGCGTGACCCTGCTGATCCCCTTCGCCCCCTCGCTCGGTGCGCTGATCGCCCTGCGCGCCGTCCAGGGCGCCGCCCTCGCCGGCGTCCCCGCCTCGGCCATGGCCTACCTCGCGGAGGAGGTCCGGCCCAAGGCGCTGATCGGCGCGATCGGCCTGTTCGTCGCGGGCAACAGCATCGGCGGGATGAGCGGCCGGGTCGTCACCGGCTGGGTCGCCCAGGAGTGGGGCTGGCGCGTCGCGCTCGGCGTCCTCGGACTCTTCGCGGTCCTCGCCGCCGTCGCCTTCCGCGCCCTGGTCCCCGCCCCCCGCCACTTCACCGCCGCCCCGCTGAGCCCGGGCCACCTCGCCCGCACCGTCCGCAGCCACCTCGGCAACCCGCTGCTGCGCCGCCTGTACGCCATCGGCGCCCTGTTCATGACGGTGTTCGGCGCGGTCTACACGGTGATCGGCTACCGGCTCACCGAAGCCCCGTTCTCGCTGCCCCAGGGCGTGATCGGCTCGATCTTCCTGGTCTTCCTGGTCGGCACGGCCTCCTCGGCCGCCGCCGGCAAGCTCGTCGCCCGGCTCGGCCGGCGCGGCGCCCTCTACCTGGCGGGCACCACCACCACGGTCGGCCTGCTGCTCACCCTCACCCCCTCGCTGGTGGCGGTGGTCGGCGGACTGGTCCTCATCACCGCCGGCTTCTTCGCCGGGCACGCCGTCGCCTCCGCCGCGGTCAGCCGCACCGCCACCCACGGCCGCGCCCAGGCGTCGGCCCTGTACCAGTCGGTGTACTACCTGGGCTCCAGCGCGGGCAGCACCTTCGGCGCACTGGCCTTCCACGCGGGCGGCTGGACCGCCACCGTCGCGCTCGGCCTGCTGGCCGTGGTCGGGGTCGTCCTGATCACCGTGCTCGGCACCCGTGCCGCCCGCGCCGAGGCCAGGGCCGTCCGGGTGGCACCCCGCCCGGTGCCGCGCCAGTATCGAGGGGTGACCCACCCGGCCCGCTGACGCGGGCGGGCCGGTACGGCTCCGGGAACGCGCAGGTCAGCCCCGGTTGTCAGTGGCCGGAGGTACGTTCTGATCGCCGGCACGGGACCGGGGCGGGACGAACAGCAGGGGTGGCTGGATCATGACCGACACGACGACGATCGATCCCTTGACCGAGTTGGAGCGGTACCGGGTGGAGCTCACGGGCTACTGCTACCGGATGCTCGGCTCCTCGTTCGAGGCGGAGGACGCCGTCCAGGACACCATGGTCCGCGCCTGGCGCGCCCTGGAGAAGTTCGAGGGCCGCTCCTCCCTGAGGTCCTGGCTGTACCGCATCGCCACCAACGTCTGTCTGGACCAGCTGAACGCCGGCAACCGCCGCGCCCGCCCGATGGACCTCACCGAGCCGCAGCACCACGCCACCGCCGTCCTCAAGGAACGCGCCGAGCCCACCTGGCTGGAGCCCGTCCCGGACGGCCGGGTGCTGCCCGACACGGCGGGTCCCGAGCAGACCGCGCTGGCCCGGGAGTCGGTCCGGCTCGCCTTCATGGCCGCGCTCCAGCACCTGCCGCCCAAGCAGCGGGCGGTGCTGATCCTGCGCGAGGTGCTGGCCTGGCGCGCCCAGGAGGTCGCCGAACTGCTGGACACCACGGTCGCCTCCGTCAACAGCGCCCTCCAACGGGCCCGGGCGACGCTGGCCGCGGCCGACATCCGCGAGGCGGACCCGGCCGAGCCCGCCGACGAGGAACAGCAGAAGCTGCTCGCCGCGTACGTGGAGGCGTTCGAGGGCTACGACATGGCCCGGCTGACCGCCCTCCTCCACGAGGACGCCGTGCTGTCCATGCCCCCCTACGACCTCTGGCTCCGGGGGCACCGGGAGATCACCGGCTGGATGCTCGGCACCGGCGCCGGCTGCCGCGGCTCGCTGCTGGTGCCGACCGTCGCGAACGGCACGCCCGCCTTCGCCCAGTACCGCCCCACCCCGACCCGGGGCCGCTACGAACCGTGGGCGCTCCAGGTGCTGGAGATATCAGGGGGCCGGATCGTGGAGATCACCAGCTTCCTCGACACGGCCCGGTGGTTCCCGCTCTTCGGGCTCCCCCTCCACCTGGAGCGGTAGCCCGGCCAGCCGGATCAGTTCCCGCACCGCGGGGGGCGGCTCGCGCAGCACGATCCGTCCCCCGGCCCGTCGCGCCGCCCACTGGAGCCGGGCCAGCAGGTCGACGGCGGCCAGACCGCGCACGCCGAGCGCCCGCGCGTCGCAGACCAGCCGCCGGCCCGAGCCGCCGCCGGTCAGCCGTCGCCGCACGTCCTCGCAGAGCAGGAGGACCTCCCCGGGCGCCACCCGCGCAGGGAGCACCAACACACCACCCGTATCGCTGTCCACGCCCGGTAGACCGCCGCCCGCCGGGGAACTCATCGTCGGGCGACGAGGTCGCGACGAGTCGGCTTCGGTGCGGGGGAGTGCATCCATTCTCTCCCCGAACGGGGACCGCTGTCACCGTTCTCCGGAATGATCTTCACCTCCGATCCGCGCCCTAGGGTTGGCGAGCAGGCCGAACAAGGCCCCTCACTTGCAAGGGAGTTGACAGTGGTGGCAGCTGACCCGTCCGCGCTGGCCGCGGAACTCATGGCGATGGCCGAGGCCGATCACCGGGCCGCCGTCCATGCGAACGGCGAGGACTTCGCCGACCAGTTGGCCTGGCGCCGGCTGACCGCACGGCACGGCGACCGACTCGCCGCGATCATGGACGAGCACGGCTGGCCGACCGCGGACCGGGTCGGCGCGGACGCCGCCCGTGCCGCCTGGCTGATCGCCCAGCACGCGGATCGACAGCTCGACGTCCAGCGGCGCGCCCTGCGACTGATGGGCCGGGCCGTCGCCGAGGGCTCGGCCGGCCCGCGCGAGCTGGCCTTCCTGCACGACCGCACCCGGGTGAACGAGGGCCGCGAGCAGCGCTACGGCACCCAGATCGCCGGAGTGCGGGACGGCCGACCGATCCCCTGGCCCTGCGAGGACCCCGCGCGCACGGACGAGTTCCGGGCGGAGGTCGGCATCGAGCCCTTCGACGTCTACGTGGCCCGGTTCTCCCCGGCCTGAGGGCTCACCCGTCGACCTCGTCGGGCCGCAGCGCGTCGAGGATCAGGGCGAGGCCGAAGGCGAACTCGTCCTCGGCGTAGTCGTAGCCCGGGGCGAGGACGTGCGCGGCGGCGAGTTCGGCGAGGTGGGGGTAGGCGTCGGCGGGCATCTCCCGCAGGATCGCCCCCGCCACCTCGTCCACCTCGGCCGCATCGCCGAACGGCAGGCTCAGTTCCTGCATGACGAACCCGTACACGTAGCTGTCGATCAGCGAGAAGGCGTGGGCGGTCATCGCGACCGAGAACCCCCCGCCGCGCAGGGCGCCGATCACCGCGTCGTGGTGGCGCAGGGTCGCCGGGCCGGGGCGGGCGCGGGAGTCCAGCAGGGACACGGCCCACGGGTGGCGCCGCAGCGCGGCCCGCGCGGAGTGTGCCCGCCGGTGCATGGCCTCCTTCCAGTCGACCTCCCCCGAGGGCAGGTCGATCTCGGCGAACACCGCGTCGACCATGCCGTCGAGGAGGTCCTCCCGTCCCGAGACGTGGTGGTACAGCGACATCGCCTCCACGCCCAGCGGCGCGGCGACGGCCCGCATGGTCAGCGCCGCCGAGCCCTTCTCGTCCGCCACCGTCACCGCCGCGCGGATCACCCGCTCCCGGCTGAGCGGCGCGCGAGCCGTCCGCCCGCGACCGCCCCTGCTCGCCCTGCCGCCCCCGGCGCCCGCTGTGGACATCCGCCCTTCCCCTTCCGCTCCCCTTGACCGCCTTACGGCATAAGGTTAGCGTGCCTTACACCATAAGGCCGAAGGTGGAGGGGGTCGTGCCGTGGAAACGGAGCGCATCGGGAAGGTCTGCGTCGTCGGAGCGTCCGGGAAGTTGGGGCAGTACATGGTCCGCCACGCGCTGGACCGCGGCTACGAGGTGGTCGGCGTCTGCCGGGAGCGCAGCGTGCCCAAACTGGCCGCCCTCGCCGACCGGATGACCGTCGTCCCCGGCGCCACCGACGACCCCGAGGTGATCCGGCGCGCGGTCGAGGGCTGCGACGGGGTGCTCACCGTGCTGGTGCCCTGGGGCGTGCGGCAGTACTCCTCGGGCACCGCGCAGGCCGTGCTCGACCACGCCCGCCCGGGCGCCCGGCTGGTCTTCTCCTGCGGCTGGCACATCACCCGCGACGGCAAGGACCGCTACTCACGGCTGTTCACCCTGGCCCTGCGGGCCGCGACCGTCCTGGGCAAGCTGCTGCGCGCCGTCGAGATCGACGACCAGGTCGAGGCGTGCCGCCGGGTGTTCGCCAGCGACACCCGCTGGACCGTGGTCCGCGGCAGCGACCTGGAGGAGGGCGAGAGCCAGGGGCTGCCCCTCTGGCGCCACCACGTCGGCGACCCGGCACTGGCCAGCAACCTCACCCGCCGGATCGACTTCGCCCTCTTCATGGTCGCGGCGCTCACCGACGAGGCGCTCGTCCACCAGGCCCCGGCGATCGTCGGCCGCCACACCCCCAGCGCCCGGGCCCACGGGTAGCCGCCCGCAGGCGGGCGGGCCGCTCAGTGCTCCGGCGGGTCCGCGTCCGTCCCGTCGAACCAGGACGACCGGGCCGACCAGGGCGAACACCCCCGCCGCCGTTCGGACGAAGCCGATGCCCGGGAACGTAGCGGGCAGGTCCGTGACCGGATCACGGGTGTGGGGCAGCGCGAAGTAGACAGCCGCGCCCCGGAAGTCCGTGGCGACGATCCAACCGAAGCCCGTGGCCCACCCGCCCCACACCACGAGCAACACGACGTCGAACACCGGCACCCCCTCCCCGGCAACGACCCGTGCCGATGCCGGACATGCCGGGTACGGTACCCGCCGGCCACCGCCCTTCGACAGGCCCGTTCCCCGCCGGCGCGGACCGCCCGGGAGGGAGCGTTCCACCACCCCCGGACGTGGTGGAACGCTCCAACACCGGCCCGTGATCCTTGTGCCGGGCGGGACCGTCCGTCCGGTCCGCCCTGGCGCAGACTGGCCGGGCCAGGCTCCGACGACCCAAGGACGGCCCACGTGAGCGAGCGCGTTCTCACCCCCCGGAACCGGGGCTTCCTCTTCCTTGACTCCCACCCCCGGGGTTGCGAGCGGGTGGTGGCGGACATGTGGCGGGAGTGCCCCGAACCGCTCGGCCTCCCGGCCGGGGACGGGCCGGTGGCGCTGGTCATCGGTTCCTCGGCCGGTTACGGTCTGGCCGCCACCCTCGCCGGGCTGAAGCGTGCCGGCATCCGCGGCATCGCCGTCTCCTTCGAGAAGGCGCCCACCCCGCGTCGCACCGCCACCGCCGGTTGGTACCGCACCGCCGCCACCGCCGAACTCGCCCGGGACGCCGGGCGGGACCTGGTCCTCCTCAACGGCGACGCGTTCTCCGACGCGTTGAAGGACCGGGTGGCCGACCTGGTCGAGCAGCGCTTCGGCGGCCGCCTGGACCACCTGGTCTACTCGGTGGCCGCGCCCCGGCGCACCGATCCCGATACCGGCACCGCCTACGCCTCCGTCCTCAAGCCGATCGGTGCGGCCCACCGCACCAAGACCCTGGTCTTCGACGACCGGGGCGCCCCCGAGGTCCGGGAGGTCGAGACCGGGCCGGCCGAGGGTGACGACGTCGAGCAGACCGTGGCCGTGATGGGCGGCGCCGACTGGGCGCGTTGGATCGACCGCCTGGCCGCTCGGGGGGTGCTCGCCCCGGGCTTCTCCACCGCCGCGCTGTCGTACATCGGTTCGCCGCTGACGGCGGCCATCTACCGGCAGGGCACGATCGGCGCGGCCAAGGCGCACCTGGAGGCCACCGCCCGCACCCTGGACGAGCGGCTCGCCGCGTCGCTGGGCGGGCGGGCCGTGACCTCCGTCAACGGGGCCGCCGTCACCCAGTCCTCCACCGCCATCCCCGGCATCGCCCTGTACACCGGCCTGCTGCGCGGCGTCCTGGGGACGGACCTGGTCCCGCCGGTGCGGCAACTCGCCGCCCTGTGGGACCAGCTCACCGGCCTCGCGCCGCTCGCCCTGGACGACGAGGGCCGGGTCCGCCTGGACACCTGGGAACTCGCCGACGAGGTCCAGGCGGCGGTGGCCGAACGCTGGCGGGCGGCCACCACCGACACCGTCGCCGACCTCGCGGACCTGGACTGGTTCCGCGCCGAGGTGCAGCGCCTGTACGGCTTCGCCGTGCCGGGCGTCGACTACACCGTCCCCGTGGCCACCGACGTCCCCTGGCCCACCCCTGTCGCGTCCTGAGCCCGAACGGGTCCCGGCGGGCGGCTCACCGCCGGGACCCGTTGCGCGCGGTGACGCCCGTCCCGAAGCCGGAGGCCAGGGGCATCCGCAGCCCCAGCGGCGGCGGTGCCTTGAGGGCGTCGAGCACCGGCCGGGCGAACCGGGTGCCGAACAGCGTGCCGAGGACGAAGTCCACCGCCAGCGCCCGCACTTCGTCCCGGTACTGGCGCAGCCCGTGCCCGTCCGCGTGCACCTCGAAGCGGCACACGTCCCGGTTGGCCTTCTTGGCGCGGGCCGCGAGCTGGAACGACAGCTCGGGGTCGTTGCGGTGGTCCTTGGTGCCGTGGACGATCATCACGCGCCGCCCGGCCAGCTGCTTCACCGGCTCGGGCGGCTCGGCGTCCTCCGCGGGCAGCCAGGGGGCGAGCGCCAGCACCGAGTACACCGCGGGGTGGCCGCCGGCCCGCAGCGCGGCCCGCCCGCCCATCCCGAAACCGGCGAGGCACACCGGCACGTCCCCGTACCGGCGCACCGTCTCGTCGACGGCCCATTCCGCGTCCGAGGCCAGCACCGCCCGCTCCCCGTTCCAGCCGAGGGCCCGGTACCGCACCACATGGGCGATCAACCCCTGCTGTCGTCCCTGTCTCGCCAGGTGTCTCCCGAACCCGCGGGCGCTGCCGCCCGCGAGCGGGGAAGGCGCCCGCTCCGAAGTCTCCCTGCCTCCCGGCAGCACCAGCACGACCCCGCCCGCCGTCATCCTCGTGGGGCCCTGCGCCCTGCCCAACCGAGCCCCGCGTCCCTGCGTCGCTCCCAGTCCCATGGCAGAACGTTCCCAGAAACAACGGCGTGTCCCACAACCCCTCGGGGTCACCTTTGCGTATCGGCGCATACGTACCCGTCGGTGTCTACGCGCGTAGGAGGTACAGTGCGAAGATGACGAGCCAGACGGGGCAGCACCCCGAAACGCCCAGCGCGGACCAGATCCGTCGCGCCCCCAAGGTCCTCCTCCACGACCACCTCGACGGCGGCCTGCGCCCCGGGACCGTGGTGGACCTCGCCCGGGAGATCGGCTACGACGCCCTGCCCGAGACCGACGCCGACAAGCTCGGCGTCTGGTTCCGCGAGGCCGCCGACTCCGGTTCGCTGGAGCGCTACCTGGAGACCTTCGCGCACACCTGCGCCGTCATGCAGACCAAGGACGCCCTCTTCCGGGTCGCCGCCGAGTGCGCCGAGGACCTCGCCGAGGACGGCGTCGTCTACGCCGAGGTGCGCTACGCCCCCGAGCAGCACCTGGAGCAGGGGCTCACCCTGGAGGAGGTCGTCGAGGCGGTCAACGCCGGCTTCCGCGAGGGCGAGCGCCGGGCCAAGGAAAACGGGCACCGCATCCGGGTGGGTGCGCTGCTCACCGCGATGCGGCACGCCGCCCGCGCGCTGGAGATCGCCGAACTCGCCAACGCCTACCGGGACTCCGGGGTGGTGGGCTTCGACATCGCGGGCGCCGAGGCGGGCTTCCCGCCCACCCGTCACCTCGACGCCTTCGAGTACCTGAAGCGCGAGAACAACCACTTCACCATCCACGCCGGCGAGGCGTTCGGCCTCCCGTCGATCTGGCAGGCCCTCCAGTGGTGCGGCGCCGACCGACTCGGCCACGGCGTGCGGATCATCGACGACATCGAGGTCGCCGAGGACGGCTCGGTCACCCTGGGCCGCCTCGCCTCCTACGTCCGCGACAAGCGCATCCCGCTGGAGCTGTGCCCGACCTCCAACCTCCAGACGGCCGCCGCAGCCTCCTACGCGGAGCACCCCATCGGACTGCTGCGCAAGCTGCACTTCCGGGCGACCGTGAACACCGACAACCGTCTGATGTCGGGCACCAGCATGAGCCGCGAGTTCGAGCACCTGGTCGACACCTTCGGATACACGCTCGACGACATGCAGTGGTTCACCGTCAATGCGATGAAGTCGGCGTTCATCCCTTTCGATGAACGACTCGCCATGATCAACGACGTGATCAAGCCGGGCTACGCCGAGCTGAAGTCGGCCTGGCTCTTCGAACAGACCGCTTCCACCAGGGGTTTCGTCGCTGCCAAGGGCTGAGTGGCGTGATGTGTGGGCGGCCGGATGTGGCAACACTCCGGCCGCCCGCGCGTGTTTGCGGCGGCCCCGCTGCGTGGCTACGGTCCTAGACCGCTCGTCCCGGAACTCCCGCAGCCCCGCCCCAACCCGCTCGTCGCGCGCCCGCGACAGCGCGTTCAACAGCAAGGACGCCACTCCCCATGAAGCAGTCTGCCGCCAAGACCCTCGGTGTCGCCGCGCTCGGCGCGGCCATCGCCGCCGTCGGTGCCGGTGCCGCGAACGCCGCCCCCGCCCTGCCGGACGCCACCTCCGCGCTCGGCGGCCTCACCCAGACCCTCCCCGTCGGGGGCGCCGTCCAGGCGCTGCCGGTCGCCGAGGCCGCGAAGATCCTGCCGGCGCCCGACGCGGTCAGCCCCCTCCCCGACACCCGCACCGCCGAGGCCACGACCACCGCCCTCGGCGGCGCCGCCACCGCGGCCAAGCCGGCCGTCGCGCAGACCCTCTCCGAGGCGCTGCCCACCAAGGGCCTGCCCCTCATCGGCGGGTTGCTCGGCGGACTGCCGATCAACGGGATCCCGCTGGGCTGACCGCCCCGACGAGCGGCCCCGCACCCACGCACGGACGGGCCCCGCCGACCGATAGAACCCAAGATGGTCGGCGGGGCCCGTCCGTGCGTCGGGGGGCGGACTACCACGAGGTGCGCGCGGCGGCCTTCTCGCTCGGCAGGAAGAACCACAGGCCGAGGTAGAGCAGGAACTGCGGTCCGGGCAGCAGGCAGGACGCCACGAAGAGGACGCGCATCGTCGTCGCGGAAGTGCCGAAGCGCCGGGCCAGCGCCGCGCACACTCCGCCGATCATCCGTCCGTCAGTGGGGCGGGCCAGGGCGGTCATGGGGGCTCCTTCACGAGGCGGTCAGAGGCGTACGGGTCGCACGGGGCCGGGAGCGTGCCCCCGGTCCTCCATCCGATGGCTCCACGCTACGGTCGCGAAGCGGGCAAAGCGTCACTCTGCGGGGCGATCCCGACCCTGGGAATCGTCGGGGTCGCTCCCCGGGGGCCGTCCACCTGGGGGAGGGGCGCACGGCGGGAGCGCTCCCCTCGGCGACGGAGCCGGGCCCGTACGGCCGGCACCACCAGCAGGTGCGCCACCCCCACGCCCAGGGTGTTCAACAGCAGCGAATCGACGTCCACCACCTGGCCCGGCACACCCGTCTGGAACAGCTCGATCCCCAGGGACAGCAGCCCGCCCGCGGTCACGGTGCGCAGCAGCGAACCCCATAGCGAAACGTTCAACCTGCCGCCCACGGCGGGGAGCAACACCCCCAGCGGAGCCAGCAGCACCAGGTCCCCGCCGATCCGCCGGAACGCGGTGGGCCAACCCGAGGCCAGGTCCGCCCTGATCCCGACCAGCGGGTGGAAGTTCGGCGCACTGATCCACGGGACGTCGAGGGGGCGCAGCGTGATCCACCCCACCAGGAGGACGTGGGCCAGCAGGAGGATCGCTCCTGCCGTGCGGATGCGGAAGCCTTGGCGCTGCACGCCTCCAAGGACGACACGTGCCCGGCCCGCGGTTCCGTTCGGATGCCGGACGCCTCGTGGCCCCGGTCACTCCGTGCCGTCAACGGTCCGCCGCACACGCCCATCGCACGGGGGCCGGCGTGCGGCCGAACGGGTGCCCCGGCACCGACCCGCTCCCCGCCCGGCACCGGAGACGGGCGCCGCCCACGAGGTCAGCCGCCGCGCACCTCGGTGCGCGGCGGCCCGTGCGAGCCGGGCCGGGCACGGACCTCGGGGGTGCACTCGTACGCGTGCAGCGCGGAGTCCCCCGGCCCGCCGAGCACCACCCGGCCGTCGTGCGCGGCGGCGGCCGAGTGCGCGAGCGTGCAGACGAGCTGCGCCAGCGCGAACGGCTCCAGTCCCGCCACCGGGGCGCTCAGCCGCAACGCGTCCCGAGGGTCGCCGGCCTGCGGGCCGGTCACCACCAGCCGGTCCGGCACGTCCGTGGTGTACCCCGCCTGGCGCTCCGCCCGGGCCATCGGCAGGGCCAACTGCTCCAGCAACGCCCGCGCCACCCGGCCGCGGTCATCCTTGCCGGCCGCGCGCTCCGCGCTCTGCCCCGCGTCCTGCTCCGCCGGCAGCTCCACCCGCCGCTGCACGGCCGCCAACTGCGAGGCGCACACCAGGAACACCCGCATCGGCACCCCGACCGCGTCCGGTCCGTCCGCCGGCGGCTCCGACACCGCGCAGGGCGTCCGGGACGGGGCCGACCCGAAATCGGTCGGCACCTCGGTCGGCCGGATGCCGCAGCCGGCGGCCGATAGGCCCAGCAGCACGCCCGCGGCCCCCGCGGCCCACCGCCGCCGCACCCCGGTCACCGGGCACCTCCCTGCCGCCCGTCGACGGCGACGTCCGCCGCCTCCGAGACGTCCCGCGGCAACCGCAGCGTGAACACGGCACCCCCCTCGTCCGAGTTGGCGGCCGTGATCTCCCCACCGTGGATGTGGGCGTTCTCCAGGGCGATCGACAGTCCGAGGCCACTGCCGTCGGACCGCGGCCGGGACGCGCTCGCCTTGTAGAAGCGGTCGAAGACGTGCGGCAGCACTTCGGCCGGGATGCCCGGCCCGTGGTCCCGCACCTCGATCAGCACGTCCCCCCGACCCGTGCCGTCACCGGCGTCCGTACGGACCGCCACCCGCACCGGCGAGCCGCCGTGCTTGAGAGCGTTCCCGATCAGATTCGCCAGGATCACGTCAAGGCGACGCGGGTCGACCTGGGCCATGATCCCGCGCTCGGCGTCCAGCTCCACCGCGTCCAGCCAGGCCCGCACGTCGATGCACGCGGTGATCTGGTCGGCGATGTCCACGTCGTCCAGCACCAGCCGCGCGGTGCCCGCGTCGAAGCGGGTCACCTCCATCAGGTTCTCGACCAGGTTGTTCAACCGCCGGGTCTCGCTGACCACGATCCGCACCGCCGGCTCGATCATCGGGTCCATGCTCCCGGTCTCCGCGTCCAGCTCCTCCTCCAGGACCTCCGTCACCGCGGTGATCGCGGTCAACGGGGTCCGCAGCTCGTGCGACATGTCCGCCACGAACCGCCGGGACGCCTCGTCCCGGGCGCTCATCTCGGCGACCCGCTTCTCCAGCGCCTGCGCCGCCCGGTTGAACGTCCGCGACAACTCCGCCAACTCGTCGGTGCCCGACACCTGGAGCCGGGTGTCCAGCTTCCCCTCGCCCAACCGTTTCGCCGCCGCCCCCAGCCGGTGCACCGGCCTGAGCACCGTCGTCGCCGCGGCCTGCGCGATCAGCGACGCCCCGATCAACGCCAACCCCGTCGCGATCGCGAGCGACCAGGCCAAGGAGTTCAGGTCCTCCTCCTCCGGCTCCAACGACTTCAGCATGTAGCCGCTCGGCCCGCCCCCGATCAACCGGGTGCCCGCCACCAGGTACGGAGTGTCCGCGATCGTCACCCGCTGCCAGAACAGGTGGTACGGCGAACGGTTCGTGGCCGTCAACGGCTGCTGCTCGTCGACCGCCTCCCGGAGCGAGGAGGGCACGTCGTCCAGGGCGAACGCCTTGACGTTCGAACCGCCGATCGCGGGGGTGCCCTCGTCGTCCCCGGCCAGCAACAGCACCTCGTAGTGCTGGCTGCTCGTCGCCATCTGGCCGGCCGCGTGCCGGAGTTCGCCCGCCGTCGGACGCGCCGGCAGCTCGCCGGCCCGGCTGCCCATCTCCTGCCGGAAGTCGTTGAGCGCCGCGCGCTGCGTCTGGGTCAGCACCGCCTCCCGGTTCAACCAGTACGCGATCCCCGACACCGCGACCGCCGCCGTCAACGCCACCAGGCCGAAGACCAGCACCAGCCGCAGCCGCAGGCTGGTGAACCGCAGCGCCGCGGAGAGTCCGCGCCGCACCCGGCCACCACCCGCCGCACCCCGCCCCGCGCGCCCGTCACCGGCGTCGCCGTCTTCGGGGGACTCCCGCTCGTCGTCCCGCTCGGTCACTGAGGACTGTCCAGCCGGTACCCCACCCCGCGCACCGTGCGGATCAGCGTCGGCGAGGACGGCACGTCCTCCACCTTGGCCCGCAGCCGTTGCACGCACGCGTCGACGAGCCGGGAGTCGCCGAGGTAGTCGTGCTCCCACACCAGCCGCAGCAACTGCTGCCGTGACAGCGCCTGGCCCGGCCGGCGGCTCAGCTCCAGCAGCAGCCGCAACTCGGTCGGCGTCAGTTGCAGGTCCTCGCCGTTCTTGGTGACCGTCATCGCGGCCCGGTCGATGACCAGGCCGCCGAAGGTCGCCGAATCCGTGGCCTCCCGCTCGCCCCGGCGCAGCACCGCCCGGATGCGGGCGTCCAGCACCCGCCCCTGCACGGGCTTGACCACGTAGTCGTCGGCGCCGGACTCCAGCCCGACCACCACGTCGATGTCGTCGCTGCGCGCGGTCAGCAGGATGATCGGCAACTGGTCGGTGCGGCGGATGCGACGGCACACCTCGAAGCCGTCGATGCCCGGCAGCATCACGTCCAGCACGATCAGGTCGGGCCGCTGTTCACGCAGCAGTTTCAGGCCGTCCTCGCCGGTGGCAGCGGTGGCCACACGGTGCCCCTGGCGCGTCAGCGACAGCTCCAGGGCCGTACGGATGGCGTCGTCGTCCTCGATCAGCAACAGGGAAGGCACGGAGGCCATTCTGTCCCATGACCCGCGAGGACACGACTGCCGCCGGTGACCCGGGCCCCTCCCCGGCCGTCCCCCCGACGTCACAGGCCCCTGTGACAGTGCTGTGACAGTCGGCGGACAACGTCATGAAGTGCCCGCGGAAGGATTCTGGTCATCGCACGGAGCACGATCAGCACTGACGGGGGGCGCGAGATGAACAAGCTGCACAGCATCAACGCGAGCGCGGTCGTCACGCGTCTTCACGACGGCGGACGGGGGAACGGTTCCAGCGAGAAGTCCGGTGCCGTGAGCGGGCGGGGGTGCGCTCGCGGCACCGGACGTCACCAGTGCACCCACACGACCTACATGACGATGGTCGACGCACCGCAGAAGGGCGTCGCCCACGGGGAGGCCGCGGGGGAGCGCCGGACCCGGTCGGAGGCGAACGCCGAAGCCGCGTTCACCGCCTACGTCCAGGAGCGCCGCGCCTCCCTGTACGCCACCGCCTACCACCTGACCGGTGACCGGTTCGAGGCCGAGGACCTCCTCCAGAGCGCCCTCTTCTCCACCTACCGGGCCTGGGACCGGATCAGCGACAAGGCCGCCCTCGGCGGCTACCTGCGCCGCACGATGACCAACCTGCACATCAGCGCCTGGCGCCGACGCAAGCTCAACGAGTACCCGACCGAGGAACTGCCGGAGACGCCCGGCGACACGGACGCCATGCGCGGCACCGAACTGCGCGCCGTCCTGTGGCAGGCGCTCGCCCGGCTGCCCGAACTCCAGCGGACGATGCTGGTCCTGCGCTACTACGAGGGCCGTACCGACCCGGAGATCGCGGACATACTCGACATCAGCGTCGGCACCGTCAAGTCCAGCATCTGGCGCTCGCTGCGCCGGCTGCGCGAGGACGAGGTCCTGAGCTTCGGCCGGGACCAGGAGGAGTCCTTCGGGGAGCTGGTCGCCTAGCGACCGGCCCCACCGGAGGCACGGTACGCCGCCACTGTGGGGGTGGCGGCGCACCGTCAGCACGGGGGAAAATCGGGGGAAGAAAGAAAATGGGTGGCTCGGGGGGGAACTCGGGAGCCCATGGGGGGAGTTAACAGGGGGAAGAGCCCACCGGGGGGTGGGACACGGGGGAACGGCCCTTCAACGGGAGAGCGGCAACCACCGGGGGGTGGGAACCGCGGGGCCGCATGAGCAGGACCGGAGGCCGGGGGGTCTTACCGGTCCTGCTCTTCCCTTTTCCCGTCCACGGGTTGGGGGCCGTCGCCGGCGAACAGGCCCCCGATTCCCCGAAAGTGTGCTCTTCGGCCCCGAACGTTCCCCTCCGTGTCCATTCGCCCACCGTGCGCACTCTCCTGGCCCTAGAGTCATGCGCCCAACCCGTGGTCAGGCAGGGAGGATCGGTGATGGGCCGTTGAACCGCAAGGACTTGAACCCGGAGGAATCGCCCCAGGCGGCGTTCGGCGCGGAGTTGCGCCGGCTGCGGGAGGCCCGCGGCCTGAAACAGGAGGAACTGGGCGATCTGACGGAGTACTCGGGCGGCCACATCTCGGCCGTGGAGACCGGCCGCAAGGGCCCGAGCCTGGCCCTGGCCCGCGCCATGGACCGTGCCCTGGGCGTGAAGGTCTTCGAGCGCGAGTGGTACGCGATGAAGCAGAGCATGTTCCTGCGGGGCTTCCCCGAGTACGTCCAGCACGAGTCCCGGGCGACGGAGATTCGGCTGTTCACGGTCGGGATCATCCCGGGGTTGTTGCAGACGCCGGAGTACGCGCGGGTGCTCGCCGACTCGAACGTGTACCGAGGCACCATTTCGCCGAAAGAGGCTGACGAGCGGCTCGCGTTGCTCGCGGAGCGGCAGGCAGGCTTGGTGGGGTCGCGCGCGCCCATGGTGATCGTGGTACTAGACGAGAGTTGTATCCGTCGTCCGGTCGGCGGGGCTAAGGTCATGGCTGCCCAACTCCAACGGCTGGTGGAGTTCGCCGAGGCACCCAACAGCGTGCTTCAGATCGCTCCCTACGAGATCGGTGAACGGCGTGCACTTGATCTGCCGGTGTATCTGCTGACCCTGCCCGACCGCTCGGCCGTCGCTTACACCGAGTCGCAGGGAATGGGGTACTTCGACCGTGAGAGCACCTCCGTCCATCCCCAGGTGAGGGCCTACCATCAGTTGCAGGCCGAGGCGCTCTCCCAGGCGGAGTCCGTGGCCATGATCCGGCAGGTGATGAAGGGGATGACCCATGACGAGTGAGCCGCGTTGGTTCAAGTCCTCCTACAGCAACAACGGTGGTGAGTGCGTCGAGGTCGCGGCGAACGTGGCCGTCTCCGAAGGCGTGGTGCCGATGCGGGACTCGAAGGTCGTGGACGGTCCCGTGCTGGCGTGGCCCGTAGCGGTGTTCGCGTCCTTCGTGGCAGGTGTCAGGGACGAAGGCTTCGGCACGGTCTGACCGTCGTCGAGCCGGGCGTTCCCCGCGGGAAGGTGGGGGAGCGCCCGGCCGGGTCGGGTGGCGACCAGGGGCGTCCGGTTCAGGGGGCGTCCGCGAGCGGGGGCGGTGCGGGGACCACGGCCGGAGTGGCCATGCCGTTGAATTCCAGCTCCGCCGGACCGAGTTCCACGCCGCGCACCAGCACGCCGGGAAGGTCCTCGAAGAAGCTCAGGGCCTCGGCGATGGCATCCGTCAGCGCCATGGCGGCGAAGGTGCAGGTGAACTTGGCGTAGTCCGGGCCCTCGATGAGACAGATGCGCCCGTCGTTGAACCGGTCGAGTCCGTCCAGGGTGTCGGACTGCTCGGGAGTCAGTGGCGCTTGGAGGTGCAGGACGAAGTCCCACTCACGCGCAGCCACGGTGCTGGTTGGTGAAGGCATCGATCTTCCTCGCCTCGTTTCCCGGACTCTGGGGTGTGCAGTGCACTCGGTGCTTCTCGTTGCAGGGACAACACACGACCCACCCCCACCGGTGGCGGTTCTTGTCGTGCGTCACCTTGAGGCCAGCTGCCTCGGCCCGCTTCAACGCCGCCTCGACGTCCTTCTTCTGGTGCCGGTCTCCGATTCCCACCAGGTCGTCCTACCGCTGTCCGGGTGGAAGCGGAGGGGTACCCGGTACACGCCTCACCCGAACGAGCGAACCCGCCCCCGGAGGGGCACCGGGGTGACCGCCGGGGCTTCAGGCGCGCGAGCCCTCCGGGGCCTGGTGGTCCGAGGCGGCGGCCACGCGGGCCGCGGCCTCCGTCTGACCGCAGGCGTACGCCCCCAGGTCGACCTGGTGGGCCACGATGCGCCGTTCGGTGCGCATCAGTCGCCAGCCCCGCCGCAGCAGGAACGGCACCGGCTTGCGGGCCTCCCGCAGGTCCCGTGCCAGTCGGCGGCGGAACGTCGTGGTGGGGCGGCCCCGTAGGCAGAGGGCGTCGGCGAGGAGGCCCAGGTCCCGGCAGCGGCGGACGACGTCCGCCGCGAAGATGCCCTCGGCGAGGAAGAGCGGCGCGCCGTCGAGGTCCATCCGGCTCGTGCCGGTGCGCGAGCTCGTGGAGATGTCGTACACCGGTACGTCGGTGCACCCGACCGTGCAGAGTTCGGTGATCGCCCGCACCGCGGCGTCGGCGTCCCAGGACAGCGGGGAGTCCCAGTCCACGTCACGGGAACCGGGCACCAGCGGCAGGGTGGGGTCGTCGTGTTCCTTGTAGAAGTCGTCCAGACACAGCACGGGCAGCCCGCTGCGTGCGGCGAACGAGGACTTTCCGGAGCCGGAGGGGCCCGTGATCAGGACGACACGGGCGGGTGACGGCGATATGTCGGGGAGGGAACTCACGAGAGTCCAGTGTGCGGCATTCCCGGGCGCCTGCCGACCCCGCGGGTCGGCTTTGCGGCCCGACCACGCCCTCAACTACGCTTCGTGAGTCCTTGATTACCCATCTCGTATCCCCGGGCGGCACCCATGGCAGATCACCAGGACCACTCTCCCCGTCAGGCTCCCCCCGTCCCGCGCGCCCTGCTGCGCGCGGGACTCGCCCTCGGCGCGGTCGGCATGGCCTTCGGGGCGGGGGCGACGTCCGCCGCCGCGGCCCCGGTCGCCCCCGCACCCGAGGCGGGCGCCCAGCCCTCCACGGTCGGCCAGTTGGACGCGCAGGCCGCGGGGCGGGCCCTCACCGACACCGTCGGGTACGTGACCGGGCCGCTCACCGCGATGCAGCTCAACCCGCTCGCGGGCACCGGGGTGGACCCGCTGGCCAACGGGGTCGGCACCCAGGTCGCCGACTTCAAGCCGCTGTCCACCACCGTGCTCACCGCCCCGCTGGCGCGCGGCGACTCGCTGGGCGAACTGCCCGTGGTGGGCCCGCTCACCGGGCGGGCGACGGGGCTGTTGGCCGGGCGTTGAGGTCGGGGCCGGGGTCTACCCTCCCCCGGGAGCATCCAGCCCTTCGAGCAGGGCCGTGACCTCCAGGGAGTGCTGGAGACGGGGCCCGAAGAGGGTGGGCTCGGCCTCCGCCAGGGCGCGGTGGCGCTCGTTGGCCTCCTCGATCACGGCCAGGGCCTCCGCTCGGCGCCCCACCACCGCCAGGTCCGTGGAGAAGTTGAGCAGGGACTGGGCCAGGTTGGGCAGGTGGGCGCCCGGACTGGTCTCCGCCAGGGCGCGGTAGTGACCGGTGGCCTCCTCGCTGGCGGCCAGGGCCTCCCCGTGCCGTTTCACCGCCCCCAGGCCGGCGGAGAGGTTCAGCAGGGACATCGCCAGACCGGGCAGGTGGGCTTCCGGGTTGCCCTCGACCAGGGCGCGGTAGTGGTCGGTCGCGCTCTCGCTGTGGGCGAGGGCCTCGTCCCGTCGTCCCGCGCGGCGCATGTCCACGGAGAGGTTGTTGAGGGCCATCGCCAGGTCGGGCAGATAGCTGCCCGGGTCAGCCTCGGCGAGGGTGCGGTAGTGGGTGGTCGCCTCCTCGATGCGGGCGAGGGCCTCCTCCTGCCGCCCCAGCTCCCCCAGGCAGACGGAGAGGTTGTTGAGGGCCATCGCCAGGTCGGGCAGATGGGCCTCGGGACTGCCTCCGGCGAGGGTGCGGTAGTGGGTGGTCGCCTCCTCGACGTGCGGAAGGGCTTCCCGGGGCCGTCCCACCCGCCCCAGGTCCACGGAGAGGTTGCTGAGCGACTTGGCGAGGTCGGCCAGGTGCGCGTCCGGGTTCGCCTCGGCCAGGGTGCGGCGGATGTCGGTGGCCTCCCGGACGGCGGCCAGGGCCTCCCCCCGCCTACCGAGCGCGCTCAGCTCCACCGAGAGGTTGTTGAGGGAGACCGCGAGGTCCGGCAGGTAGGTGCCCGGGTCCCGCTCGGCCAGGGTGCGGCGGATGTCGACGGCCTCCTGTACCGGGCCGAGGGCCTCCTCCCGCCGTCCCAGCTCCCCCAGCTCCACGGACAGGTTGTTGAGGGAGGCGGACAGGTCGGACAGGTAGGAGTCCGGGTCCCGTTCGGCCAGGGCGCGGCGGATGTCGATGGACTCCCGGATGACGGGCACCGCCTCCTTCCGCCGGCCCACCTTCCCCAGCCGGGTGCCCAGGTTGTTCAGGGCGGTGGCCCGATGGCGCAGGTAGGAGTCCGGGTCCCGCTCGGCCAGGGCACGGTAGTGGTGGGCCGCCTCTTCGATGGCGGTGAGGGCCTCCTCCCGCCGTCCCACCTCGCCCAGTCGGATGGCGAGGTTGTTCAGGGCACGGGCGAGGTCGGGCAGGTGGGCGTCCGGGTCCTGCTCGGCCAGGGCGCGTTGCCGTGCGCAGACGGTGCGGGCGAGCCGGGCGGCGGTGACGGCCAGCCGTTGGCTGCTGGGGGGCAGTCTCCTGGACAGCGCGGCGAGTTCGTCCAGGGGGAGGGCCGGGTCCTCGCCGAGGGCGCCCAGGGCGGCGACGAGGGGAGCGGGGTGGTTGCTGCGGGTGGCGGTGGCGACGATCTGGGCGGCCCGTGTCCGGTGGTGGCGGACGCACAGGTCGGTGAGGTGGCCGTCGAGACGGGGGAGGCCGGGGTGGGCGGCGGCGCGGCTGTAGACGGTGAGGAGTTGGGCCGCCTGGGCGTCGTCGGCGCCGTCCAGGAGGTGGTCGGCGAGGGCGGGGTCGGCGGTGAGGACGTGGCCGGCGTGGCGTTCGGCCAGCCGGTCGGGCTGGAGGCTGCCCCAGGGCGGCGCGCCCGGTCCGCTGGTGGTGGGGTACAGGGCGGCGAGCCAGGCGGTGACCCGGTCGCGGCGGTCGCGGGGCTGGTCGGCGAGGGCCGGCAGGCGTGACCAGAGCCGGTCGGCGGCCTCGCGGTCGCCGGCGCCGCTGAGATGGGCGGCGGCCAGCGCGGACTCCAGGGTGGTGGCGCTCAGGGCGGGCGTGAGGCCCCGGGCGGCGGCGTTCTGCCGCCAGTACCGGCGTTCGTGGCCCAGGAGCCGGTCCTCCACCGCGTCGGCGCCGCCCGGCGCCGCGTCCCCCTCGGGCCCGGGGCGTGCGGTGTCCAGGAGGTCGGCGAGCGCGGTCATGTGCAGGGTGAGGGCGTTGGCGTACGCGTCCTGGCCCAGGCACCGCGACGGGGCCGGGAGGGTCGTGACGGGGTCGGTCATGCCGTCGACCAGGGGGAGGGCCGCGGTGAGCGCGCGGACGACCTCGCGGTAGTGGTCGGGCCGTCGGTCGGGGTCGTCCTCCAACGGGGCGAGGCGGTGGACGCGCGCGGTGGCCAGGTGGTCCTCGGCGACCCGGTCCGCGCCGGCCGCCTCCCGCCACCAGTCGCCGTCCGTGCGGGCCAGCAGCAGGAGCTTCAACGGGCTGGTGCCGGGGTGCTCGGCCGCGGCCTCGACCAGGGCCGCGAGCTGGTCGGTACGGACCTCGGCGTAGTCGAGGACGACCAGCAGCGGACGGGCGGCGTGCCGCACCCCGTGCAGAGCGTCCGCGGTGGCCCGGGCGCGGGGCCACAACGCCGTCCAGCCCTCGGCGGCGAGCCGGCCGGCGAGGTGGTGGGCGAGGCGCGTCTTGCCCTGTCCACCGGGCCCGTGCAGCAGCCAGGCGCCGAAGCCGCCGAGCCCGCACCAGGCGGTCAGCTCCGTGAGGAGGGCCTCCCGCCCGTGGAAGGGAACCACCTGCCGCCCCGGGTCCAGCAGTGCCGCGGGGGTGGCCGCCCCGCGGCGGGCGGCCGGGTCGTGCGCGGGGTCGGCGAGGTCCTGGAACTCCACCGCCTCCGGTCCGCCCGCAGGCGCTCCGCCGTGCTCGGCGAGGGCCGCCCGGAAGGCGGGATCGTGGTGGAGGACGTAGGCGGGCACCAGGTTCAGCCGGCCGTGGCCGGAGTGCGCGCGGTCGGCGGCCACCACACCGGTCAGCAGCCGGCCGCAGAACACGGCCGCTCCCGACAGCCCGCCCCAGGGCGAAGCGCCGTCCGCGGCGTCCCACCGCGGCGGATGCTGGTCCAGGTCCATCACGTACTGGTCGTTCACGAACCCGCTGCCCGGGTTCACCCGGCCCGTCAACTGCACGGCCTCCACCGCGAGGTGGGGCCGTTGGGCCTCGTCCGGGACGCCCCGGGTCTCGCACCGGGCGCCCGGCCGGTCGGTGACCAGGCGGCCCCAGCGCACCGGTGCGCCGGGCGGTCGCCAGTGCGGCGAGTCGTCCACCAGGACCAGTGCGGCGTCGTCCCGGCCGCCCGGGGGGCCGGCGTACACGACGGTGCCGTGCGCCGCGCCCGTGCCGCCCGGGGCGAACACCTCCACCCGGCCCCCGACCGGTCCGGTGACGTGCGCGGAGGCCAGCACCAGCCCGCCGCCCACCGCGTGGCCCGAGCCGGGTCCGCCCGGCCCGGTCACCGCGGCGAGACGGACCTGTTCCACCTTCGGCCTCCTCCGGCCCCGTCCTGACCGCCGCCCGTGGCCGGGCGCGGTGTCATCCGATGCGCCGGGAGGCGTCCCCGGGGCCGGCGGGACGGGAGCGGGTGGAGCCCACCCGGACGTCGGTGCCGTCGGGGCGCTGGGGGGTGAGGGTGAAGGACACCCGGTGGGTGCGGGTCCGGGAGCCGCCCGCCTCGGCCTCGGCGCCGACCGCCCACAGGGAGAAGCCTGACTTCGCCCGCGCGTCGGCGCGCACCTCGACCTCGAACTCCATCGCCACGGGCCCCACCGTGAACACCAGCTCCGGTTCGGTTCCGGCCCGGGCCGCGGCCGCCAGCAACTCGTCCCGCACCGCCGCCACCGCGTCCGCCAGAGGAACGTCCACCGGCCCCACCTCCGTCATCGATCCTGACGAACCGTCACACGCGGGTGGACGCAGCGGAACCGGTGCACGGTTCCGCCCCGCCGGAGCTTCCGTCCCGAAGGCCCCTCGGTGCCGCTCTTCGCCGCCGTTGCTCGTGCCGGTGGTGGGCCCGGCACGTAATTCGCTGGCGTCCGGGGCGTCCCGCGGCCAGCCTGTACTAGTGGAACCCCAGTTCGAGATTCGCGCCCTGCACACCGAGACCACCGTCACCGTCTACCAGGCGTACCCGCCCGAGATCGGGTTGCCGACCGCGCGGGACGGCCGCTTCCCCGCGCTGTGGCGACGGGGCCGGATGACCTGGATCAAGCCGTCGTTCCTGTGGATGATGTACCGCTGCGGCTGGGGCGCCAAGGAGGGCCAGCAGACCGTCCTGGCGGTCGAGATCAGCCGCGAGGGCTTCGAGTGGGCGCTCGCCCGGGCGTGCCTGTCGCACTACGCGGCCGGGGTGCACGCCGACCGCGAGGACTGGCAGCGGCAGTTGCGGCGGGCCCCGACCCGGGTGCAGTGGGACCCCGAACGCGATCCGCAGCTGCGGCCGTTGCCGTACCGCTCGCTGCAACTCGGGCTCGCCGGGGAGGCCGCGCACCGCTACGCGGACGAGTGGATCGTCTCCGTCGCCGAGGTCACCCCGCTCGCCCGCGAGGTGCACGCGGCGGTGCGGGACGGGGACCTCGACGCCGCCCGGCGGCTGTTGCCGGTGGAGCGGCCCTACCCGGTGCCGGAGGGGCTGTTGGACCGCCTGCGTCCCTCGGGGGGCTGAACGCACCGCGGCCCCGTGCTCCCCGCGGAGGGGGCCGGGGCCGCGGGCGCGCGGGACTCAGTACGCGGAGCCGGAGGCGCCCAGCGAACCGGTGGGGTGCCACACGGTCTTGGTCTCCAGGAAGGCGGTCAGCCGGCGGGTGCCCGGGTCGGCGGACCAGTCCTCGGTGCGGGGGCGCAGCACCCGCTTGAGGTTGTCGGCCGCGGCGGCCTCCAGGGTGGTGGCCAGTTCGGGGTCGGCGCCGGTCAGGTCGATCGCGTTGACGTCGGCGTGCGCGGCGAGCGGGGCGGCGAGCTCCGCCGTCCGCCCGGAGAGCAGGTTCACCGTGCCGCCCGGGACGTCGGAGGTGGCCAGCACCTCGCCGAGGGAGAGCGCGGGCAGCGGGGCGCGCTCGCTGGTGACGACCACCGCCGTGTTGCCGCCGGCGAGCACCGGGGCGAGCACCGACACCAGTCCCAGCAGCGAGGACTCCTGCGGGGCGAGGACGGCGACCACTCCGGTCGGCTCGGGGGAGGACAGGTTGAAGAACGGGCCCGCCACGGGGTTGCCGCCGCCCGCGACCTGCGCGATCTTGTCGGTCCAGCCGGCGTACCAGACCCAACGGTCCACGGCCGCGTCGACCCGGGCGGCGGCCTTCGACTTCGACAGGCCCTCCGCGTCGGCGACCTCCCGGACGAACTGCTCCCGGCGGCCCTCCAACATCTCCGCCACGCGGTAGAGGACCTGGCCGCGGTTGTAGGCGGTCGCCCCCGACCAGCGGCCGAACGCCTTGCGGGCGGCGACCACCGCGTCCCGGGCGTCCTTGCGGGACGCCAGCGGGGCGTTGGCCAGCCAGGTGCTCTCCTTGGAGTCGGTCACCTCGTACACCCGCCCGCTCTCGCTCCGGGGGAACGTGCCCCCCACGAACAGCTTGTAGGTCTTGAAGACGCCGAGTCGGCCGTTGTCAGACATCGAGGTACGCCTCCAGACCGTGCCGGCCGCCCTCGCGGCCGTGGCCCGACTCCTTGTACCCGCCGAACGGCGAGGTGGGGTCGAACTTGTTGAACGTGTTGGACCAGATGACCCCGGCCCGCAGCTTGTTGGCCACGGCGAGGATGCGGGAACCCTTCTCGGTCCAGATGCCCGCGGAGAGTCCGTAGGGGGTGTTGTTGGCCTTGGCCACGGCCTCGTCCGGGGTGCGGAAGGTCAGCACCGACAGGACCGGGCCGAAGATCTCCTCCCGGGCCACCGCGTGCGCCTGGGTGACGCCGGTGAACACGGTCGGTGCGAACCAGTGGCCGGCGGCGGGCAGTTCGCAGGGGGCGGTCCAGCGCTCGGCGCCCTCCGCCTCGCCGCGCTCGGTCAACGCGGTGATCCGGGCGAGCTGTTCGGCGGAGTTGATGGCGCCGATGTCGGTGTTCTTGTCCAGCGGGTCGCCGAGCCGCAGGGTGGTCAGCCGCCGCTTCAGCGCGTCCACCACCTCGTCGTGCACGGACTCCTGCACCAGCAGCCGCGAGCCGGCGCAGCACACCTGGCCCTGGTTGAAGAAGATGCCGTTCACGATGCCCTCGACGGCCTGGTCGACGGGGGCGTCGTCGAAGACGATGTTGGCGCCCTTGCCGCCGAGCTCCAGGGTCAGCTTCTTGTCGGTGCCGGCGACCGTGCGGGCGATCTCCTTGCCGACCGCGGTGGAGCCGGTGAACGCGACCTTGTTCACGTCCGGGTGCGCCACCAGCGCGGCGCCGGCGTCCCCGTAACCGGGCAGGACGTTGACCACGCCCCTGGGCAGCCCTGCCTGACGGCAGATATCGGCGAAGAACAGCGCGGAGAGCGGGGTGGTCTCGGCGGGCTTCAGCACCACGGTGTTGCCGGTGGCGAGCGCTGGGGCGATCTTCCACGCCAGCATCAGCAGCGGGAAGTTCCACGGGATGACCTGGCCGGCGACGCCCAGCGGCTTCGGGTCGGGGCCGTAGCCGGCATGACCCAACTTGTCCGCCCAGCCGGCGTAGTAGAAGAAGTGCGCGGCGACCAACGGCAGGTCGACGTCCCGGGTCTCCCGGATCGGCTTGCCGTTGTCGAGGGTCTCCAGCACGGCCAGTTCCCGGCTGCGCTCCTGGATCAGCCGGGCGATCCGGAACAGGTACTTGGCGCGTTCCGCGCCCGGCAGCGCCGACCAGGTGCCGAACGCCTTGCGGGCGGCCTGTACGGCGCGTTCCACGTCGGCGGTGCCCGCCCGGGCGACCTCGGAGAGCACCTCCTCGGTGGACGGCGAGGCGGTGGTGAAGGTCCGGCCGTCCGCGGCGTCGGTGAACTCGCCGTCGATGAAGAGGCCGTAGGAGGGCGCGAGGTCGACGACCGCGCGCGACTCGGGCGCGGGTGCGTACGCGAAGAGGTCGGTCATGGTGATCAGTCCACCGTCACGTAGTCGGGGCCGGAGTAGCGGCCGGTCGCCAGTTTCTGGCGCTGCATCAGCAGGTCGTTGAGCAGGGACGAGGCGCCGAACCTGAACCATTCGTTGGTCAGCCAGTCCGGGCCGACCGTCTCGTTCACCAGCACCAGGAACTTGATCGCGTCCTTGGTGGTGCGGATGCCGCCGGCGGGCTTCACGCCGACCTGCACGCCGGTGCGGGCCCGGAAGTCGCGGACCGCCTCCAGCATCAACAGGGTGTTCGCGGGGGTGGCGTTGACGGCGACCTTGCCGGTCGAGGTCTTGATGAAGTCGGCGCCGGCGAGCATGCCGAGCCAGGAGGCGCGGCGGATGTTGTCGTAGGTGGACAGTTCGCCGGTCTCGAAGATGACCTTCAGCCGGGCGCTGCCGCACGCCTCCTTCACGGCGCGGATCTCCTCGTACACCGTGAGGTAGCGGCCGGCGAGGAAGGCGCCCCGGTCGATGACCATGTCGATCTCGTCCGCCCCCGCCGCGACCGCGTCCCGCACATCGGCGAGCTTCACCGCCAGTGCGGCGCGGCCCGCGGGGAAGGCGGTGGCCACCGAGGCGACCTTGATCCCGGTGCCGGCGACCGCCGCCCTGGCGGTCTCCACCCTGTCCGGGTACACGCAGACCGCCGCGACCCGCGGGGCGTTCGGCGCGGTGGGATCGGGGTGCGCCGCCTTCGCGCCGAGGGCCCGGACCTTGCCCGGGGTGTCGGCGCCCTCCAACGTGGTGAGGTCGATCATCGAGATCGCCAGGTCGATGGCGTACGCCTTCGCCGTGGTCTTGATCGAACGGGTGCCGAGGGAGGCGGCGCGGGCTTCGAGGCCCACCGCGTCCACGCCCGGCAGACCGTGCAGGAAACCGCGCAGGGCCGTTTCCGACGCGGTGACGTGCGCGAGCGGGTGGTCGTCCGGGGTGCGTGCGGCGGGCCCGGCCGGGCCGAGGGGACCGGTGGCCGTCGGCTCTGGGGGCGGAATCGTGGGCATGGTCACGAGCTGAGCATATCTACGCGCGTAGTAGCTGTACAGGGTGAGGTGTAAGGGGTGGGATCGGGACACTTCGGGCGGGCCGGAAAGGATGCTCCCCCGGACCGGCGGGGCCCGCCCGACCGCGGGCCCCGGGCTCCGAAATCGCGTGGAACGGGACGAGCCGTCTTGTTACGGTGGGGCCATGGCTTTCCTCTTCTTCGTCTGAGTCCGGGCACGGCCCCCGCCGCCGTTTCTGCTGCCCGTCGACCTTTCGCACGCCCAGGGAAAGCCCCATGCGCGAACGCGCCCGCACCGTCCTGCCCGCCCTCGCTGCGGCGGCACAGCTCTCCGTCACCTCCCTCACCAAGTCGTACGGCACCCGGACCGTCCTCGACCAGGTCTCCTTCACCGTGCGCCCGGGCGAGAAGGCCGCCGTCATCGGCGAGAACGGCTCCGGCAAGTCCACCCTGCTGCGGCTGCTCGCCGGCGCCGAGGCACCGGACGCCGGGGAGGTCACCGTCCGCTTCCCCGGCGGAACCGGCCACCTCGCCCAGACCCTCGACCTCGACCCGAACCGCACCGTGCAGGACGCCGTCGACCTCGCCCTGAGCGAGCTGCGCGACCTGGAGCGCGGGCTCCGCGCGGCGGAGGAGACCCTCGCCGACGCAGCGGAGGAGGAACTCGCCGCCTACGGCGAACTGCTGACCGCCTACGAAGAACGCGACGGATACCGGGCGGACGCCCGGGTGGACGCCGCCCTGCACGGGCTCGGACTGGGGCGGATCCCCCGGGAGCGCCGGCTCGGCTCGCTCTCCGGCGGGGAGCAGTCGCGCCTCGCGCTCGCCTGCTGCCTGGCCGCCGCCCCCGAACTGCTGCTCCTGGACGAACCGACGAACCACCTCGACGCGGCGGCCGTGCGCTGGCTGGAGGAACACCTGCGCGCACACCGCGGCACCGTCCTCGCGGTCACCCACGACCGCGGCTTCCTGGAGCGCATCGCCACCGCGATCCTGGAGGTCGACCGGGACGAGCGCACCGTGCGCCGGTACGGCGACGGCTGGGCCGGCTACCGCGCCGCGAAGGCCGCCGCCCGGCGCGGCGCGGAGCAGCGGCACGCGGACTGGGTCGAGGACGTGGCCCGGACGGAGGAACTGCTGGAGGCCGCCGGCCGACGGCTGGCCACCACCGGCCGTGACCCGAAGCAGGGCTTCGGCAAGCACCGCCGCTCCAGCGAGGCGAAGCTCGGCGGACGGGTGCGCTCGGCGCGGGAGCGCCTGGACCGGCTGCGGCGCGAGCCGGTGGCCCGGCCGCCGGAACCGCTCCGGTTCACCACGGCGCTGCCGTCCGCGAACGGCGGCCCCGCCCACGGTGCGCTCGCCGAGCTCGGCGACGTACGGGTCGGGGACCGGCTGCACCTGGACGGGCTCCTGTCGATCGAGCCCCGGGGACGCCTCCTGGTCACCGGCGAGAACGGCGCGGGCAAGACCACGCTGCTCCGCGTCCTGGCGGGCGACCTGGAACCGGACGCGGGCACCGTGCGCCGCCCCGCCCGGACCGGCTACCTCGCCCAGGAACTGCCCGCGCGCACCAGCCGGCTCCCGCTGCTCGCCGCGTTCGCCGCCGGACGGGACGGCCCGCCGGACGAGCACGCCGAGCAACTCCTGTCCCTCGGCCTCTTCCGCGAACAGGACCTGCACGTCCCGGTCGCCGCCCTCTCCGCGGGACAGCAGCGGCGGTTGCAGATCGCGACCCTGATGACCCGACCCGCCGACCTCCTCGTCCTCGACGAGCCGACCAACCACATCGCCCTCGACCTGGTCGAGGACCTCCTCACGGCGCTCGCGACGTACCCCGGAGCTGTGGTCGCGGTCTCGCACGACCGCGCCTTCCGGGAGCGCTTCCCCGCCGAACGGCTGGCACTGCGCGCCGGCCGTCGGCACTGAGCGCCCGGCACCGCCCCACCGTCGACCCACTGCACCCGGAGGACACACCATGACCACCTTCCTGACCCCGCACCAGCGCGCCGACCGCACCGCCGCCGCCGTCGAGGCGGCCGTCGCGGCGGGGCGCGGGCTCGGCCTGACCGTCACCGGGCCCGCGGTGCTCCACGACCTCTTCTCGGTCGTCGTCCACCTGGCCCCCTCGCCGGTCGTGGCCCGGGTCCCCACCGTCCTGCCCCGCCCGGACGACCTCGCCGCCCTCACCCGCCGCCAGCAGAACGAACTGGACGTCACCCGGTGGCTGGCCGACCGGAACGTCCCCGTGATCGCGCCCAGCCCGCTGGTGCCGTGCGCACCCGTGCAGCGCGACGGGTTCTCGATGACCTTCTGGCCGTTCGTCGAGGAGGCCCGGGACGAGGAACCCGACTACGTCGCGAACGCCGAGAGCACCGCGGACCTGCACGCGGCACTGCGCGCCTACCCCGGCCGCCTGGAGTTCCTGTCCGCGGCCGACCCGCGGTCCATCGCGGACGGCCTCGCCCTGCTCGACCGGCATCCTGACCTGATCGGCGCGGCCGACCTGGACCGCGCCCGCCATGAGTGGCACCTCCTGGAGCCCCTCGTCCGCTCGCGCAGCGCCTTCGAGGCCCGGTTCCCCGGCATCGACCTCCAACCCGTCCACGGCGACTCCCCGCCCGCGAACGTCTTCATGGCGGTGGACGGAGACCTCCACGCCGACTTCGAACTGGTCACCCTGGGGCCCGTCGAATGGGACCTGGCCGCCCTCGGACCCGAGCACGAAGCCGCCTACGACCGCGGCGCGCGCCGCAACGGCACCAGGCCGCTCGACCGGGAGGTCCTCGACTTCGTCAACGCCGTGGGCATGCTGCGGGTCATCGCCACCCTCACCCTGGTCCCGCAGCTCCCCGAACTGCTGGAGTACCTCCGGCCCGCGGTCGAGCACTGGCGGACGACGCCCTTTGCCGCCGGCGCGGAGGACTGACCCCGGCGTCGACGCCGTCCGCCCCGGGCCGCTCGCTTGGGGGCGGACCGTGGCGTCAGCGGCGGTACACGTGCACCCCGGCCACCTCGTAGGAGAGCTCGGAGACGTGCTCCTCCGGAGCCGGGTGGTAGTGCCCGGCGCACACCGAGAGGTTGACGATGAGGTACGCGCGCCAGCGCCACCCCACCCCGCGCCGGTCGGCGTGGGCGCGCTCCCCGTTCACCCACCACACCACCGACCGGGGGCCGAACTCCACCGTCAGGTCGATCCAGCGGCCCGGTCCGATCGAGGGGGCGCGGTGGTAGTGGTGCCCCCCGCGCACCCGGTTGGACAACTCCAGCAGGTCCGGGTTGTCGGGGTGGTACTCGAAGACGTCGATTTCCTGGTCCCCGTCCCGCCAGGTCCAGATGGCCGGCCAGGCACCCGCCCCGACCGGCAGTCGCACCCGGGCCGTCAGGACGTCCCCGGTCCGGAGCGCGAACCCCTCCGCACTGCCCTCGGTGGTCAGCAGGCCCGCGTTCCACAGGCCGTCGTGGCGGCGCGTCGCCCGGAAGGTGCCGGCGCGGGCGTACGAGGGGTCCGCCACCAGGTGGTCCAGCTTGTCGTCGCCCGGATTGATCGGGCCGCCCCCGGGATACGCCCAGGTGCGGCCCGCCACCCATTGGGCGGTGGAGGTGAAGTCGGCGGTGAAGACCGGGGTGCCGGTCGTCCGGGGCGCGCGGGCGGTGGGGGGCGGTCGCAGTCGGCCGTACAGCCGGGCGAAGGCGTCGATGAGCACGTCACTCCTCTCCGGAACGGGTGCTTCCGGGAGGTTCTGCCCGAGCTCCGGTCACCCATGCGCAGTGCGGTGACGTTTCGCCTGCAATTCATCACATGGAGTGACGATACGGTGAACGGAGTGGTGGACGGGGTGCGGGGGATCAGCTCACCGCGAGCAGGACCGCCAACAGCACGGCGCCCGCCGCCGAGGAGGCCATCACCTCGTAGGCCCAGCGCACCACCGGGCGCCCCTGCGCGGACGCGGCGCCCCCGCGCCGCTCCGCCAGCTCCCTCAGGTCCTCCACCACCTGGTCGGAGGGCGAACGGACCTGCGAGGCGGTGAGGCTGGTACGGCCCGAGGGATCGTCCATCGCCGCCCGGCTCTGCTGCCGGGCCGCCTTCTTGCGGGCCCGCAGCGACACCGGCACCGCCCAGAGCTGGTACTTCACCCCGGCGTCGTCGAAGACCTCGTTGGAGTAGCCCGCCCGCAGGTTCCCGACGCTCGCCCAGGGCAGGATGATCGTCCGGAACGGATTGCGGATGCGCAGCCGGTCCTCGTTCACGAAGACCGCGGGCCGCAGCGTGTACGCCACCACCAGCGGAGCCAGGAACAACAGGGCCGCGAGCGCCAGCCAGGGGGCGGTGCCCGCCCCGCGCACCACGGCGTCCACCCCGAGCCAGCCCCCCAGCACGAGCAGCAGCACACCGCTCGCGATGCCGGCGGAGGAACGGAAGACCCGGTCCTTGTAGGGCGGCTCCTCCTGGTTCCCCGCGGCGGACGACGCGGGAGTGGGGCGATCGGGACTCGTCATACGAACGATTCTGCCCCACCTGGCCGGAACCGGGCCTCGGCACCCGGGGCCGTCCGGCGCAGGGCGCCGTCCGCACGGGTCACCAGCCGGTGTGGACGAAGGGCTCCACCCGGGCCTCCAGCCAGAGCAGGCACCCCCAGGCCAGCACGGAGAGCGCGGCCAGCGCCGCCGTCAGGGCGGCGGCGAGGGAGGCCGCCGCGGGCCAGGGCTCCGCCCGGCGGTCCAGGGCCGCCCGGGCCAGCCACCAGACGGTGAGGGTGAGCGCCGGCACCCCGAACAGCATCAGCGGCAGCTCCCCGTACACCAGGCTGAGGTCCCGCTCGCCCTCGAAGGCGCCATGGATCCCGGGTCCCGCACCGTGCAGCCACACGGCCAGCCCGACCGCGCCCGCCACCACCGCCACCAGACATCCGGCGACGGCGCCGGACGGGTCGTCCGGAGGGTCCTCGACCTCGGCCCCGGCACCGTCGTAGGAGTAGTGGTCCTTCTGCCCGTTCTGCTCGTGCTCCCGCATGCTCCCGATGACGCCTGGGCCCCGCGAGGAGTTCCTGAACCGCCGAGCCTCCTCCGGCTCGGGCCGGCAAGCTCCGCGCTGACCTGCGGATGCGTGCTCCGCCCCGTCGTACGTTCCCGTGGGCGGCGGGACCGCCCACGGGAACGGGTTCAGATCCCGGCCGCCCGCGCCAGGTCGCGCTTGAGCTCCGCCAGCAGCGCGCCCGCCTCGGCGCGGGCCCGCGGCAGGTCCGCGGCGGAGGCCACCGGCACCACGGCCTCCAGGTAGCACTTCAGCTTCGGCTCGGTGCCGCTGGGGCGCACGATCACCCGGGCGCCGTCCAGGGCGTAGCGCAGTCCGTCGGTCGGGGGCAGCGCCCCGGTGCCGTGGGCCAGGTCCTCGGCCCGGACCACCGCCCGGCCCGCCAAGGCCGTCGGCGGCTCGGCGCGCAGGGTGCGCATCGCGTCCGCGATCACCGTCAGGTCGGCCACCCGGACGGAGAGCTGGTCGGTGGCGTGCACCCCGTGCTCCACCGCGAGGTCGTCCAGCAGGTCGAGCAGGGTCCGGCCGCGCTCCTTCAGCTCCGAGGCCAACTCGGTGATCAGCAGCGCCGCGGTGATGCCGTCCTTGTCCCGCACGCCCTCCGGGTCGACGCAGTAGCCGAGCGCCTCCTCGTAGCCGTACCGCAGGCCGTCCACCCGGGCGATCCACTTGAAGCCGGTCAGCGTCTCCTCGTGGCCGAGGCCCGCCGCGGCGGCGATCCGCCCCAGCAGCGAGGACGAGACGATCGACTCGGCGAACACCCCGCGCACGCCCCGGCGCACCAGGTGCGCGGCGAGCAGGGCGCCCACCTCGTCGCCGCGCAGCATGCGCCAGCGCTCGCCCGAGGGGTCCTCGGGCACGGCCACCGCGCAGCGGTCCGCGTCCGGGTCGTTGGCGATCACCAGGTCCGGCCGGACGGCCCGGGCCGTCCGGAAGGCCAGGTCCATCGCGCCGGGTTCCTCCGGGTTGGGGAACGCGACGGTGGGGAACTCCGCGTCCGGCTCGGCCTGTTCGACCACCAGCACCGGGGCGGGGAAGCCGGCCCGGGCGAACGCGGCCAGCGCCACGTCCTTGCCCACCCCGTGCATCGCCGTGTAGACGGTCCGGGCGGTGCGCGCCGAGTCGGGGGCGAGCACCGCGTCGGTCCGGGCCAGGTACGCCGCCACGACCTCGTCGCCCAGGGTCGTCCAGCCCTCCTCCGGGCGCGGCACTCCGGCGAGCGGGCCCACCGCCGCGATCCGTTCGGCGATGCCGGTGTCCGCCGGCGGCACGATCTGGGAGCCGTCGCCCAGGTAGACCTTGTAGCCGTTGTCCCGGGGCGGGTTGTGGCTCGCCGTCACCTCGACGCCGGCGACCGCCCCGAGGTGCCGGATCGCGTACGCCAGCACCGGGGTGGGCAGCGGGCGGGGCAGCACCGCGGCCCGCAGCCCGGCGCCGACCAGCACCGCGGCGGTGTCGCGCGCGAAGTCCGCGGACTTGTGGCGGGCGTCGTAGCCGATGACCACCAGACCGTCCGGGTGGCCCTCGTCCTTCAGGTACGCGGCCAGGCCCGCGGCGGCCCGGATCACCACGGCCCGGTTCATCCGCATCGGGCCCGCCCCCAGCTCGCCGCGGAGCCCCGCGGTGCCGAACTGGAGGGTGCCGGCGAAGCGGTCGGCCAACTCGGCGCCCGCCTCCGCGGCCCCGGGCCCCTCCAGCCGGGCCAGCAGGTCGGTCAGCTCCGCCCGGGTCTGCGGGTCCGGGTCCTCGGCCAGCCAGGTACGGGCACGGGTGATCAGCTCGGCGTCCTGCACGGTTCTGCCTCTCGGGGGTGTGTCCGGGTGGGCGGTGCCCACGCTGTCAGATGCGGCCCAGCACCCGGGTGAGCAGGGCGCCCATCCGTGCGGCGGAGTCCCGGCCGGCCTGGAGCACCTCCTCGTGGTTGAGGGGCTCGCCGGTCATCCCGGCGGCGAGGTTGGTCACCAGCGAGATCCCGAGCACCTCGGCGCCCGCCTCGCGGGCGGCGATCGCCTCCAGCACGGTGGACATGCCGACCAGGTCGGCGCCGATGGTGCGGGCCATCCGGATCTCGGCGGGCGTCTCGTAGTGCGGACCGGTGACCTGGAGGTAGACGCCCTCCTCCAGGGTGGGGTCGATCTCCTTGCACAGGGCGCGCAGCCGCGGCGAGTAGAGGTCCGTGAGGTCCACGAAGTTCGCCCCGACGATCGGGGAGGTGGCCGTGAGGTTGATGTGGTCGCTGATCAGCACCGGCTGACCGGGACGCATGCCCTCGCGCAGACCGCCGCACCCGTTGGTCAGCACGATCGTCCGGCACCCCGCGGCGGCCGCGGTGCGGACCGCGTGCGCGACGGGGGCGACGCCGCGGCCCTCGTAGTAGTGCGTCCGGCCCAGGAACACCAGGGCGCGCTTCTCGCCGATCCGGTACGAGCGGACCCGTCCGCCGTGGCCCGCGACCGCGGGCGGCGGGAAGCCGGGGAGGTCCGTCACCGGGAACTCGTGCTCGGGCTCGCCCAGGGCGTCGACCGCCGGGGCCCAGCCGGAACCCATGACGAGGGCCACGTCGTGGGTGTCCGAACCGGTCAGCTTGCGCAGGCGGGCGGCAGCGGTCTCCGCAGCGGAGTACGGGTCGCCCTGGATGTCGTCCGGAAGAAGAGATGCGTTCACGCCGCTGAGCGTAGCCCGGATTCGCCTACGCGCGTAGACCTATGTCCCGCCCCATCCCGATCGTTGCCTTGTTGTTGCTGGCCCGCGGCGCCCGGCGTCCTGCCGGGGGAGGAGCGCCCCCACGCACCCACAGGGTCGGAGCCGGCCGGTGCGCCCCGAGACCTCGGGGGCGCGGGCGACGCCCGCCGTCCCGCGGGGACGGGGCGGCCCGGTGCCCCCTCGGTCGGGGGTGCCGGGAACCGTGCGGGGACCCGTCGTCAGCAGGGTCGCTTGCGGAGCTCCATCACGTAGTCGTGGGGCGCCCCCGCCGACTCCGCGGCGTCCGCGAGCTCGCCGAGGTAGCGGGCGGACGGGAGCCCGCCCTCGTACCCGTTGAGCACGTACACCCAGGCGGGTTCCTCCGCGTCCAGGGTGTGCACCCGCACCCGCATCCGGCGGTAGATGTCGAGCCCGACGCCCTCCCACCGGTCCATGGAGTCCTCGTCCATGGGGGCGATGTCGTACAGGGCGACGAAGACCTGGGAGCGGGGGGCCTCGACGATGGTCGCGAGGGCGCCCTCCCATCCCATGTGCTCGCCCCCGAAGGTCAGCCGCCAGCCGTTGAGCCATCCGGTGGCGCGCAGCGGCGAGTGCGGTGCGCGGCGCGTCATGAGCCGCGCGTCGAGATTGCCGGCGTACGCGGCGTAGAGCGACATGAGGTCGAGGGTACGGCAGGTGCGCCCGCTGTCCCTCCCGTATCGGAGGGGCCCCTCTGAAGAGGGAGGGTGGGAAAAACGGGCCCCGGGGGGCGCATGTTTTGAAGCGTGCGGGACAATGGGGTACGTGACTCGGATCGTGATCATCGGTGGTGGACCCGGCGGCTATGAAGCGGCGCTGGTCGCCGCGCAGCTCGGCGCGGAGGTGACCGTCGTGGACTGCGACGGTCTGGGCGGGGCGTCGGTGCTGACCGACTGCGTGCCGTCGAAGACGTTGATCGCGACCGCCGAGGTGATGACCACCTTCGACTCGTCGTACGAGGAACTGGGGATCATCGTCGCCGACGACACCCCCCACGTGGACTCGCCGGCGCGCGTGGTCGGCGTGGACCTCGGCAAGGTCAACCGACGGGTGAAGCGGCTGGCGCTCGCGCAGTCGCACGACATCACCGCCTCCGTCACCCGGGCCGGCGCCCGGGTGCTGCGCGGCCGGGGCCGGCTGGAGGGCCAGCAGGCGCTGGACGGCAGCCGGACCGTCGTGGTGACCGCCGCCGACGGCACCGAGGAGCGGCTGATCGCGGACGCCGTGCTGATCGCGACCGGCGGGCACCCCCGGGAGCTGCCCGACGCCCAGCCGGACGGCGAGCGCATCCTCAACTGGACGCAGGTCTACGACCTCGCCGAGCTGCCCGCGGAGTTGATCGTGGTCGGTTCCGGCGTCACCGGCGCCGAGTTCGCCGGCGCCTACCAGGCGCTCGGCTCCCGGGTCACCCTGGTCTCCAGCCGGGACCGGGTGCTGCCCGGCGAGGACCCCGACGCCGCGGCCGTCCTGGAGGACGTGTTCCGCCGGCGCGGCATGAACGTGATGGCCCGCTCCCGCGCCGAGTCCGCCAAGCGGGTCGGCGACCGGGTCGAGGTCACCCTGTCGGACGGCCGGGTCATCAGCGGCACGCACTGCCTGATGGCGGTCGGCGCGATCCCCAACTCCAGCGGGATGGGCCTGGAGGAGGCGGGCGTCCGGGTCAAGGACTCCGGGCACATCTGGACGGACCGGGTGTCCCGCACCTCGGCGCCCGGCGTCTACGCGGCCGGCGACGTGACCGGCGTCTTCGCGCTGGCCTCCGTCGCGGCCATGCAGGGGCGCATCGCGATGTACCACTTCCTGGGCGACGCGGTGAACCCGTTGAACCTGAAGACCGTCTCCTCCAACGTCTTCACCGACCCGGAGATCGCCACCGTCGGCTTCACCCAGGCCGACGTGGACGCGGGCAAGATCGACGCCCGGGTGGTGAAGCTGCCGCTGCTGCGCAACGCCCGCGCCAAGATGCAGGGCATCCGGGACGGCTTCGTGAAGATCTTCTGCCGCCCGGGCACCGGGATCGTCGTCGGCGGTGTCGTGGTCTCGCCGCGCGCCTCGGAGCTGATCCACCCGATCTCGCTCGCCGTGGACAACAACCTGACGGTGGAGCAGATCGCCAACGCGTTCACCGTGTACCCCTCGCTGTCGGGTTCGCTCGCCGAGGTCGCGCGTCAGCTTCACACCCGCAAGTCCGAGGGCGAGGGCTGACGCCCGGACCGGACCCGGGGGCGACCCGGGTCCGGGGTGGTCGGTGGAGTGCGCCCCGTGCGCCGGGGGCGCTATACCACCGAGTGTCGTTCGCTGCGAACAACTTCCGCTCTTCAGTGCAAACCGCTGAAAGGAGATGGTCGTTGGGGTTACTGTCAGTTTCGTGTTCGCTGCAGAACGTCGTCAGTTGATTCTCGAAATGGTGCGCGCCAACGGAGCCGTGTCGCTCCGTGAGCTCGCCCGTGTCGTCCAGACCTCCGAAGTGACCGTCCGGCGGGACGTACGGGCACTGGAGGCAGAAGGACTCCTCGACCGTCGCCACGGAGGTGCGGTCCTCCCGGGCGGGTTCACCCGGGAGTCCGGCTTCCCTCAGAAGTCCCACCTCGCGACCGCGGAGAAGACGGCGATCGCCGATCTCGCGGCCGGTCTCGTCGAGGAGGGCGAGGCCATCGTGGTGGGCGCCGGGACCACCACCCAGGAGCTCGCCCGCCGGCTCGCCCGCGTCCCGGGCCTGACGGTGGTGACCAACTCGCTGCTGGTGGCCCAGGCGCTCGCGCACGCCAACCGGGTCGAAGTGGTCATGACCGGGGGCACCCTGCGCGGTTCCAACTACGCCCTGGTCGGCAGCGGCGCCGAGCAGTCGCTCCAGGGGCTGCGGGTCTCCCGGGCCTTCCTGTCCGGGAACGGGCTGACCGCCGAACGGGGCCTGTCCACCTCCAACATGCTGTCGGCCAGCGTCGACCGGGCCCTGGTGCAGGCCGCCGCGGAGGTGGTGGTCCTCGCCGACCACACCAAGCTCGGCGCCGACACCATGTTCCAGACGGTGCCCACCGAGGTGGTCACCCGGCTGGTGACCGACGATCCCCCCGCGCACGCCGACCGGGCCGTCACCGAACTCCAGGCGCTCGCCGACCGCGGGGTACAGATCAGCGTGGCGGGCGGCCAGGGACAGGGCGCCGCCGACCCGGCCCCGCCGGGCCGCCAGCCCCGCCGGGACGTGGCCCTGCCGGGGCCCCGCCGGGGCCCGCAGCTGCGCAGCGCCGCGGGGCTCGGCGAGGGCGCACCGGGCGAGCGGGGCGCCCCCGGGCGCGTCGCCGACCTGCGGCGCCGCTGACCCCGTGCGGCATCCGGACCGCGGCGGACGGTCCGTCAGGCCCGGATGCCGTGCAGGGTCAGGTTCAACAACCGGTCCGCGAGGTGCGGGTCGTCGGGGGTCTCCTCGGCGGCCAGCGCGATCGCGTTGGTCAGCTGCATCAGGTCGGACACCGACACGTCCGCACGGACCGCGCCGGCCTGCTGGGCGCGCGCCAGCAGGTCCGCGCCCGCCTCCCGCATCGGGGTGCTGCACCGGGCCAGGGCCGAGCTGTCGTCGTTGCAGGCGGTCATCAGGGCGCGGGACAGCCCCCGGTACTCCCCGGCGTGGGTGATGATCGCGCGGAGCCAGGCGACCAGCGCCGTGCAGGGCTGCGGATCGTCCGACAGGGCTCGGGAACGGGCCAGCAGGTCGTCCCGGGCGTCCTCGAACACCGCGCTCATCAGGGCGTGCCGGTTGGGGAAGTGGCGGTACAGGGTGCCGATGCCGACCCCGGCCCGGCGCGCCACGTCCTCCAGCGAGGCCCCCGTGCCGTGCTCGGCGAAGGCGGTGCGGGCCGCGCCCAGCAGCCGCTCGTAGTTGCGACGGGCGTCCGAGCGCATGGCGCGCGGCTCGGGCCGCCCGGCCAGGGCGACCGGGCCGCTCGCCGTCGCCGCCGGGTCCACCGTGCCGTCCGGGTCTCCGTTCCCACCGCTCATCGCCGTTCCTCCTGCCTCCCCGCGGCCCTCCAGCATGCCACTTCGGCCGGGGTGGTCGCGGAGGGGGCGCGGGAGCGCACGACGACGTGGCGGGCCGCCCCCGACCGGGGGCGGCCCGCCACGTCGATCGTCACCGGCTCGGCGTCAGTCCTTGATCTCGCAGATGACGGCGCCGGAGGTGAGGGCGGCGCCCACCTCGGCGGTGAGGCCCTTCACGGTGCCCGAGCGGTGGGCGTTGAGGGGCTGCTCCATCTTCATCGCTTCGAGGACGACGACCAGGTCGCCCTCCTTGACCTCCTGGCCCTCCTCGACGGCGACCTTCACGATGGTGCCCTGCATGGGCGAGGCCAGGGCGTCGCCGGAGGCGGCCGGCCCCGACTTCTTCACCGCGCGCCGCTTCGGCTTGGCGCCGGCGGCGAGCCCGGTGCGGGCCAGCGACATGCCCAGCGACACCGGCAGGGACACCTCCAGCCGCTTGCCGCCGACCTCGACCACCACGGTCTCCCGGCCGGACTCCGACTCCTCGGCGTCCGCCTCGGCGCCGGTCGGGGTGAACGCGGGGATGTCGTTGACGAACTCGGACTCGATCCACCGGGTGTAGATCCGGAACGGGCTCGCGGTGAACGCCTCGTCGGCGACGACCTTGCGGTGGAACGGGATCGCCGTGGCCATCCCCTCCACCCGGAACTCCTCCAGCGCCCGCGCCGCCCGCTGCAAGGCCTGCTCCCGGGTCGCGCCGGTGACGATCAGCTTGGCCAGCAGCGAGTCCCACGCCGGACCGATCACGCTGCCGCTCTCCACCCCGGCGTCCAGGCGCACGCCCGGGCCGGTCGGCGGGGCGAACAGGGTGACGGTGCCGGGGGCGGGCAGGAAGCCCCGGCCCGGGTCCTCGCCGTTGATCCGGAACTCGAAGGAGTGGCCCCGCACTGGCGGGTCGTCGTAGCCGAGCTCCTCGCCGTCCGCGATGCGGAACATCTCCCGCACCAGGTCGATGCCGGTGACCTCCTCGGTCACCGGGTGCTCCACCTGGAGACGGGTGTTCACCTCCAGGAACGAGATGGTGCCGTCCGTGCCGACCAGGAACTCCACGGTGCCCGCACCCACGTACCCGGCTTCCTTGAGGATCGCCTTCGACGCCGCGTAGAGCTGGGCGTTCTGCTCGTCGGAGAGGAACGGCGCCGGGGCCTCCTCCACCAGCTTCTGGTGGCGGCGCTGGAGGGAGCAGTCACGGGTGGACACCACGACGACGTTGCCGTGCCGGTCGGCCAGGCACTGGGTCTCCACGTGCCGCGGCTTGTCCAGGTAGCGCTCCACGAAGCACTCGCCGCGACCGAACGCGGCCACCGCCTCGCGCACCGCCGAGTCGTACAGCTCCGGCACCTCGTCCAGGGTCCGGGCGACCTTCAGCCCGCGCCCGCCGCCGCCGAAGGCGGCCTTGATGGCGATGGGGAGCCCGTGCTCCTGCGCGAACGCCACGACCTCCGCCGCGCCCGACACCGGGTCGGGCGTGCCGGCGACCAGCGGGGCGCCCGCACGCTGCGCGATGTGCCGGGCCGCGACCTTGTCGCCCAGGTCCCGGATCGCCTGCGGCGGCGGACCGATCCAGGTCAGCCCCGCGTCGATCACCGCCTGCGCGAACTCCGCGTTCTCCGACAGGAACCCGTACCCCGGGTGCACCGCGTCGGCGCCCGAGTCCGCGGCGGCCTTCAGCACCTTCGCGATGTCCAGGTAACTGGTGGCCGGGGTGTCCCCGCCGAGGGCGAACGCCTCGTCCGCCACCCGTACGTGCACCGCGTCGCGGTCGGGCTCCGCGTAGACCGCGACACTCGCGATCCCCGCGTCCCGGCACGCCCGGGCCACCCGAACCGCGATCTCGCCCCGATTGGCGATGAGCACCTTCCGCACGATCGCTCCTCCTTGCAGTCTTCGCCGGCGGCCGGGTCCCGGCCCACCCGGTCCGGCACCCCCGCCCGGCACCCACGGCCCCGGAACGGTCACGGGTCACCGCGCCGATCACTTCGCATCTCTTCCCGGAACACGCCGAGTTTAGGGACAGCCGACACGGCCCCACGACCCGTTCACCATGGTGAGCTTCCCCACACGGAGGGTGAGAAGGGGTCGGGTGCGCGGTGAAAGCCCATGTCACGAACGCCGCGCGGAAATCCTCTTGGGAACCCTAGCCCGGTTGTGTGGCCGAGGTCTCTATGAGAGGGCACTGCGCGGGATCGCGAATCTTTGTGGAATCCCTACGAATGGCCCAACGGCGAGGAGGCGCGCCGAGGCATCCGCCCCCGTCCCCCGGGACCCTTCACCGCGCCCGCGGCGCCCACAGGTCGGTGATGCCCACGCCGAGGTCGGCGAGGAGGCGCCGCAGCAGGGGCAGCGAAAGGCCGATGACATTGCCGTGGTCGCCGTCGATGCCGTCGACGAACGGGGCCGACAGCCCGTCCAGGGTGAAGGCGCCGGCCACGTGCAGGGGCTCCCCGGAGGCGACGTAGGCGGCGATCTCGGCGTCCGTCGGCTCGCCGAAGCGGACCACCGTGGAGGCGGTCGCCGCGGCGTGCCGGCCGGTGCGGGTGTCGTACACGCAGTGGCCGGTCTGGAGGGTGCCGGCCCGACCCCGCATCGCCTTCCAGCGGGCGGTGGCCTCCTCCGCGTCGGCGGGCTTGCCGAGCGGCTGACCGTCCAGGTCGAGCACCGAGTCGCACCCCACCACCAGCGCCCCGCGGCGGACGGCCTCCGGGCGGGCGGCCACCACCGACGCCTTGGCCACGGCCAGCGCCAGGGCCAGTTCGGCGGGGGTGGGGGCGGTCACGGCGTCCTCGTCGACCCCGCTCACCAGCACCTCGGGGTCGAGTCCCGCCTGTCGCAGGAGTCCGAGACGGGCGGGGGACTGGGAGGCCAGGACGAGGTGGCGGGCTGCACTCATGCGCCCAGCGTAGAACCCGCCCCGCAGGTCAGCGCAGGCCGAGCCCCACCATCGCCAGCACCATGGCGAGGGCGAGGATCAGCCCGGCTCTGCGCAGCATGCCCTGCATGGCGCGCATCTCCTCGGGCGGTTCGTCGCGGGGGTCGGACCACAGCATGCCCCGATGGTCGCCCACCGGGGCCGGTGCGCGCCTGAGTACGGGTACCTAAGGGCCGTCCCGCTCAGCCCGGTCGGTAGGTACGGGTCCAGGCGTCCGGGCCCGGCGCGGGGCGCCGGGCCCGCAGCAGGCGGGCCGGACGGGACCAGCCGTCCGGCGCGACCGGCCGTTCCCCGGACGCCGCCGCTGACGCGGCGGCCCGGGCCCGGACCACCGCCAGGGCGGCGGCCAGTTCCTCCGGGGTGGGATTGCCCTTCACTACCTTGATCACGACGACTCCTCGGGGGCGGGGCGGCGACGGTGCCTACAGGGGGATGTTCCCGTGCTTCTTCGGCGGCAGGTCCTCCCGCTTGGTGCGCAGGTGGCGCAGGGCCCGCACCAGGTGGCGGCGGGTGTGCGAGGGCGTCACCACCGCGTCGACGTAGCCGCGCTCGGCGGCCGTGTACGGGTTCAGCAGGGTGTCCTCGTACTCCTGGACGAGCTGCTGCCGGACCTCCTCACGGTCCCCTTCGGGGGTCTGGGCGAGGGTCCTGCGGTGCAGGACGTTCACCGCGCCCTGGGCGCCCATCACCGCGATCTGCGCGGTCGGCCAGGCCAGGTTCAGGTCGGCCCCCAGGTGCTTGGAGCCCATCACGTCGTACGCCCCGCCGAACGCCTTGCGGGTGATCACCGTGACCAGGGGGACCGTCGCCTCGGCGTAGGCGTAGATCAGTTTGGCGCCCCGGCGGATGATCCCCTCGTGCTCCTGGCCGACGCCCGGCAGGAACCCGGGCACGTCCACGAAGGTGAGCACGGGGAGGTTGAAGGCGTCGCAGGTGCGGACGAAGCGGGCCGCCTTCTCGGAGGCGTCGATGTCCAGACAGCCCGCGAACTGCATCGGCTGGTTGGCGACGACGCCCACCGGCCGGCCCTCGATCCGGCCGAAGCCGGTGAGGATGTTCGGCGCGAACAGGGCCTGCGTCTCCAGGAACTCCCCGTCGTCGAGCAGGTGCTCCACCACCCGGTGCATGTCGTAGGGCTGGTTGGCGCTGTCCGGGATCAGCGCGTCCAGTTCGAGGTCCTCGGCGGTGGGCTCCAGGTCCGCCTCCTCGGGGAAGGCGGGCGGCTCGCTCAGGTTGTTCGACGGCAGGTAGGACAGCAGCGACTTGACGTACTCGACGGCGTCCTTCTCGTCGCCGGCCAGGTGGTGGGCCACCCCGGAGACCGCGTTGTGGGTGCGGGCCCCGCCCAGCTCCTCGAAGCCCACGTCCTCGCCGGTCACCGTCTTGATGACGTCGGGCCCGGTGATGAACATGTGCGAGGTCTGGTCGACCATCACCGTGAAGTCGGTGATCGCCGGCGAGTACACGGCCCCGCCCGCACAGGGCCCGACGACCAGCGAGATCTGCGGGATCACCCCGGAGGCGTGGGTGTTGCGGCGGAAGATCTCCCCGTACATCCCGAGCGCCATCACGCCCTCCTGGATGCGGGCGCCGCCCGAGTCGTTGATCCCGATGACCGGACAGCCCGTCTTCAGCGCGAAGTCCATCACCTTGACGATCTTCTGTCCGTAGACCTCGCCGAGCGCCCCGCCGAAGACCGTGAAGTCCTGCGAGAACACCGCGACCGGACGGCCGTCGACGGTTCCGTAGCCGGTGACCACGCCGTCGCCGTAGGGACGGTTGTCCGCCAGCCCGAACGCGGTGGAGCGGTGCCGGGCGAACTCGTCCAGCTCCGTGAACGAACCCTCGTCCAACAGCAGCCCGATCCGTTCACGGGCCGTCAGCTTCCCCTTGGCGTGCTGCTTCTCGACCGCCCGCGCCGAACCCGCGTGGGTGGCCTCGTCGATCCTGCGGTGCAGATCGGCGATCTTGCCCGCGGTGGTGTGGACGTCGATCGGGGGCGTGGTGGACGTGGTACGGGGCTCTTCCGGCGTGGACATCGGGTACGGCTCCCTGCGGAGGATGACGGCGGCCGGGCACACCGTCGTCGCGTGGGGCCGCGTCGGCGCGGAGGCCGCCGGATGGGTGACCGGGGCTACTTTTCTCGTAGCGTAGTGGGACGGATACCGTTCGGCAGTGCGGTGTTTGCCACACCTAGGGTGGGTTGCATGACACCCCCGGATGCCCCTGACAATCGCTGGTCCGACCTGGACCGCCCGCCGCTGAACGCGCCGGCGCTGCGCCGTGCCCTGGTGCGCCCCGGCTCGCTGTGGACCTCCCTGGAGGTGGTTCGCGAGACCGGGTCCACCAACTCCGACCTGGCCGCGCGGGCGGCCGGCCCCGAAGCCCCGGGCGAGGGCGTCGTGCTGGTGGCCGAGGCGCAGCACGCGGCGCGGGGCCGACTGGACCGCCGCTGGACCGCGCCCCCCCGCTCGGGCCTGTTCGTCTCCGTGTACCTGGTCCCCGGGCCCGGCGTGCCGCAGGAACGGTGGGGGTGGGTGCCGCTGCTCGCCGGGGTCGCCGTCGCGACCGGGCTGTCCCGGGCGGCCGGGGTGGACACCGCCCTCAAGTGGCCCAACGACCTGCTGGTGACCGTCGACGGCGAGGAACGCAAGGCGGGCGGCATCCTCGCCGAGCGCGCGGGCGAGGGCATCGTCCTCGGCATCGGCCTGAACGTCAGCCTGCGGGCCGGGGAGCTGCCGGTGCCGACCGCCGGTTCGCTGGCCCTCGCGGGCGCCGTCACCACCGACCGGGACCCGCTGCTGCGGGCGCTGCTGCGCTCCCTGGAGCAGTGGTACGGGGACTGGCGCGCCGCGGGCGGCGACCCGGTGGCCTCCGGGGTGCAGGAGACCTACGCGGCCGGGTGCGCGACCCTGGGCCGCCGGGTGCGGGCCCTGCTGCCGGGCGAGCGGGAGGTGACCGGCGAGGCGGTCGCCCTGGACGGGGACGGCCGGTTGGTCATCGCCTCCGACGACGGCGGACGGCAGCCCGTCGGGGCCGGCGACATCGTCCACCTGCGTCCGGCGGAGGCCGGCTGAGGGAGGGCCGCGCTGCGGCGACGGAGGGGTTCCGGGCGGTTCGCGGGACCGGACCGTCCGGTCGGGAGTGAGCCACGGCACAGCTGTCGTACTGTGTCTGTCTGGGTGCTCCCTCAGCACCCTGACCGCGCGGCAGATCGGGCGGCAGATCGGAAGGCAGCAGGTGTGACCGTCGACGACACGGGTGCCGGTGCGGGGCGGGGCGGCGCCCCCGACCCGGGCTCCGACGACCCCGGCCCGGTACCCGCGCCGGCCCGGTCGGGCGACTCCGGTCGCGGCCCCGGTTCCGGCACCGCGGAGAGCACCGACGGAGACGGCGACGACCCCCTCGCCCTCCGGCTGGAACAGCTGATCCTGGGCGCGGAACGCCGCTACACCCCCTTCCAGGCGGCCCGGAGCGCCGGCGTCTCGATGGAACTCGCGTCCCGCTTCTGGCGCGCCATGGGCTTCGCCGACATCGGCCAGGCCAAGGCGCTCACCGAGGCCGACGTGCTGGCCCTGCGGCGGCTGGCCGGTCTGGTCGAGGCGGGCCTGCTCAGCGAGCCGATGGCCATCCAGGTCGCCCGGTCCACCGGGCAGACCACCGCCCGGCTCGCCGAGTGGCAGATCGACTCCTTCCTGGAGGGCCTCACCGAGCCGCCCGAGCCGGGCATGACCCGGACCGAGGTCACCTACCCGCTGATGGAACTGCTGCTCCCGGAGCTGGAGGAGTTCCTGGTCTACGTGTGGCGGCGGCAGCTCGCCGCGGCCACCGGGCGGGTGGTGCAGGCCGCCGACGACGAGGAGATGGTGGACCGCCGCCTCGCCGTCGGCTTCGCCGACCTGGTGGGCTTCACCCGGCTCACCCGGCGGATGGAGGAGGAGGAACTCGGCGAACTCGTCGAGGCGTTCGAGACCACCGCGGCCGACCTGGTGGCCGCGCGCGGCGGTCGACTGATCAAGACCCTGGGCGACGAGGTCCTCTACGCGACGGACGACGCGGGCATCGCCGCCGACATCGCCCTGCGGCTCATCGAGACCATGGCCGACGACGAGACGATGCCCGAACTGCGGGTCGGCATCGCCTTCGGCACCGTCACCACCCGGATGGGCGACGTCTTCGGCACCACCGTCAACCTCGCCAGCCGGCTCACCTCGATAGCCCCGAGGGACGCCGTCCTGGTGGACGGGGCGTTCGCCGAGGAGCTGACCCGCACCGGGCTCGCGCCGGCGCAGGACGCGGCGGTGGACCCCGCGCCGCCGGAGTCGCCCGCGCCGCGCTTCGTGCTCCAGCCGATGTGGCAGCGGCCGGTGCGCGGCCTCGGTGTGGTCGAACCCTGGCTGCTCACCCGGCCCTGACCGCTCGCCCCGTTCCGTCGCGGCCCGCCTCCTGGAATGATCCGCTCGGGTAACGACCGTTAACGAGCAGGGAGGTGCGTCGTGGACGCAGGCACGGACGCCGACGAGGGGGCAGTGCGGTTCGGGGACGGGGTGGCGGTGCTCCGGCACGGCCCGGTCGCCGAACTGCGGCTGGACCGTCCGCAGGCGATGAACGCGGTCTCCACCGAACTGGCCCGGGGCCTGGCCGCCGCCTGCACCGCCCTGGGCTCCGACCCCGGGGTGCGCGCGGTGGTTGTCACCTCCGGCCACCCGCGGGCGTTCTGCGTGGGCGCCGACCTCAAGGAGCGCAACTCCTTCACCGACCGGGACCTGCGGCGCCAGCGCCCGGTCGGCCGGGCCGCGTACACCGCGGTGCTGGACCTCCCGGTGCCGGCCGTCGCCGCGGTGCACGGCTACGCCCTGGGCGGCGGGTTCGAGATCGCCCTGTCCTGCGACCTCATCGTGGCCGACCCCACGGCCGTCGTCGGGCTCCCGGAGGTCACCGTGGGGGTGATCCCGGGCGGCGGCGGCACCCAACTGCTGCCGCGCCGGGTGGGCGCCGCCCGGGCCGCCGAGCTGATCTTCACCGGACGCCGGGTGCCCGCCGTGGAGGCCCAGGCGCTGGGGCTGGTGGACCTCCTGGTCGAAGAGGGCGGGGACCGGACCGAGGCGCTGGCGCTCGCCGGGCGGATCGCCGCCAACTCGCCGGTGGGGCTGCGCGCCGCCAAGCGCGCCCTGCGCCTCGGGCACGGCCTCGACCTGCGCGCCGGGCTCGAAGTGGAGGACGCGGCCTGGTCGACGGTGGCCTTCTCCGGGGACCGGGCGGAGGGCATCGCCGCCTTCAACGAGAAGCGCGCCCCGAACTGGCCCGGGGAGTAGGCGCACGGGGAGCGGGTCCGGGGCGCGCCCCGGACCCGGGCGCGGCCGGGTGCCCCTGCGAACCCCCGGTGGATCCACCCAATGCCTCAAAACATGCCAAACGTCCCTAACCTGGTGTGATGGGTGGTGAAGAAGTGCGGCTACGAGGCGTGGTGGAGTTGGCCCAGGGCATGGCGGCGGCCCGTACCCCCCGGGACTCCTGGTGGGCCGCGGCGGACGGCGCCCGGCGGGCCCTCGTCGGGGACTTCGCCGCCCTCTCGGTCTGGGAACGGGACCACGGCCGCCTCAGAGTGCTCGTCAACGCCGGACGGCTGGCGCCGGGCGAGGAGGAGTTCCCCGCCCTGGAGGCGTACCCGGTGCACGAGTTCCCCGAGATCACCGAGTTCCTGCACGGGCGGTGGGCCGGCGGCGGGGAGCCGCACGCCTGGGTGGAGACCGCCGACGGCCCGGCCTTCGCCGGCGCCGGCTACTACCACCAGCGGGTCGCCGCGCTGCGCCGCCGGGGCCGGGGCTGCTGCGTGGTCGCCCCGCTGGTGCTGCACGGCCGGGCCTGGGGCGAGTTGTACGTGGCACGCCTCGCGGGCGGCCCGGACTTCGTCCAGGCGGACGCGGACTTCGCCACCGTGCTCGCGGCCGTGGTCGCGGCGGGCCTCGCCCAGACCGAGCGCCTGGAGGAGGCCCGCCGACTGGCGTTCACCGACTCCCTCACCGGGCTCGCCAACCGGCGGGCGGTGGACGCCGGACTCGACGACGCGATCGACCGGCACCGGGCCGAGGGCGTGGTGGTGAGCCTGGTGGTGTGCGACCTGAACGGGCTGAAGCGGGTCAACGACACCCAGGGGCACGCGGTCGGGGACCGGCTGCTGGAACGCTTCGGCTCGGTGCTGTCGGTGTGCGGGGCGATGCTGCCGGGCGTCGACACGCTGGCCGCCCGGCTCGGCGGGGACGAGTTCTGCCTGCTGACGGTCGGCCCGCCGGCGGACGAGGTGGTGCGGGTCGCCGACGAACTGTGCCGCCGGGCCGCCGGGCTCGGGGACGGGGTGGCCTGCGGGGTGGCCTCCACCGGTGACCCCATCGGCGAGGTGCGCTCCGCCCGCCGGCTGTTCCGGTTGGCCGACGCCGCCCAGTACCGGGCCAAGGCGGCCAGGTCGCCGGGGCCCGTGGTGGCCGGCCGGGCGGGCCCCGACGACCCGGTGCTCCGGCTCGCCGACGCCGCCGGCCCGCCCGCCGGCGAGCCCGCCCCGCCGGTCGGCGAGCGCCGCCGCTTCCGCCGGTGGCGGGAGCGGCAGGGATAGCCCGGACCGTCGGGTGTGGCGCGGATCACGTGCGGCGGGCGATGAGCTCCGGGAGCGGGACGGGTCCACCCCTCGACAGCACCGACCCGCAGCAGCGCGGCGCCCGGTGACCCGAGAGGAAGGCAGGACCACCGTGACCGCAGCCGTGAAGGGCCCGGCGAGCTACTTCCCGTCCATCGAGAGGGCCTACGGCCGTCCGGTCGCCGAGTGGCTGGAGCTGATCCGTTCCTCGCCGCTGACCAAGCACATGGAGCTGGTCGCCTGGTTGAAGGCCGAGCACGGACTCGGCCACGGGCACGCCAATGCGCTGGTCGCCCACGTGCGCGCGACGGACGCCTCCTGACGCGAGGGTCCGGGGCCGGCGACGACCCGGGCCGCCCCGCCGTGTGACGGCGGGTCAGGGCCCGGGGCCGGACGGGAGGTGGACGCCCGATCTGATGACAAGCTTCAATTCACTGCGTACGCTCCTGAATATGGATATGCACACTGTGGTGCTGGGCGCGTCCGGGACCACCGCGGCCGAGGTGCTCGCCGTGGCCCGCCACGACGCCCGCGTCCAACTCTCCGAGGAAGCGGAGAGCGCGCTCGCCGCCGCCCGCGCCGTCATCGACGCCCTGGCCGCCGGCACCGACCCGGTGTACGGGGTCTCCACCGGCTTCGGAGCCCTCGCCACCCGCCCCATCGGCCCCCACCTGCGCGCCCGGCTGCAACGCAACATCGTCCGCTCGCACGCCGCCGGCATCGGGCCCCGCGTCGAACGCGAGGTCGTGCGCGCCCTGATGTTCCTGCGGCTGAAGACCCTCTGCTCCGGGCGCACCGGGGTCCGCCCCGAGGTGGCCCACGCCCTGGCCGACCTGCTGAACGCGGGCATCACCCCCGTCGTCCACGAACACGGCTCGCTCGGCTGCTCCGGCGACCTCGCCCCGCTCAGCCACTGCGCCCTGGCGCTGATGGGGGAGGGTGACGCCGAGGGCCCCGACGGAACCGTCCGACCCGCCGCCGACCTGCTCGCCGCCCACGGGCTGCACCCCGTCGAACTGCGCGAGAAGGAGGGGCTCGCCCTCCTCAACGGCACCGACGGCATGCTCGGCATGCTGCTGATGGCCCTCGCCGACCTCGACCGCCTCTACACCAGCGCCGACATCACCGCGGCACTCAGCCTGGAGGCCCTGCTCGGCAGCGCCAGGGTGCTGGCCCCGGAACTGCACGCCATCCGGCCGCACCCCGGCCAGGGCGCCGCCGCCGCCAACATGCTGGCCGTGCTGCGCGGTTCGGGACTCACCGGCCACCACCAGGACGAGGCCCCGCGGGTCCAGGACGCCTACTCCGTCCGCTGCGCCCCGCAGGTCGCCGGCGCCGGCCGGGACACCCTCGCCCACGCCCGACTGGTCGCGGAGCGCGAACTCGCCGCCGCCGTCGACAACCCGGTGGTCCTGCCGGACGGCCGGGTCGAGTCCAACGGCAACTTCCACGGGGCCCCGGTCGGCTACGTGCTCGACTTCCTCGCCATCGCCGTCGCCGACCTCGCCTCCATCGCGGAACGCCGCACCGACCGCCTCCTGGACCGCAACCGTTCGCACGGCCTGCCGGCGTTCCTCGCCGAGGACCCGGGCGTCGACTCCGGACTCATGATCGCCCAGTACACCCAGGCCGCCCTGGTCGCCGAGTTGAAGCGGTTGGCCGTACCGGCGTCCGCCGACTCGATCCCCTCCTCCGCCATGCAGGAGGACCACGTCTCGCTCGGCTGGTCCGCCGCCCGCAAGTTGCGCACCGCCGTCGACCACCTCACCCGGGTGCTCGCCGTCGAGGCGTACGCGGCCACCCGCGCCCTGGAACTGCGCGCCGGCATGGTCCCGGCCGAGGCGTCCCGCGCGGTGATCGCGGCGGCCCGGGCCGCCGGGATCGAAGGGCCCGGCCCGGACCGGTTCCTCGCCCCCGACCTGGCCGCGGCCGACGCCTTCGTCCGCGGGGGCGCCCTGGTGCGCGCCGCCGAATCGGTGACCGGGCCGCTCGCCTGAGGGGCCGTCAGGAAGGGTCGGGGCCGAAGGCCGCGGCGGCCCGCCGCAGGGCCGCCCCGGCCCCGCCCACCACCGGGTCGCCGTGCCCGAAGACCGCGGTCGACACGTCCAGCGCGGCCATCCGGTGCAGCGAGGCGATCGCCCGGACCCGGTCGGTGTTGAAGACGCCCAACGCCGGCCCGCCCACGTTGTGCACGGTGTCCCCGGTGAACAGCACCCCGGGTCCCGGCAGGTGCAGCGCGACGGAGCCGTCCGTGTGCCCGGGCACGGACACCACCCGCGCCCCGCCCCCGAAGTCGAGCACCTCGCCGTCGTCGACCCCGCGGTCCACCCGGCACGGCGGCGCCGGGGGCAGTGCCGGCACCGCCGCCCGGATCGGCACCTCGAAGTCCTCCAGCACGAACGGCGCCCCCACCGCCTCGCCCCGGATCACCGGGGCGTCCGACGGATGGGCGAGGACCTCCGCCCCGTACCGTTCGGCCAACTCGGCCGCCGAACCGGTGTGGTCCTCGTGCCAGTGCGTCAGCACGATCCGGCGCAGCACGCCGACCGAGTCCAACACCTGCGCGATCGCGGCCCCGTGCCCCACCGGCCCGGTGTCCACCAGGGTCAGGTCACGGCCGTCCCGCCACAGGTAAGCGGCTCCCACCGGAAACCGCAGCATGCGCAAGCCGGGCACCACCTCGATGACGTCCATGAGCCCAGCGTGTGCGACCGCGGACACCGGCGCACGGTGCGTTCGCTGAGGGCACAGCCTTCCGTGCGCCCCTCAGCCCTCGGTGCGCCCCCGCCGCATCGAGTAGGCCACGAAACCCGCGCCCACGCACAGGAAGGCGGCGCCCCCGTAGACGTAGGGGGTGGTGTCGAAGCTGCCGGTGTCGGCCAGACGGGCGCCGGAGTCGGAGGTCCGCACCGACTGCTCGCTGACCGTCGTCACCACCGCGGACGCCGGCTCCGAGCCCTCGGCTCTGATTGCCGCAGGGACGATCGTCCGGGGCGCGCCGAGGGAATCGGCGCTGGTCGCGTTGGCGGAAGGGATGAACCACAGGGCGCCGAGGAGGGTTCCGGCGGCGGTTGCGGTCAGCAACGAGCGGCGGGCGGCGGACACGGAAAATCGATCCCCTTGTGACACGGGCGAATTGGCCGGATGGACCGATGCTAGTGAACGCCGCGGGTCGCAGGAAAGTCGCGGGGTGCGCCGGCCGTACGCTCCCGACCATGACCATCTCTGAAACATCCCGTCACACCCGATATGTGCGCCTGCGCACCGATCTGCTGCTGGAGGTGCGCGACGGGGACGCGCTGACCGGCGGCGCGCTGCGGCAGATCGCCCGGGACGAGCACGTCGACCCCGCGGAGCGGGCCCAGTCCGAACTCGCTGTGAAACAGGACACAGCCGAGGCGCTCGCCTACCTCATCGACCCGTACGACCTGGTCAAGGACGTGCCCGGGGTCGACCTCGCCCGCGCCTCCTGGAGCAGCGAGGCGTTCGCCGAGGGCGCCGGAGGCCGCCGCGGCGACGATCCGTACGACGAACTCGACCCCGAGGGAAGCGACTGGTTCGAGGACGACGATGATGAGGAGGGTGAGGACGCGGGCGGCGCCCTCCGCTGACCCGTCCCGATCCGTCCGCCCGTGAGGGCGCGGCGGATCCGGGTCCGGCCGTGCGGCCGGACGGCCGGGGCTCCGGACGGCGTGCCGCCGCCGGGGCCTCGCCGCCTTTCCGGGGCGCCGCCCCGGGGCGCGCGATCCCGCCGCGTGCCACGCGTCGGAGGTCCGAGGGGGCACCCCCGGACCGCCGGTGACGTTGGACGTGGTGTGTCCCACACCTGTGCCGCGCAAGGAACCGCGGAACGCGATCAGGGCGTTTTACCAGCACAGGGCTGCCGTGTGTGCGGGGAAATCGGTGACGACGGAGAGGCGTGTGATGAGGGACAGTAGGCGGCGTCGGGGACTCAAGGCTGCTTCCGCGCTGCTGGGCGGGGTGCTGGTGCTCTCTGCGTGCAGCGACGGGGGATCGGACGCGGGCGAGGACCCGGGAGCGGGGGGCAAGCCGCAGGCCCAGGTGGACAAGGCCGCGGCCGAGAAGACCTCCGAGGCGAAGATCGCCATCACGCCGAAGGACGGCTCCGACAACGCCAGCATCAACAACGCCGCGAAGGTCTCGGTGACCGACGGCACCCTCACCAAGGTCACCATGACCACCACGGACGGCAAGGCCGTGGCCGGCCAGATATCCGCGGACCGGAAGAGCTGGAAGCCGGACGCCCAACTCGAACGGGCCACCGCCTACAAGGTCGCCGTCACCGCCGCGGACGGGGACGGCCGCCCCGCCCACGAGAACGCCTCGTTCACCACCGTGTCGCCGACCAACAGCTTCATCGGCAACTTCACCCCGGAGGACGGCTCCACGGTCGGCGTCGGCATGCCCGTCTCGCTGAACTTCGACAAGGAGATCACCGACCGCAAGGCCGTCCAACAGGCCGTCACCGTCAGCAGCAGCAGCGGTGAGGAGGTCGTCGGCCACTGGTTCAACTCCAAGCGCCTCGACTTCCGCCCCGAGAAGTACTGGACGGAGAACTCGACGGTCACCCTGAAGCTCGCCCTCGACGGGGTGGAGGGCTCGGACGGCGTCTACGGCGTCCAGCAGAAGACCGTCACCTTCACGGTCGGCCGCAACCAGGTCTCCGTCGTCGACGCCAAGACCAAGCAGATGAAGGTCACCCAGGACGGCAAGGTCGTCCGGACCATCCCGATCTCCGCCGGCGCGCCCACCACCAAGACCTACGAGGGTCAGATGGTGATCTCCGAGAAGTTCAAGGAGACCCGGATGAACGGCGCCACGGTCGGCTTCACCGACGACGACGGCAAGGGCGAGTACGACATCGCGGACGTGCCGCACGCCATGCGCCTGTCCACCTCCGGCACCTTCATCCACGGCAACTACTGGGGCGCCAAGTCCATCTTCGGCAGCGTCAACACCAGCCACGGCTGCATAGGTCTCGCCGACACCAAGGGCGCCGGCGACTCCGGCACCCCCGGCGCCTGGTTCTTCACCAACTCGCTCCTCGGTGACGTCGTGGTCGTCAAGAACACCGGCGACAAGACCATCCAGCCCGACAACGGCCTCAACGGCTGGAACATGGACTGGGCCCAGTGGAAGGCCGGTTCGGCGGTCTGACCCACCGCCGCCCCCAGCGACAGGGCCGCCGCGTCCCCGACCGGACGCGGCGGCCCTGTTCTCCGTTCCGGCCCCGGCCCCGGTCGATGACCCCCGAGGTCATCGACCCCGGGCGCGGCCCGTACCAGGATCGGAGGACCGAACCGCCGAACGAGGAGAGACGGGGCCATGACCACGTACGCCATCTGCCACCTCCAGCCCCGCGCGACGGGCCCCACCCCGCAGGAGGTCGCCGACTACATCGAGCGCATCCAGGCCACCATGGACCCCTTCGGCGGTCACTTCCTCGTCCACGGGGTGGAGCCCGAGGTGGTCGAGGGACCCTGGCCCGGAGCCCTGGTGATGATCGGTTTCCCCGACGCCGCGGCGGCCCGCGCCTGGTACGCCTCCCCCGCCTACCAGCAGATCCTCCCGCTGCGCCTCGCCCACTTCACCTGCCGCACCGTCCTGGTGGACGGAGTCCCGCCCGGCTACGACGCGACCGCCACCGCCCACGCGATCCGGTCGGCGGCGGGCGGGGACGGGGCCTGAAGGGGCGGCCGTAGGGCCCGGCCCCAAGACGGGGCCGACCATCGGCGCTCACCGAGGACGATGACGTACCGCAGAACACCCCCGCAAGCGCGGGGCCGACAACGAAGCGGCTGAGGAGGCCATTCACCGGTGGGAACATCCCCGCAAGCGCGGGGCCGACGTGTAGAACATCAGCTCGTCCACCCACAGCAGCGGAACACCCCCGCAAGCGCGGGGCCGACTACGAGGTCGACGGAGACGCTGCCGAGCGGGAGGGAACACCCCCGCAAGCGCGGGGCCGACGGAGCGGTGGAGGTACGCCGCGTCGAGGAGCGGGGAACACCCCCGCAAGCGCGGGGCCGACCAACCCCCCACCGAGGGCGAGCATGCTGAGGGCGGAACACCCCCGCAAGCGCGGGGCCGACAGGGTAGAAACCCAGGGACCACAGGGCTCTACCGGAACACCCCCACAAGCGCGGGGCCGACGACTGCGCCCTTGAACTGTGGGAGGTCCATGGGGGAACACCCCCGCAAGCGCGGGGCCGACGGAGCACCGGGAGATGTAGACCCGGCGCCGCGGGGAACACCCCCGCAAGCGCGGGGCCGACACGACCGAGAGGTCTACCAGGGCCTCAAGATCCGGAACACCCCCGCAAGCGCGGGGCCGACGAGGTCGACACCCGGACCGCGCACCGGCACCGCGGAACACCCCCGCAAGCGCGGGGCCGACCCCATGTCCAAAAACATGACTCAGGCCGTGATCGGAACACCCCCGCAAGCGCGGGGCCGACGCACCCGCATATCTGTGTGTGCGTGTCGGGGCAGGAACACCCCCGCAAGCGCGGGGCCGACATGTCGAGCTTGAAAACTGCGCTGGCCGACTTGGGAACACCCCCGCAAGCGCGGGGCCGACCTGATGCCCCACACGGTGGAGTTCCACGGAGCCGGAACACCCCCGCAAGCGCGGGGCCGACGCGTTCGTAGAGGCCGCGCCCGCCGTATCCGGTGGAACACCCCCGCAAGCGCGGGGCCGACACGGCGACGGCCCGGGACAGGGTGGTCCGGTCCGGAACACCCCCGCAAGCGCGGGGCCGACCGACGGGTGATGGCCGTGGTGATGTCGGCGCGCGGAACACCCCCGCAAGCGCGGGGCCGACGCCTCGAAGGTGGTGACGCCGTCAGGCGTCCCCGGAACACCCCCGCAAGCGCGGGGCCGACCGGGTCAGCGCCGGCACGTCCCCGCCGCGCCCGGGAACACCCCCGCAAGCGCGGGGCCGACCTCCCCCGCCACCCGCTGTTCCCCCTCCTGCGCGGAACACCCCCGCAAGCGCGGGGCCGACAGGGCGGCCCCGGGCGCGGGGGTGAAGGCGGGCGGAACACCCCCGCAAGCGCGGGGCCGACGACCAGTACACCGCCCCTGAGATCCGGTGGACCGGAACACCCCCGCAAGCGCGGGGCCGACGAGCGGCGACGCCGGGCTCCACGGGGGGGGTGCTGGAACACCCCCGCAAGCGCGGGGCCGACCCGGAGCCGGTCAGCCACTTCCGCATCCCGGTCGGAACACCCCCGCAAGCGCGGGGCCGACCGCTATGCCCAACGCCCTTCCGAGCCCGGCCCGGGAACACCCCCGCAAGCGCGGGGCCGACCGTCTCGTGTAGCTGAAAGCGGATCGCCTCCGCGGAACACCCCCGCAAGCGCGGGGCCGACAGCCCGAGTCGGGTGATGGCACGGATCGGTGCGGGAACACCCCCGCAAGCGCGGGGCCGACCAACGAAGGATCACCATGACGAAACTGCGCCTCGGAACACCCCCGCAAGCGCGGGGCCGACACCGTGCCCCCGGACGACGGCGGCCCGATCGCCGGAACACCCCCGCAAGCGCGGGGCCGACATGCCATCCATGGAGATGAAGCGCTCCACCGCCGGAACACCCCCGCAAGCGCGGGGCCGACCGCGGGGGGCGCAGGCCGTGGTTCCTGGGGCCGGGAACACCCCCGCAAGCGCGGGGCCGACCCCCCGGCACCCAGATACGGTCACCCGCCTGGAGGAACACCCCCGCAAGCGCGGGGCCGACCTGCGACAGTGGAGGAAAAGTGACGGATGACCGGGAACACCCCCGCAAGCGCGGGGCCGACTCCCCCGCGGGATGCTGGCGAAGGAGAATCGCAGGAACACCCCCGCAAGCGCGGGGCCGACTACCAGTCCGGCCGATACGCCATGTTCTTCTTCGGAACACCCCCGCAAGCGCGGGGCCGACGCAATCACGTGCGACACGCCAAACTGTCTCGCGGGAACACCCCCGCAAGCGCGGGGCCGACCCGACAACGGATCGGACGGCGATGCGGTCCCAGGGAACACCCCCGCAAGCGCGGGGCCGACGCAGTGCATCTGCCCCGCCCCCCCACGCAGACGAGGAACACCCCCGCAAGCGCGGGGCCGACGTCCGCCTTGCTCAAGTTGGACAGGGTCGGGGGGGAACACCCCCGCAAGCGCGGGGCCGACACATCGTGGTCGACGGGGGTGAACACACATGGAGGAACACCCCCGCAAGCGCGGGGCCGACACTTGTTGACCTGCGGTTCTTTCAGCGATCAACGCGGATTTCATTTAGTTGGAACGCGTGGCCACGGCTACCGGCCGAGCACGCCTGGTGGGAACCAAGCGCCACCGTGGTCACGGTCACTGAAACTCCCCCAGGTGGGCACGAGGCGTGCCCCTCGTCGCGGAAAGATCGAACACCGTCGCCATCGTTCCCCATGCCGCCCGCCCCCGTCCAGAACGGCGAACGGCGGACAGCAGACGGCAGGGGGAACACGCGGAAGTCCCCTTGTCTCCGCACTGCCAGAAGAGGACAGGATCGGTCAGAGGGCGCCAGTGGTCCGTCGTTGTCAGTGGTGCCGTTTAGGCTGCCGGGGCAGCCCACAGAGGAGTGAGACGGCATGGCTGAAGACTACTTACGATCCCGGCCCGAGAGCCCCAGCCACAGCCACGGCAGCGCCGCCACCGGCCAGGACCCGCACCACCCGCACGACGGACTGCACGTGCTGTGGGGAAAGTCCGAGGAGAAGGCCGGCGGCAGGACGAATCTGCTGCTGTCGCACCTCTTGGACACGGCGGCCGTCGCCGAATGCGTCTGGGACGACTACTTGGCACCGTCCACCAAGCGCATGATGGACGAGGTCGTGGGGACTCCGGGCGGAGGCCGACGCCTCTTCGCGTGGCTGTGCGGCATCCATGACTGCGGGAAGGCCACCCCCGCCTTCCAACGCTTGTGGGCGAAGGGCGCGCAGGCAGTGCGTGATGCCGGGTTGGGGTGGCACGAGCCCACCCTCGCCAACCGGAAGCTCAAGTGGCGTCACGACAGAGCCGGTGCGTACGTCCTGCGTACGGTGCTCCGGGACGCTGGGTGGTGTGACGGGCAGGTCGGTTGGGTGTGGCCCCTGGTGGCCGGGCACCATGGCGCGTTTCCGGAGGAGAGCGCCACCTTGGAGCCTCGGGGAAGCCGGGGGCAGAACGCCGGTGGGGCGCCGTGGCGGCGGGCCCAACTCGCCCTGGTGGAGCGCTTCACCGCGGAGCTCGGCTTCGAGGACGTCACGTCGGTCCAGCCCGTACGGGTCCCGTCCCGCGCTGCGCAGTTGCACCTCAGCGGGCTCGTCGTCATGGCGGACTGGATCGCCAGTGACGAGAAGCACTTCGCAGGCGTCGACGACCTCGCGGAAGTGAGTCTCCAGGGTGCGCGGCGGAGGGCTGCCGCCGCCTGGAAGGAACTGCGCTTGCGCGGAGGCTGGGGGCGGCTGGCGGAGCCGGGTCCGGAGGCGTTCGGCGACCGGTTCGGGCACGGGCCCCGGCCGTCCCAGATCCTCGTCATGGACGCCGCGCGACGGATGCAGGCTCCCGGGCTTCTGGTGGTCGAGGCCCCGATGGGTGAGGGCAAGACCAAGGCCGCGTTGATGGCGGCCGAGATCCTGGCCGCCAGGTTCGGTGCGGACGGCGTCTTCGTGGGGATGCCGACCCAGTCCACGAGCGATCCGATGTTCGAGCAGGTCAGGTCGTGGGTGGGGGGCATCGACGAGGAGTTGTCCGAGCAGGTCGCGCTGCTGCACGGCAAGCGCATGTTCAACAAGAAGTGGCGTGCGCTGATCGATGGTGCCGTGACCGGGCACCGGGACGCCGGATACGACCCGGAGGACCGGTTCGGCGGGGTCGACGCGTACGGCGAGTGCGAGGACGACGATCTGTACGGTCCCGGGGTGGCGGCCTTCGACCGCCGATCCGCGCAGCCGGTGTCCCGCGGCCCCGCCGAGTGGTTCCTCGGCGCCAAACGCGGGCTGCTCTGCCCCTTCGTGGTCGGCACGATCGACCAGTTGCTGTTCGCGGCGACCCGTACGAAGCACGTGATGCTGCGGATGGCGGGCCTGGCGGGCAAGGTCGTGGTGCTGGACGAGGTGCACGCCGCGGACGTCTACATGTCGCAGTTCCTCCGGGAGGGTCTGCGCTGGCTAGGTCAGGCCGGGGCGCCCGTCGTCCTGCTCTCCGCGACGCTGCCACCAGACCAGCGTCGTGATCTGGTGGACGCCTATCTGGCCGGTGCCGCTGCCCGGGAGGAGTACACGGTCGACGGCCTTCCCGAAGCGGGCGGATATCCGTCGGTGACCGCGGCGTGGCGGGCGCCGGACGGTTCGGGTCACCGCATCGACGTGAGGTCGTGCGCCTCGTGGCGGACGTCGCTGCCCGTCGCCCTGGAGTTCGTGCCGGAGACGGTGCCCGCGCCGCGTTCACCACGGGAACTGACCGAACGGGCACGGGAGGAGGCGGATGCGTCGATCGCCGCCCTCCTCCGCACGGAACTGACGTCCGGCGGATGCGCCCTGGTCATCCGCAACACCGTCCAGCGGGCCCAGGCCCTCCACACTGCTCTGTGCGCGGAGTTCGGCGAGGACGAGGTGCTGCTGCTGCATGGTCGGTTCGCCGTGGGGCCCCGGGCGGACCGGATGCAGGACGCGTTGCGGCGGCTCGGCCCTCCGGAGCCGGGAGCGGATCCGGGGCGCCCCCGCTCCCGGCCACGCCCCCGGCTGATCGTCGTTGCCACGCAGATCGCCGAGCAGTCCTTCGACGTGGACGCCGACCTCCTCGTCACGGACCTGGCCCCGATCGACCTTCTGCTTCAGCGGATCGGGCGGTTGCACCGCCACGGGGGCGTGCCCCGCCCCACCGGGCTGCGTCGACCCCGAGTGGTGATCACCGGATTCGACGGCGGGGGCACCCCCGGCCCTTCCGATCCGCCCGAGGCTGCCGACGCGTCCGCGGGAACGCCCCGTGCCCGCTCCGTCTTCCACCACGATCCTCCGCGTTTCCTCGGTGCCTCCGAGGCCATCTACGGGCGCCACCTGTTGCTGCGCACCGCCGCCCTACTCGCCGGGGCCGCTGACGGGACGGGGGAGTGGCGGGTCCCCGACCGGGTGCCCGAGCTGGTGGCCGCGGGCTACGGAGAGCTCGACGACGCACTGCCGTCGACCTGGCGCGAGGACGCGGCAGCCGCACGGCAGACGTGGGAGACCGAGCAGCGGGAGCGGGCCGCGGTCGCCGACCTCTTCCTCCTGACCCGCCGGGGTGACAAGGAGGGGGCCACCCTCGCGGGACTGCACTACGCGTCCCTGCCCGGAGGCGGTCACGATACCGATCTGGACGCCGTCGTCCGTGACGGCGAGTTCAGCGCGGAGGTCGTTCTCGTGGTCCAGGACGGGACGACGTACCGCACCCTTCGCGGCAGAAGCCTGACGGTCAACGGTGACGTCCCGGACGAGCTGTTGGACGACGTGCTCGGCGGCACGGTGCGGCTCCCCGCCGGGAAGCTGTCGGAGGAAGCGGTGCGCGGACTGGGGCCGCTGCCCGGCTGGCTCGGGCACCCGAGGCTGCGGTACTCCCCGGCACTCGTGCTCGACCGCCGGCGCGAGGCCGTCCTCGGCGACCACCGGCTCCGGTACGAGGACGCACGGGGGCTCGTGGTGGAGCGCACGGAGGGCGCGCCGCGATCCTTGCGGCGGGGGTGAGCGGGCCGACGGAGGGAGTCGCCTCGCCGGCCCGCCCCTTCCCCGCCAACAGCGGGGCCGATCCGTCGTGCAGACGGAAAAGCGGAGCATCCCCTCGGGTGCACACCCGTCCCTCGTGCACCTGTCACCTCGCGGGGCCTGGGCATCCTCTCATTTCCTCTTCGCAAGGGGCGAGGGTGTGTCATGCTGGAACCGCGCTCGCTAGACGTAAAAGCTTTGTGAGGAAACCGAGTTGTTCAATCTGCTGGATGAGCCCTGGCAGCCCGTGCGTCCGGTCGGCGACGGGGAAGGGGCTCGCCCCGTGCGGGGGGTCGGCTTACGTGAGCTGCTGCTCGACGCGGACCGGTTCCAGGACCTCGTGGTGGATCTGCCCACGCAGAAGCCCGCGATCTACCGTCAGTTGCTGCTCCCTCTGGTCGTGGACGCGCTCGGGCGCCCGGCGAACGCGGCCGAGTGGCTGGAGACGTTCCGTTCCGGAGCCTTCACCGGGGAACAACGGCGCAAGTTGGAGGCGTACTTCGACGAGTACGGCCGCTTCTTCGACCTGTTCGACCCCGTCCAGCCCTTCGCGCAGGTCCCCGGGCTCCGTACGGCGAAGGGTGAGACCAAGGGGTCGGCCCTTCTCGTGGCCACTGCCGCCACCGGGAACAACGTGCCGCTCTTCTCGTCCCGCACCGAGGGCGATCCCCTGGAGTTGACCCCGGCGGAAGCCGCCCGCTGGCTGCTCCACACCCAGTGTTGGGACACCGCCGCCATCAAGACCGGCGTCGTCGGCGACCCGCGGGCCAAGGCCGGCAAGACGACCGGCAACCCCACCGGCCCACTGGGCCAGTTGGGCGTCGTGATGCCGATGGGGCGCACGGTTTACGAATCGCTGCTGCTCAACATCTCCTTCGGTCAGGCGCTCCTCTCGGACGATGCGCCCCAGTGGCGCCGTCGGGCGACCGAGGGCGACATCGCGCACACCCTCTCCTGCGCCCTGCCGGCCTGGCAGCTCCGGCCCGCCCGTGGCCTGCTCGACCTCTGGACCTGGCAGTCCCGCCGGATCCGACTGATCCCCGAGGACACCCCGGCCGGACCGCGTGTCACCCGGGTCGTCGTCGCCGCCGGGGACCGGCTGACCACGACCCCCGAGGTCGAGCCGCACACCACGTGGACCACGCCCCCCGCCGGCGGACCCCGGGCGAGGAAGACCACCACGGCCGGATCGGCGAGTCCCCAGCGTCCGCGTCGCCACCAGCCCGGGCGGGCGGGCTGGCGGGGCCTCGAAGCGCTGCTCGCCGTCTGGAACACCGACAAGGACCGTGAGTCGACCGCCACCCGTGCCGGGCAGCGGACCAGTGTCCTGCTGGGCAAGCTCCGAGAGGTCGGCGCCCGGATGCCGAAGGCGTACCCCCTTCAGGTGGAACTCACCGGCATCGTCTACGGCAACCAGTCGGCCGTTATCGAGGACGTCTTCTTCGACGCGATCCCCCTGCCCGTCACGGCACTCGATCCCGAGGGGCTCGTCTACGACTCCCTGCTGGGGGCCGTGGAGCAGGCGGAGAGCCTGGCGTCCTCCGTCAACCGTCTCTCGGCGGACCTCCGCCGGGCCGCCGGGGCCGAGCCGATCCCGTGGGACAAGGGTCAGCGTCCCGGGGACACCCTGCTGCACGCGCTCGACCCCGTCGTCCGACGGCTCCTCGCCGGACTCCGTGCCGTCGCCGAGGACTTCGACGCCTCGGAGCGCGGCCTCCAGGCGTGGGAGGAGAAGGCGGAACGGGCGACGTGGAGGGTGGCGGAGCAGGTCTTCGCCACCGCAGCGCCCGGTCTGTTCACCGGCCGTACGGTGATCAAGGACGGAAAGGAACACGTCTACCGGCTCAGTACGGCCGAGCACGCGTTCCGGCAACGCCTGGACGCGATCCTCACCCGCCGCGCCGCCGGCCGCGGGAACTGACCCCGGGTCAGCCGGTGGTCCGGCACGCCGTGGCGCAGCCGTGCCCCGTGTGCGGCGACCTCCGGCCACCGGACTCGTCACCCCACCAACGCAACGAGCTCACTCCGAGCCGACCGAAGGGAACCGCCGTGCCCACCCCCGCGCCAGAACCCGACGCACGCCGCTACTGGAGCCAGCGCGTGGACGCCCGCGGCGACTGGCGAACCGATCCCGTGAGCGGTGCCAGGACGCGCCCGCCCGGCGAAGACCTGGCCGCCCTGCGTGCGGGCCTGGGGCGGCCGGCCGGCACGGTCCCCGAGCTCTGGCCCTTCTACGCCAGCCGCGTCGACGGCCGGGTCACCCCCGAACTGGAGGCGGAGCACGCCGCCCTCGCGCTCTACGGTCTGCACCAACAGAGCCAGAGCAAGCCCATGCACCAGCCCGGAATCCCCATGGGCAGGGCGCTGCGCGCGCTGCACGGCCCCGAACGGTTCGGCAAGGAGGCCGTGGACCAGCGCGTGGCGGCGGCCGTGCAGACGGCTTCCGTCTCTGCCCTGCTCTACCGGCTGCGCGGGCTGGTCACACAGCTCCGCTCGGTGGAACAAGCCGTGGACTACGACCAGTTGCTCCTGGACATCCAGCGTTGGACGACTCCGGGAGCCAGGCAACAGGTCCGGCGCCGCTGGGGGCTCGCCTACCACGCCCGGAGCGCCCGCACGGGTGCCGGAGACCCGTCGAAGGACGCCTAACCCTCCCGTCCCATCCGAGGAGCCACGGCACGAAGACACCGGGGCACCGAAGGCGCCGCGCCTGCGGAACGACCGACGCGCCGCACCGATCACCCCACCACCCGAGACCCCGACCCGCCGATCGACCCACGACCGTCCCACCCTCGAACGACTCCACCGGAGGAGCCCATGGCGCTGCCCGTGCCCCGTGCGTACATCGACGTCCACATCCTGCAAACGGTGCCGCCCGCCAACCTCAACCGCGACGACCAGGGCAACCCCAAGGAGGCGTATTTCGGCGGGGTACGCCGGTCCCGGGTCTCCTCGCAGGCGTGGAAGCGGGCCACCCGCACCCACTTCGCCGAACGGATCCCCCAGCAGGACCTGGCGACCCGCACCCGTCGCGTCGCCGCCGCCCTCACCGAGCAGATCGCCAGAGCCACCGGCCTCGACGACGGGGCGGCGGCGCGGCTCGCGAACGCTCTGCTGGCGCGGTTGGGGATCAGCGCCGGCAAGAAGGACGGGGACATCGCGTACCTCTTCTTCTACGGGCGCCGCCAGCTCGCGGCGGTCGCGGCGCTGGTACGGGACCGGGCCGCCGAGCTCGCGGCGCTGGACGAGGACGCGCTCGCCGAGGAGATCAAGGCGATGCCCGTGCGGGAGCAGTTCAGCACGGGGCATCCGATGGACGTCGCGCTCTTCGGACGGATGGTCGCGGACATCCCCGCGCTGAACGTCGATGCCGCGACACAGGTGGCCCACGCCCTGTCGACCCACGCGGTCGAGCTGGAGTTCGACTACTTCACCGCGGTCGACGACGAGCAGGCGGACGAGGAGACCGGTGCCGGAATGATCGGCTCCATCGGCTTCAACTCCGCCACGCTCTACCGCTACGCCACTGTGGGCCTGCACCAGCTCCGGCACAACCTCGCGGACGACGAGGCCGCGGTCGCCGCCGTCGGGGAGTTCGTGACCTCCTTCGCCCGCTCCATGCCCACCGGCTACGGCAACTCCTTCGCGCACCGCACCCTGCCGAGCCTGGTCGCCCTCGCCGTACGGTCCGATCAACCCGTCAACCTCGTCTCCGCCTTCGAGGAGCCGGTCAACGTTCCCTCGGGCATCGCGGAGGAGTCCGCGCGCGGCCTGGCCCGCGAGCACGGCAGGGCCGCCCGATGCTGGGGCGACCAGCCGGCGTTCACCGGTGTCTGCCACACCTTCGCCGAGACGGGCGACACGGCCGGACTGCTGACGGCGACGTTCGGCGAGCCGCTCGCCTTTCCGCAACTCCTGGAAGGTCTGCGGGCCCACCTCACCGACACCCTCCAGCAGGCCGCCCGATGACTCCCGCCGTAGCCGGCCCGCCGACCGGCGGCGACGCCGTCCTGCTGCTGCGGCTCGCCGGGCCGATGCAGTCCTGGGGCGTACGCAGCGCCTTCAACCGCCGCGAGACCGGGGCCGAGCCCACCAAGTCGGGGGTCATCGGCCTGCTCGCCGCCGCTGCCGGCGTCGCCCGTGAGGACGCGCTCGGCGAACTGTCGGAGCTACGGCTCGGCGTCCGTGTCGACCAGCCGGGCACCCTGTTGCGGGACTACCACACCGTCAGCGACTACCGGGGACGCCCGCTGCCCCAGTCCGGAGTGAGCGCCAAGGGGACGCAGAAGCCGACGTCACCCGCGAAGCACACGCACGTGACGACCCGCTACTACCTCCAGGACGCGGTCTTCCTCGCCGCGGTCGCCGGACCGCGCGCCCTGCTGAGCACGCTCGATCGCGCCGTCCGCGCCCCCGCGTTCCCGCTCGCGCTGGGCCGCCGCTCCTGTCCGCCCACCCAGCCGGTGTCGCTCGGTCTGAAGGAGACGGGCCTGGAGGAGGCGTTGACGGAGCTGCCGTGGCTGGTCACGCGACGGGCGGCCGAACAGTACGCGTCCCGACTCGGTCGGGAACGGGGGCTCGGCCGTCCGCTGTACCCGGCCCGGATCGACTGCTCGGCGACCCTGGAGGACCCGGCCGGCGACGACGTGATCCACGACGCACCCGTCTCCTTCGACCCGTACGCCCGCCGGTTCACCAGTCGACGCGTCCGGCACCGCTGGCTGAGCATCCCGACCGGCTTCTCGAACCCCGACGCCGCCGACCCGGTCGACGAGGCCGGACACGACCCCTTCGCCCTGTTGGGCTGGTGACCGCCATGACGTATCTCTCCCGCATCCGCATCAATCCCCTCCGTGCCGAGAGCCGGAAGCTGCTGTCCAACCCGAGGGCCATGCACGGCGCGGTGATGGGCGGCATCCCCGGCGAACCCGACCGGCCCGCGGGCACCGACCACGGATCCGGCCGACCCGCCGGATCCGTCGGGGGACGGGTCCTGTGGCGGCTGGACGCGGACGACCCCCACCGGCCGTACCTGTACGTCCTCACCCGGTCCAAGCCGGACTGGACCCATGTCGTCGAACGGGCGGGTTGGCCCGACGCCGAGGGGGAACACGCGGCGGTCCGCGCGTACGCTCCGCTCCTCGCCCAGATCGCGGTCGGCCGCGAGTTCGCCTTCCGACTCACCGCGAGCCCGGTGCAGAACACCCAGGCACCGCAACGCCCGACCTCCGCTCAGGCCGCGCGGATCGCCGCCCACCCGGAGAACCAGCGGGTACGGGGGTTCCGTGTCGGCCATCGCACGGTCGGCGCCCAACTGGGCTGGTTCCTGAACCGCACCGGAGGGTGGGGCTTCGACGTCCCCGTCTCCCGGACCGACCCCCCCGCCCCCGGCGTCGCACACCCCGACCCCGCGGACCCGTCGGACAGCGGGTCCCGGGCGCGGGACCCGCTCCGCGAGGTGCGCGTCACCGCCCGCCACCGCCACTCCTTCAGGAAGAACGGAAAGGGCCCCGGCGTCACCTTCCACAGCGCCACCTTCGAGGGCCGCCTCCGCGTCACCGATCCCGCGCTGTTCACCGCCCGCCTCCTCGACGGGATCGGCCCCTCGAAGGCGTACGGCTGTGGACTCCTCACGCTCGCGCCCCTTCCCGGTGGGCAGCTTCCCGGTCGGAAGGACTGAGCCGTGGCCGACATCTGGTGGAAGGCCGACCCGCACGACCTGCACCGCCTCGTGGACCGGGTCTCCAGCGTCTACGTGGAACGCAGCCACCTCGACCGCGACGAGAACGCCGTCGTCGTCATCAACCGGCGGGAGACGGTACGCATCCCGGCCGCCATGATCGCGGTCATGCTGCTGGGGCCCGGCACCCGCGTCACCCACGGAGCCGTCAGACTGCTCGCGGACTCCGGCACCGCGGTCTGCTGGGTCGGCGAACAGGGCGTGCGGATGTACGCGGCGGGCCTCGGCCCCAGCCGGGGTTCCGGGCTGCTCCACCGGCAGGCGTGGCTGGTCACCCGGCCCAAGGAACGACTGGCCGTCGCACGGGCCATGTACGGCATGAGGTTCCCCGGCGAGGACGTGTCCCGCGCCACGATGCAGCAGCTCCGCGGGCGGGAGGGCGCACGCATCCGCAAGCTCTACCAGGAACACTCCCGCCGCACCGGCGTCCGCTGGGACGGCCGCGTCTACACGGCGGGCGACGCGTTCGCCGCGGGCGACGACCTCAACCGCCTGCTCTCCGCCGCCAACGCCGCCCTCTACGGCATCTGCCACGCCGTGGTCGTCGGACTCGGCGCGAGCCCCGGACTCGGCTTCGTCCACACGGGCTCCGCGATCTCCTTCGTGCTGGACGTCGCCGACCTCTACAAGGCCGAGTACACGATTCCCCTCGCCTTCGACCTCGCCGCGCAGGGGCTCGTCGAGGAACGGGACGCCCGGGTCGGCCTCCGCGACCAGATCGCGGGGACGAAGCTGCTCGGCCGTATCGTGACCGACGTCAAGGGCCTCCTGAACCCGCCCGGTACGGACTTCGACACCCCGGAGACCAGCGAACTCTGGGACGAACGCCTCGGGTCGGTCGCCGCAGGCGTGAACTGGGCCCCGGACGACACCACCGGGCCGGATTCCCCCGGCCCGGTCACGTCCCTGACCCCGGCCGGCATGGGCGAGCAGCACCTGGCGGTCATCGGCCCCGAAGCCACCGACTCCGACCAGCCCGCGGAGCCCGATCGCCCCCCGTCCCCGGAGCCGTCCCGATGACCGTGATCGTCCTGATCGCCGCGCCCGAAGGTCTGCGCGGCCATCTCACCCGCTGGATGGTCGAGGTCAACGCCGGCGTCTTCGTCGGCAACCCGAGTCGTCGCGTCCGCGACCGTCTCTGGGAACTCCTCGCCACCCGGATCGGCGACGGCCAGGCGGTCCTGGTCGAACCCGCCTCCAACGAACAGGGCTGGGCGGTCCGCACCGCGGGCCGCGACCGCTGGCGTCCGGTGGACCTCGACGGTCTGATCCTCTCGGCCCGCAACCGCCGCTGAGCGCCTCAGTCCGCCGGAGCCACCCCCACCGGGCAGGACACGCCCGTCCCGCCGATGCCGCAGTAGCCGTTCGGGTTCTTGTCCAGGTACTGCTGGTGGGGCCCCTCGGCGGGGTAGAAGGTGCGGCCTTCGGCCGGGAGGACCTCGGTGGTGATCGTGCCGAGGCCGGCGGCGGTCAGGACCTGCTGGTAGGCGTCGCGCGAGCGCTCCGCCGCGGCGGCCTGGGCCGGGTCGTGGAGGTAGACGGCGGAGCGGTACTGGGTGCCGACGTCGTTGCCCTGGCGGAAGCCCTGGGTGGGGTCGTGGGACTCCCAGAACAGCTTGAGCAGCGACTCGTAGGAGACCCGCTCCGGGTCGTACACCACCCGGACCGCCTCGGTGTGGCCGGTCAGGCCCGAGCAGACCTCCTCGTACGTGGGGTGCTCGGTGTAGCCGCCCTGGTAGCCGACGAGGGTCGTCCAGACGCCCTCCGTCCGCCAGAACGTGCGCTCCGCGCCCCAGAAGCAGCCCAGGCCGAAGTCGGCGACCCGCAGTCCCTCCGGGTAGGGGCCGAGCAAGGGGGTGTCGAGGACGGTGTGCCGCTCGGGCACGCCGAAGGCGGGCTCGGAGCGTCCCCTCAGGGCCTGCTCCGGCGTCGGCAGCTGCGGGGTGCGGCGGTGCAGGAACATGCTCTCCCTGTCTCCTTCTGAGTCTTCGGCCAAGGACGTCACGGGCCCGGCGGACACGGCGACGCGCTGCGGCCTGGTGGACCGCGCTCGCGACACGTCTTCCGGAACAACGAACGACCGCGTCCCCGCATTCCCCGTCGTGCGCCCGGCCCGGGCGCACGACGGACGGGTCAGCGGGGGAGCGTGGCGGGGCTGCCGCCGTTCGCCTCGTAGCCGGCGACCGCCAGCGCCCGGTAGACGGCGTAGTCGGCCGCCGGGTCGGCCGACATGGTCCAGGGCAGGGCGCCCACGTGCCCGTCCACCCGCACCAGCTGGGCCATGGCCTCGCCCCAGCGCTCCGCCTGCACCAGGAAGAACACCAGCAGGTGCCGGACGTGCGCCGTCATCGGGTCGTCGGGGCGGGCGGAGTGGACGGCGTAGAGGGCGCCCTCGACGGCGTCGCGGACGACCCCGGTGTTGTGGAAGTCGCTCACCAGGGTGATCTCGGACATGTGTTCGTAGACCGCGAAGAGCGGCAGCGCCGACAGCAGCGAGCCCTGCGGGGCGCGGGCCGCCGCGGCCTCGGCGAAGGAGTACGCCAGCTCCCGCGAACCGTGCCACTTCTCGCACCAGTAGTGCAGCGCGGCGAGGTGCGCCCCCATGTGCGCCGGAGCGCGGTCCAGGATCTTCAGCCACAGCTGCTCGAACTCGGTGCGCGGGTAGCCCAGGCCGCGGGCGATCGTCAGCTCCACGACGTACGGGATCGGGTCCCCGGGGGCCAGCAGGGCGGCCTGCCCGCACGCGGCCCGGGCCTCCTCCAGGATGATCCGGAACTCGTCCGTCCCGGGCGTCGAGGTGCGGAACGCCTGCTGCACCAGGAACTCCGCCTGCACCGCGGCGCCGCCCGCGTCCTTCGGCGCCTCGGTGCGCCAGGAGCGCAGCCACTGGGCGCCCGCACCGGCGCCGCCGGTGCCGCCCGGCTGCTGCTGGAGCTCCAGGGAGGCGGCGCCGGCGAACGCCTGGACCCGCTGCCAGCGCCGCTCGCCCTCCGCCCCGGTGCCCGCCAGGAGCTGGGAGGCGGCCCGCCAGTTCTGGGTGCCGCGCACCACGTCCAGCACGTCCACCAGGTCCGGGTCCGGGCCGGGCATCCGGACGTCGAGTTGTTCCTGCAACAGGAAGTCGTACGCGGCCGGGTCCGCGGCGTCGGGCGCGTCCGGGCTCACCAGCCGTATGCCGTCCCGTCTGCCGCGCAGGTACGGCCGCAACACCGTCGCCAGCACCGTCCCCAGCAGGACCAGCGCCATCAGGAACCAGAGAATCTCCATGCGGACAAGCGAACCAGACCGCCCGGAGAATTGGCGAACCCGTCACACAACGGACCTGCCCGGGCATCCCCGCCCGGTCCCCGTCGCACTACGCTCGGTGCCATGAACGACTCGCACCCGACGCACTCCTTCGAAACCGTCGCGATCCACGCGGGCAACACCGCCGATCCGCTGACCGGCGCCGTGGTCCCCCCGATCCACCAGGTGTCCACGTTCAAACAGGACGGGGTGGGCGGTCTGCGGGGCGGCTACGAGTACAGCCGCAGCGCCAATCCGACCCGCACCGCGCTGGAGGAGAACCTCGCGGCCCTGGAGGGCGGGGTCCGCGGCCTCGCGTTCGCCTCCGGGCTCGCCGCCGAGGACTGCCTGCTGCGCACCCTGCTGGCCCCCGGCGACCACGTGGTGATCCCGGACGACGCGTACGGCGGCACCTTCCGGCTCTTCGCGAAGGTCGCGGCGCGCTGGGGCGTGGAGTTCTCGGTCGCGCACACCTCCGACCCGCAGGCGGTGCGGGCCGCGCTGACCCCGAGGACCCGGGCGATCTGGGTGGAGACCCCCTCCAACCCGCTGCTCGGCATCACCGACGTGCCGGCCCTCGCCGAGGTGGCCCGGGAAGCGGGGGTGCGGCTCGTGGTCGACAACACCTTCGCCACGCCCTACCTCCAGCAGCCGCTGGCGCTGGGCGCCGACGTGGTCGTGCACTCGCTGACCAAGTACATGGGCGGCCACTCCGACGTGGTCGGCGGCGCCCTGGTCACCGGGGACGCCACGCTGGCCGAGGAGTTGGCCTACCACCAGAACGCCATGGGCGCGATCGCCGGGCCCTTCGACTCGTGGCTGGTGCTGCGGGGCATCAAGACCCTCGCCGTGCGCATGGACCGGCACAGCGACAACGCCGGCCGGATCGCGGAGGCGCTGACCCGGCACCCGCGGGTCACCGAGGTGCTGTACCCGGGGCTGCCCGGGCACCCGGGCCACGAGGTCGCCGCCAAGCAGATGAAGCGGTTCGGCGGCATGGTGTCGTTCCGGGTGGCGGGCGGCGAGGAGGCGGCCGTCGCGGTCTGCGACCGGGCGAAGCTGTTCACCCTGGGCGAGTCGCTGGGCGGGGTGGAGTCGCTGATCGAGCACCCGGGCCGGATGACGCACGCCTCGGCGGCCGGTTCGGCGCTGGAGGTGCCCGCGGACCTGGTGCGGCTGTCGGTCGGCATCGAGAACGTGGACGACCTGCTCGCCGACCTCCAGCAGGCGCTGGGCTGACGGGCTCCCGCCGCCCGCCCCACCGGTGGGCGGCGGCCCGTTCCCCCGCCGGGGGCGAAGGGGCGGGCGTGACGGGCGGGTTGGCGCTCCCCGAGGGGGAGGGCGGACGGTGCCCGGGTTCCGTACTCGGACCTCCGGGTCCAGTCGGCGTCGGCTCCGGAGGCGTGTGGCGGGAACCCGGGTCGTACGGACGGTGGTTGCCGTCCGCGGTCCTCGTCCGCGGGGTGGTTCAGGACCCGTCGGCGGCGGTCTCGACGGTCGGTGCCGGTGCGGACATCCGCGCGGAGAGCGCGGTGTTGAAACGGGTGAGCAGCGTGCAGAAGTGCTCACGGTCGGCGGGTTCCCAGTCCTCGGTCAACTGGGCCATCAACTCCCGGCGGGAGGACCGCACCTCGCCGAGCCGGGCCTGCCCCCGCGGGGACAGTTGGAGGACCACCGCGCGGCCGTCCTCCGGGTGCGAGGTGCGTTTGACGAGTCCGGTGTCGACGAGGGGGGCGACCTGACGCGTCACGGTCGAGGAGTCGATGCCCATGCTGGCGGCAAGGGCTTTGACTCCCATCGGTCCCTCCTTGTCGAGGCGGTTGAGCAGCAGGTACGCGGCGCGGTCCATGGAGTTGCGCACCTGCCCGACGCCGCCGAGTCGGGTCTGCTCCGCGCGGCGGGCGAAGAGTGCCACTTCGTGCTGGAGGGCGTCGAGAAGACCGGTGTCGCCGGAGGTCATCATGTCCATCGACATTTCTGGTGTTGTGGGCATGGCCGAAGGCTCACTTCATGCGTGCGGGAAGAATTGGGGGACAGAGTACGCGCCCCCACGGGCCTCCGTACGGGCGCTGGACAAACCCGCCGCGCCCCGCGTCGTGCCCGGTGTGAGCTGCGAGACTTGGCCCATGAACTACCCCACGACTGACTCGTTTCTCCCGGTGGAACCGCCCGTCACGCTGGACGATGTGCGCGGTGCGCGGAAGATGCTGCACGGGGTGGTGCGGATGACCCCGATAGAGGGCAGCCGTCATCTGTCGTCGCTGGTGGGGACGCCGGTCCACCTCAAGTGCGAGAACCTCCAGCGCACCGGTTCGTTCAAGCTCCGCGGCGCCTACGTGCGGATCGCCGGGCTGTTGCCGGAGGAACGCGCGGCGGGCGTGGTCACCGCGAGCGCGGGGAACCACGCCCAGGGCGTCGCGCACGCGTCCACGCTGCTCGGGGTCCGCTCGACCGTGTTCATGCCGGTGGGCGCACCGCTCCCTAAGATCGCCGCGACCCGCGAGTACGGTGCGGAGGTGAGGCTGGACGGTCAGGTCGTCGACGAGACGCTGGCCGCTGCGGAGGAGTACGCCCGGCGCACGGGTGCGGTGTTCATCCATCCCTTCGACCACCGCGATGTGGTCGCCGGTCAGGGCACGGTCGGCCTGGAGGTGCTCGAACAGTGCCCCGAGGTGGGGACCGTCGTCGTGGGCATGGGCGGCGGCGGCCTCGCGGCGGGCGTCGCGGTGGCGGTGAAGGCGCTGCGGCCGGACGTGCGGATCGTCGGGGTGCAGGCCGCGGGCGCGGCGGCCTACGGGCCCTCCTTGGCGGCGGGCCGTCCGGTGTCGGTCGCGCCGCTGGCCACCATGGCCGACGGGATCAAGGTGGGGCGGCCGGGGGAGGTGCCGTTCCGGATCGTCGCGGAGCTGGTGGACGAGGTGCGGACGGTGTCCGAGGACGAGCTGTCCAGTGCGCTGCTGCTGTGCATGGAGCGGGCGAAGATGGTGGTGGAGCCGGCGGGCGCGTCGCCGGTGGCGGCCCTGTTGGCGGACCCGGGCGCCTTCGAGGGCCCGGTGGTGGCGGTGCTGTCCGGGGGCAATGTGGACCCGGTGCTGTTGCAGCGCATCCTGCGGCACGGGATGGCCGCCGCGGGCCGGTACCTCGCGGTCCGGCTGCGGCTGACCGACCGCCCGGGGGCCTTGGCCACGCTGCTGGGCGTGCTCTCCGTGGTGGACGCGAACGTGCTGGACGTCAGCCACGTGCGCACCGACCCGCGGCTCGGGCTCACCGAGGCGGAGGTCGAGCTGCACCTGGAGACCAAGGGCGGCGAGCACTGCGAGGAGGTGCGCGCGGCGCTGCGCGCGGCGGGTTACACGATCATCGGCTGAGCGGGGTGCGTGCGGTGGCGGGGGCGGGCCCGGGGTCGGGTCCGCCCCCGCCGACGTGCGCGGGCCCGCGCCGGAGTGCGCCGGCGGTGCACGGAAATCCGCTTGAGGAAACGCGATACGTCGCGTTATGGTGCGTGCCTTCGATCGCGTGCGTGCCGGCTCGCAGGGTAGGGCGCGAGCCGCCGCGCCACACCTCCTTTTCCGAGCTCGGCGAGAAGAGCGGGCGCAAGTGGAGGAACACGGGCAACTCGAACAAATTATGCTTTTGGTTTCACGAGGCCGCCCATCGACGAACGACGTCGTCCGCGAGGGGCGACCGGAACACTGGGAGTGACCACATGCCAAGCGCCATCTACGCCGAGGGTCTGGTGAAGACCTTCGGCGACGTCAGGGCGCTGGACGGTGTCGACCTGGACGTCCCCGAAGGCACCGTCCTCGGCCTGCTCGGCCCGAACGGCGCGGGGAAGACCACCACCGTCCGCTGCCTGACGACACTGCTCCGCCCCGACAGCGGCCGTGCGGTCGTCGCGGGCGTCGACGTCCTCAAGCACCCCAACGACGTCCGCCGGTCGATAGGACTCTCCGGCCAGTTCGCCGCCGTCGACGAACTCCTCACCGGCCGCGAGAACCTCCAGATGGTCGGCCAGCTCTACCAGCTCGGCGCCAAGGCCGCCAAGGCCCGCGCCGGCGAACTGCTCGACCGCTTCGGCCTCGCGGACGCCGCCGACCGGACCGCGAAGACCTACTCCGGAGGCATGCGCCGCCGGCTCGACCTCGCCGCCGCGCTCGTCGTCTCGCCGCCCGTGATGTTCATGGACGAACCCACGACCGGACTCGACCCCCGCAACCGGCAGGCCCTGTGGGAGGTCATCCAGGAACTCGTGACGGGCGGGACGACGCTCCTGCTCACCACCCAGTACCTGGAGGAGGCCGACCACCTCGCGCACGACATCGCCGTCGTCGACCACGGCCGGGTCATCGCCCGCGGCACCTCCGACCAGCTCAAGGCCCGCACCGGCGGCGAGCGGGTGGAGGTCGTCATCCACGAGCGCGACCGCATCGCCGACGCCACCGCGGTGCTCGCCGCCCTCGGCCACGGCGAGGTCACCAGCGACCAGCACACCCGCAAGCTCACCGTGCCCGTGTCGGGCGGCGCCAAGCTGCTGGCCGAGGTGATCCGGGAACTCGACGTCCGAGGCGTGGAGATCGACGACATCGGACTGCGCCGCCCCACCCTCGACGACGTGTTCCTCTCGCTGACCGGCCACCGCGCCGAGGCGGCCGGGAACGGCGAGGACGACACCGCCACCGGCGGGACCGAGAAGGCGGAGCGGACCGGGAAGACCACCGCCCGGCACGACGAGGAGGCACCGCAGTGAGCGCCGCGACCGAGGCGGTCAGGACCGCCGCACCGAAGGGGACCGGCGGCATCACCCAGTCCGTCCGGGACTCCCTGGTCATCGCCCGCCGCAACCTGATCCGGATGACCCGCATCCCGGAGATGGTCATCTTCGGCCTGCTCCAACCGATCATGTTCGTGGTGCTGTTCTCGTACGTGTTCGGCGGCTCCATGAACATCGGCGGCTCCACGGACCCCGGCGACTACCGCGAGTTCCTGATGGCCGGCATCTTCGCCCAGGCCGTCACCTTCGCCACCGCCGGCTCGGGCGCCGGCATCGCCGACGACATGCACAAGGGCCTCGTCGACCGCTTCCGGTCCCTGCCGATGGCCCACGGCGCGGTCCTCACCGGGCGCACCCTCGCCGACCTGGTGCAGACCGCCCTGACGCTCTTCGTCCTGGCGATCGTCGCCCTGCTCATCGGCTGGCGCACCCACACCAGCGTCCCCGAGGTCCTCGCCGGCTTCGGCCTGCTGCTCCTGCTCGGGTACGCGTTCACCTGGATCGGCGCCACCATCGGCCTGTCCGTCCGCAGCCCGGAGGCGGCCACCTCCGGCGGGCTCATCTGGCTCTTCCCGGTCACCTTCGTCTCCACGGCGTTCGTGGACAGCTCCCAGATGACCCCGTGGCTCCAGCACATCGCCGACTGGAACCCGTTCAGCGCGACCGTGCAGGCGTGCCGCGAACTCTTCGGCAACCCCGGCGTGGTCGACTCCACGGCCTGGCCCATGCAGCACCCCGCCTGGGCCTCGCTGCTCTGGTCCCTGCTGATCATCGTGGTCTTCCGCACCCTGGCCGTCCGCAAGTACCGAAACGCCGCGGGCTGACCGCCCCGCTCGGCCCGTCCCGCGCCCGTCCGCCGGCTCACCGCCGGGGGGCGGGCGCGGTCACGTCCGGTGGTCCCGCGACCTCGCACCCCTCCAGCCGCACGATGAGCTGGGCGGCGCGGGTCCAGCGGATGCGCGGATCGTCGTAGGTGACGCCGCCGTCGCGTTCCACGCGGGGGAAGGGGACTCCCGGGCGGTACATCACCCCGTGCACGCCCACCGGGACACACGCTTGTACACGCAACAGAAGGTGCCCCCGGCGCAGGTACGGGCACAGACGCACCGCCTGGGCGGCGCAAGGGGCACAGACCGGCGGGTGCGTGGTGGTCATGTCCTCGATGTCGTCCTCCCCCACGAGCCACAGGACACCGTGCTCGTTCCGGTCGGCCGCGCCTCCGCACACCTGGCACAGCAACCGGCGCATGGCCCGCCGCTGGCGCAGCAGGTGGACCCGTCCGAAGTCGGGCCGCCCCTTCCCCGGGCTCACGCCCTCGCGAGACCACAGGACGCCGTCCGCGTCCCGGTCGAACGGTGTCTCGTCCGCATAGCCGATGCCTGCACCCTGCGTGATGACGGGTGGCCGCACGGTCCGTTCGGAACTCCAGGCGGTGATGTAGGGGACGAGGGGAAGCGGGCGGGCTTGGGCTCCCGGCATGGGTGTCTCCTTGCAGCAGACGCGTGCTAGCTCGCGTTAACTATTCGTGTGCTAGCTTACGCCTGTCAAGTAATGGGTCGGGTACGCTCGGTAGCGAGCTAGTACGCGAACTCGGGAGGCGTCATGGCACCGCGGGTCCAGCGAGAGCTGCCGCCGTTCATACAGATCGCGAACCACTTCCGGCAGAAGATCGTCGACGGGGAACTGGCGCAGGACGCCAAGCTGCCTTCGATCGCGGACATCTCCGGGGAATGGGGTGTCGCCACGGCGACGGCGGCGAAGGCCATCAAGCAGTTGCAGGCCGAGGGCTATGTGAGGTCTTCGACCCAGGGCACCTTCGTCGATCTCGGGCGCAGGCAGACCACCGGCCCCGACCGGCTGCGCCTGCTGCGCGCCGGGGCCACCGGTCTGCGTCCCGGCGAACGGGTGGAACTCCTCGGCGCCGGACTCGAACCCGCGCCGGACGAGGTCGCCGCCGCGTTGGGCGTCGAGCCCGGTGCGCCGGTCGTCAAACGGTGGCGAAGGTACGTCGACGACGAGGGCGTGGTGGCCGTGTCGATCTCCTGGCTCCCCGGCGAGCTGGCACGCAGCGCCCCGGAACTCCTCGCTCCGGAGCCGCTGCCGACCATGACCTTCGGGCTGGTCGAGGAGCGCACCGGACGGCGCGCCGTCCGGCGGCGGGACGCCCTCGCGGTGCGTCCGGTGCCGACGGAACCGGCCGAGGCGCTGGGGGCTCCGGCCGGCACGCCCGTGCTGACCTGGACGAACCACTACTGGGACCAGCAGGGCGAGGTGACCGAGTACGCGACGGACTTCCTCGGCAGCGGGCGCGCGCTCACGGCGGAAGTCGACATGCCGTGACGTCCGGAACGGAGCTGCGCCGCCGTGGCATCGCCCGGTTGGCGCGGGAGGGCTGGACGGGCGGTCGGTCCGTGTGGGAGACGGACGCCGAGGGCCGGGAGGTGGCCGTCGACGGCGTCACGGTCACCGAGGAGCCCGCGCCCGGCGACATCGCCCGGGTGCTGGACCTCCCCGCCGGGGCGCCGGTCTGCGTGCGGTCCCGCCGCTACCTCCTGGACGGCGGGCCCGTGCTGCTCGCCGTCTCCCGGCTGCCGGCGGAGCTGGTGCGCGGCACTGCCGTCACCCGCCCGGACAGCGGGCCCGGCGGGATCTACGCCCGCCTCGCCGAACTGGGCGTGGAACCCACCCGGTTCCGTGAGGAGGTGCGCTCCCGGATGCCCTCGCGGGAGGAGTCCGAGCGGCTGGCCCTCGGTGCCGGAACGCCCGTGATGCTGGTCCGGCGCACCGCGTGCACCCCCGAGGGGCGGGCCGTCGAGGTCAACGACATGGACTCCGCCGCGTACGTGTTGGAGTACGACTTCGGGGCGTGAGCGGGAGCCGGAACAGAGCAGAACGGGCCCCGGGGACGCGCCCCGGGGCCCGCTTCCGTACCGACGGTCAGCCGGAGTACGGCTTCGCGGCGAGGATCTTGACGGAGGCGAACTTGCCGTTGGGCAGCTCGTAGGTGGCCTCGTCGCCGACCTTCTTGCCGTTCACGCCAGTACCCAGCGGGGACTGCGGGGAGTAGGTCTCGATGTCGGAGGACGGGTACTCGCGGGAGGCCATCAGGAACGTGAGCGTGTCGTCCTCGTCACCGTCGAAGGCGATCGTCACGACCATGCCCGGCTCCACGACGCCGTCGTCCGGCGGGATCTCGCCGACCTTGGCGTTCTCCAGCAGCTGGGTGAGCTGGCGGATGCGGAGCTCCTGCTTGCCCTGCTCCTCCTTGGCCGCGTGGTACCCGCCGTTCTCGCGCAGGTCCCCCTCCTCGCGCGCCGCCTCGATCTTCTTGGCGATCTCGATGCGGGCGGGACCAGACAGGCGGGTCAGCTCCTCCTGGAGCCGGTCGTACGCCTCCTGGGTAAGCCAGGTGACGCTCTCACTGGTCTGGGTCACTGGTGCTCCTCGTCGGTACTGGAATACAAAGCAACGCCCTACCGGGACGGGATGTGCTCCCCGGTGGGCGAAACCACGAGCCTAACAATGTGCGCGCCGAAGGGGGAGGACATAATGCATCAGACTTACGTCAGCGCAGGCCAGTGGCTGTGTGATTCTCGTGCGGCCCTTCATAAAGCATGCGCACCCGCGACGGTCGACAAACCCGCGGTCAGCACATGATCACGCAGTGTTCGCGCGTGATCGGGGGAGGATCACCCGTCCGACTGGCAGCCCACGAGTTCGGCCGCCGTCGCCCGGGCGGTGGTCCGCAGGGTGATCACCTCGTCGACCCGGCTCTCCGCCTGGTCGAAGCGGAAGTCGGCCCGGCCCACCTCGGCACCGTCCTCGGACTGGGAGCGGACCGTGCAGTACCCGCGGACCTCGGCGTCCTTGCGGACCTCCAGGTGCACCTGCACGGCACTGTCGGAGACGACCTTGAACTTGATCATCTCGGCGCTCACCTCCTGGCCGGAGATGTAGCCGTAGCCGATCCAGGTGACCAGGCCCAGCATCCCGACCCCCAGCACCGATCCGATGAGCTTGAGCCGGCGGTCGACGCGCTCCTCCGCGGAGCGGCCGTACCGGCCCTCCGGAAGCTGCTCACGGACCGCGCTCATGATCGCCCTCCTGCGGGGATGACGGGGGTGACGGGACCGGGTCCCGGAATTTTTCGTCCCCCGATTCGGTCACTATAGAAGCCGCCCATCGCGCCCCCTCATCCGGGCGCCGTATTCGACGAGGATCGAGTCTTGACTGAGCAGCTGCGACTCATGGCCGTGCACGCCCACCCGGACGACGAGTCGTCCAAGGGCGCGGCCACCATGGCGAAGTACGTGTCGGAGGGGGTGGACGTGCTCGTCGTGACGTGCACGGGCGGCGAACGCGGTTCCGTCCTCAACCCGAAGCTCCAGGGCGACCCGTACATCGAGGAGAACATCCACGAGGTGCGCAAGAAGGAGATGGACGAGGCCCGGGAGATCCTCGGCATCCGGCAGGAGTGGCTCGGCTTCGTCGACTCGGGGCTGCCGGAGGGCGACCCGCTGCCGCCGCTGCCGGAGGGCTGCTTCGCGCTGGAGGACGAGACGGAGGCGGCCGGGCGGCTGGTCCGCAGCATCCGGGCCTTCCGTCCCCAGGTGATCACCACCTACGACGAGAACGGCGGCTACCCGCACCCCGACCACATCATGACCCACAAGATCACCATGATCGCCTTCGAGGGGGCGAACGACGCGGAGGCGTTCCCGGAGGACGAGTTCGGCCCCGTCCACCAGCCGGGCAAGCTCTACTACAACCAGGGCTTCAACCGCCCCCGCACCGAGGCGCTGCACGAGGCCCTGCTGGAGCGCGGGCTGGAGTCCCCCTACGGGGACTGGCTGAAGCGGTGGGACGAGTTCGAGCGGGTCGAGCGCACCCTGACCACGCACGTGCCCTGCGCCGACTTCTTCGAGATCCGGGACAAGGCGCTGATCGCGCACGCCACCCAGATCGACCCGGACGGCGGCTGGTTCCGGGTCCCGATGGACCTCCAGAAGGAGGTCTGGCCGACCGAGGAGTACGAGCTGGCGAAGTCGCTCGTCGACACCTCCCTCCCCGAGGACGACCTCTTCGCGGGCATCCGCGACAATGCCTGACATGAGTGTGAGCGCAAGCGCGGGCCAGCTGGTCTCGGGCCTCGTCCCGTTGGCGGCCGAGGTCGACAAGAACAAGGTCACCCCCGGAGTGCTGGGGTTCATCGTCTTCGCGGTGATGGCACTCGCCGTCTGGGGGCTGATGAAGTCCATGAACAAGCACATGGGCCGGGTCGACTTCAAGGAGGCCCCGGCCTCCCAGGGCGCCGAGGAACCGGGCTCGTCCGCACCGAAGTCCTGACCGGGAGCGGGGCCGGGGGCGTCGAGCGCGCCCCCGGCCCCGCCCCACGGGGTCAGACCCCGGACAGCCCCTGCTCGGCGGCCGCCTTGCGCGGCGACGGCGCGACACCGCGGGCCGAGGGCGGCAGTACCGCCGGCAACGCCTCCTGGCCGAGGAGGGTGCGCCGGACCACCCGTTCCGCGGCCCGGCCGTCGTCCCACGGGCAGAACCGCTCCCGGAACGCGGCCCGCAGTGCGGTGGCGCGTTCGTCGTCCCACCGGCCGTCACGGAACGTCGCGATGAGCTCCTCCTCCGTGGTCGCCACGGCGCCTGGGGTGTCGCCCGGCTCGCCCGACAGCAGGTCGAAGGTGACCCCCCGGGAGCGCACGTACACCTCCCAGTCGTCGGCGAAGGTGACGATCGGCCGGTCCAGCACCGCGTAGTCGAACATGATCGACGAGTAGTCGGTGATCAACGCGTCCGAGGCGAGGCACAGCTCCTCGACGCTCGGGTGACGGGAGACGTCGATCAGCGCCCCACGGTCCGCGAGCTCCGTCAGCCCCGGGTCCCGGCCGTAGAAGTAGTGGGTGCGCACCAGCAGCACCACGTCCGGGCCCAGCTCCCGGGCCACCCGCGCCAGGTCGAGCCGCGGCACGTAGCCCACCTGGTAGTCGCGGGCGGTCGGCGCGTACAGCACGGCGGTGCGGCCGGGCGCGATGCCGAGGCGCTCCCGGGCGGCCAGCACCCGGCGGGCGTCCGCCGTCACGTACACGTCGTTGCGGGGGTAGCCGGCGTCGACCGAGGCGAAGGCGCACGGGTAGACCCGGTCCCACTGCTCGCTGGAGTGCCCGTTGGACGAGACGCTGAAGTCCCAGCGGTCCGCGCGCGCCAGCAGCTTCTCCATGTTCATGCCCTTGGCGGCGGCCGGGTAGCGCTGCTGGTCGATGCCCATGCGCTTGAGCGGGGTCCCGTGGTGGGTCTGCACGTGCACCTGGCCGGGGCGCTTGACGACGTGGTCCGCGAAGTTGACGTTGTTGACGAAGTACTTGGCGCGGGCCATCACCTCCCAGTAGCGGGGGGAGTGGGGGACCACGTGGTCGATGCCGGGCGGCAGGTTCCGCACGTCGGCGGCGCGCACCACCCACACCGCGCGCAGGTGCGGGGCGAGCTCCCTGGCCTTCTCGTACACCGCGAGGGGGTTGCAGGCCGGGGTGCGGTTCCAGTACGCCGAGTACACCACCAGGTCCTCCTCGATCGGGCGGCTCAGCTGCAACCGGTAGTACCCGGCGTACGCCTGCCTGCCGAGGCTCCGCCTGGCCCGGCGCAACCGGTCCGCCCCGCGCAACCGGGTGCCGTTGACCAGCTTCAGGGCCTGGAAGGCGGCGTAGGAACCGCGGTCGACCGCCTGGAACTTGGCGCCCTTGATCCCGCTCGGCGGGACGAAGCCCGGCGGCAGGTGGCGCCGGTAGAGCACGGTCGCCCGGTAGAAGAACTCCGACCGGTCCTGGGCGCGCACCCGGCTCTCCCGGGCGAAGGTGTGCAGGAAGTGGCTCACCATCCGCTCGAACAGCAGCGGGCGCAGCCCGTCCAGGTCGGGGCGGGTGTCGAGGAAGTCGAAGAGCCGTTGGTACTGCTCGAATATCGTGAAGTGCTCGCGCCCCGGCGTCTGCATCGAGTTCCCGCCGCGGCGCTGGCGGTACTCGACGCAGACGTGGTCGAGGCAGACGGCGCGTTCGGCGGTGAGCATCGTGGTGTAGACGACGAGGGCGTCCTCGTACAGGCCGTCGGTGAAGGCGAAGTCGTGGGCGAGGAAGAAGTCCCGCCGGTACACCCGGTTCCACACCACCGCGAACATCGACAGGAACTCGGGGCGTTCCGCGGGCCGGAACACCTCCGTCCCGGTCCGGGCGAGCAGTTCTCCGGTGGCGCTGGCCTTGGTCTCGCCCCACCAGTAGGTACGGGTGTGGTCGGCGATCAGGACGTCGGGGTCCTCGGTCAGGGCCAGCCGGTCGTGCACGGCACGCAGGGTGCCGGCGGTGATCGTGTCGTCGCTGTCCAGGAAGAACAGGTAGTCGCCGCGGGCCCGCGCCACACCGGTGTTGCGGGCCCTGCCTATCCCGCCGTTGGTGTCGTGCCGCACCACCACCACGCGCGGGTCGCGGGCGGCGAACTCGGCGAGGACGTCCGCACTGCGGTCCGGTGAGCAGTCGTCGACGGCGATGACCTCGAAGTCGGTGAAGTCCTGGGCGAGGAGGGAGTCCAGACACTCCCGCAGGTATCCCTGCACCTTGAAGACCGGGACGATGACACTGAACCGCGGTGCGGGGGTGCGCTCTTGGGGGGACATGGCCTGCCGACTCCTCGGGGACGAACGGATGGGGAGCGTGTCGGTCCCACGGAGGACGCCGAAGAGGCCCCCTGCGGCTCCCGTGGGGGGAGGCCATCCCATCACGTCGGCGGGGGACTTGGGGGATGCCGAAGGTCCCGGCCCCCGGCGGCAGGGCCTTGCTTGCCGGTGCGGCTCCCGTCCCCGGGGCGCCACGGCCTACCCCGCGGTGACCCGCCACACGAAGCCGTCCGGGTCGGTGAAGTCCCCGCGGTAGCCCTCGGCGGTCTCGGCCGCCGGGGCGCTGATCCGGCCGCCGGCGGCACAGGCCGCGGACAGGGTCGCGTCGACCTCCCCGCGGGTGTCGGCGCCGTGGTGCAGGACCGCCCCCCCGCACCAGGGTCCCGCCGTCGTCGACGCCCGCGTCCTTCGCGAGGGTCCGCCGCGGCATCAGGGCCAACCGGCAGGCGCCCGGGCCCGGGTGGAAGTCGGCGTAGTGCCGGTACGCCTTGTCCGGCTGCACGCCCAGGGCCGCGTAGAAGGCGCCGGCGGCCTTCACGTCGGCGACGCCGAGGATGGCCACGGTCTCGGTGGGCACGACGGGCTCCGTGGCGGGCCCCCGGTCCTTCCCGGTCGGTGCCGCCACCTTCCACACGCTGCCGTCCGGGGCCCGGTACACCGCGCAGAAGGCGCCGAACAGCGACTTCCTCGCCGGCTTCAGGACCGTCGCCCCGCCCTCGACCGCGGCGTCCAGCACGCTGCGGACCCCGCTGGGCTGCGCGACGACCACGGTCATCACGCAGCCCCGGAAACCCCAGGTGGGTTCGGCGTCCGCCCGGGCACCTGCGGCGGGTTCCGGGTCCGGGTGCAAGGCCAGCCGGCCGGCACCGTGCAGATCGAGCCACTGCCGGTCCACGGACGAGGGAGCCAAGGCGGCGACGTGGAACTCCCGCGCGTCCTCCACCTCGGCAACGCCGAGGCTGACGACGTCGAGCGAAAGGGGCATGCGACTCTCCTTGAGCGTGAGGACGGGGAGGCGCGCACCACCGGTGCCGCCCGACCGTCGTCGGTCGGGTGCGGCGGCGGGGCGCGTCGATGCCCTCACGCTAGGCGGCGTCCGGGGGCCGGCGCTTCTCCGATCCTGACCGGCCCGTCCGCGGGTCAGGCGGGGCGCGCCTGGCTGAACCGGATCAGGTTGCCGGCCGGGTCGCGGAAGGCGCAGTCCCGGACGCCGTACGGCTGGTCCACGGGCTCCTGGACCACCTCGGCACCGGCGGCGCGGATGCGCTCGAAGGAGGCGTCGCAGTCGTCGGTGCCGAAGATGACCCCGCGCAGGTGGCCCTTGGCCAGCAACCGGGCCACGGCTTCCCGGTCGGCGGGGGAGGCACCCGGGTCCGCGAGGGGCGGTTCGAGGACGATGTCCACGTCGGGCTGCTCCGGGGAGCCCACGGTCACCCAGCGCATGCCCTCGAAGCCGACGTCGTTGCGCACCTCCAGGCCCAGGGCGTCGCGGTAGAAGGCGAGCGCCTCGTCGTGGTCGTCGACGGCGATGAAGCACTGCGAGAGCGTGATGTCCATGCACGTCATGCTAGGCGCGGGGGGCCGGCCCAGCCCGGCCACGACGGACCGGTCGGGTGTGGATCTTGGCCAGGCAGGCGGGAACGGCGGCACCCGCGTCGTGGTTCCGCGCACGGTAGGCGCTCGGGCTCTCGCCGACCAGTTCGGTGAAGCGCGAACTGAACGACCCCAGGGAGGTGCAGCCGACCGCGAGGCAGACCTCGGTCACCGACAGGTCCCCCCGCCGCAACAGCGCCTTGGCCCGCTCGATCCGGCGGGTCATGAGGTAGTGGTACGGACTCTCCCCGTAGGCGGCCCGGAAGCTGCGCGAGAAGTGACCGGGCGACATCAGGGCGACGCGGGCGAGCGCGGGCACGTCGAGCGGTTCCGCGTACGCGCGGTCCATCAGGTCGCGCGTCCGTCGCAGTCGGACGAGGTCCTCCAGGCTCATTCCGCCACGATGCCACACGGGTGCGACGGGCTCCCGGCGCCGTTCCTCCCCGCCCCGGACCCCCCTCCACAGACCACTAGTCGTTCCGCACCCCGTCGAAGTTCCCGAGTCGTGCACCTGGCGCACGACGGCCACGACGGGCCGTTGACCAGGCCGGGAGCGAGCGGCCCAACCCCCTTGCCTGGTACGGACCAATGTGATCCTCTGGTGCCAGCACCCGCCTCAACTCCCCACGGCCGAGGCGGTGTTGTCGAGAACCTCCCGACGTCCCTACACGTACGAGAGTGAGTCACCATGCCTGTCACCCGCCGCCGTCTCGCCGCGGCCTCCGTGGTCGCCTCCGTCGCGACGCTCGTTCCCCTGACCCCCTCGCCGGCGAGCGCGCACGGCTCCGTCTTCGGTCCGGTCAGCCGGGTCAGCGCCTGTTACGCCGAGGGCCCGGAGACCACCCGGTCCCAGGTCTGCAAGGACCTCGTCGCCGACTCGGGCTCCCAGCCGCTGTACGACTGGAACGAGGTGAACATCGCCAACGCCAACGGCAAGCACCAGCAGATCATCCCGGACGGCAAGCTCTGCTCGGCCAACCGCACCAAGTACCGCGCCCTGGACTGGGCCCGCACCGACTGGCCCGCCACCGCGGTGGCCCCGGGCGCCTACGACTTCAACGTGCGGATCACCGCCGCCCACCTGGGCACGATGACGATGTACATCACCAAGCAGGGCTTCGACCCGACGAAGCCGCTGAAGTGGTCGGACCTGGACCCGACCCCGGTGGGCACCTACTCCACCCCGCGCGCCAGCGACAACGGCTACTACCGGTTCACCGGCGCGCTCCCCGCCCGCACCGGCCGCCACATCGTCTACAAGGTCTGGCAGCGCCACGACAGCCCCGAGGCGTTCTACGGCTGCTCGGACGTCGTCTTCGGCGGGTCGGCCGGGGCCGCCGCCAAGGCGCCGACCGAAGCGAAGATCGAGGCGGGCGCGTCCCGCTCCACCGTCAGCCACGCGGGCCACGGCGGCGACGAGCAGGCACCCGCACCCGTCTCCGCCGAAGCGCGGTCCGCCGACTCCCCGTCGGCCGGCGCCGCGGTCTGGGCGGCCGCCGCCGGCGTCTTCGCCGCGGGCGCCCTGTTCTTCGGCCGCGGTCGCCGCAGGACGAACTGAACCCGACGGCCGGCGGGGTGCCCACCAGCACCCCCACGCCTCCCGCCGACCCACGGGAGGAAGCCAGGCGGCCCTCGTCGACCGGCCCGGGCCCGAGTCCGGGCCGGTCGGGGGGAAAAACGTCAGATGCTCTGCCAGACGGCGTCCACCCGGCCCCGGGAGCGGGTGCCGGACAGTCCGAGCGCGACCCACGCGAGCGCCTCGTAGACGGCGAGGGAGCCGCTGGTGGGCGTCTCGCCCTTCGCCAGGGTCTTCTGGAGCCGGTACAGATGGGTGAACGCCTGCTTGACGTCCCTGCGCACCAGCAGGGTCCGCACCTGGGCCGCCGCCTTCAGGACGGCGGGGTCGGCTTCCCCCTCCGGGGCGTCCGCCGTCCCCGCGAGGGCGGTGTGCGCGGCCAGGAAACGCTGGGCCGTGTCGAGTTGCTGGGGCTTGACGGATAGGGTCTCCTGGGCCGCGGCGGCCGTCAGCACGGTCACCTCCAGGACGTCCGCCTCGACATCGTCGGTCCGTCCCGTGACCGTACCGGTGAGCAGGACGTCGGGAGCGCGCTCAGGCGTGTGTCCCAGACCCGGCTCCGCGAGCAGCAACCTCAGCGCCAGCAGGTCGGACTCGATCGCCGACGACGGGGCCACGACGACCAAGTCGGATCGGCGTACCGCCGGGTCGAGCACGGCGAGCACCCCGGCGGGCGTCACCCGTACGGGGGTGCCTTCGTCCCGACCGGGTGTCCCGATCGTGTTCCGCTCCTGGTTCCAGTGGACCTTGTCCGGACCGTCCGCGTCGAAGACCGCCACGGCGAAGGAGCCGGCTCCGACGTCCGTGTGCGTCCGGGCCAGCCCCCGTTCCGAGAGGATCCGGAAGTACTCCGACTGGGCCGCCGCGTGGTCGAGCCCGTCGGTGCGCCCGGTGCGGACGGCGTGGCCCGTCTTCACGAGCGGAGGCGTCAGCCAGTGCCCGGGGCCCTCCTCGTGCCCGGCCGGCGCCAACGCGAAGCGCACGGGCAGCCCCACCTCCCGTGCGAACGCGAGGTCGGCGGCGTCGTGGCCCGGGTTGACGAGGACGGCTCCGGTGCCGAACTCCGGTTTGACCCAGGCCGCGGTCCAGATCGGGAGCAGGTCCCCGGTGAGGGGATGACGGCAGTACCGCCCGGTGAAGGCCGCTCCGCGCCCGGCGGCCAGGCCGGAACTGAGCGGATGGCCGGGGTGCACCGCGACCGCGCACGCGGCGGGGCTGGGCGACCAGTCGGTGGTGAACACCTCCAGCGCGGCCTCCGTCGCCGCCGGGTCCTCCGGCGGGAAGCCGAACAGGGCGCCGGACGTGCGTCGGAGCGCCTTGTTCTGACGCGAGGCCACGGACTGGGGCCACACCCCGTCCCGGGCCGCCCCGACCCGCCCCCGGGCCGCGCAGGTGGGCACGTACCGGACCTCACCTCCAGCGGGCGGCTCGCCCTCTCCGGTCACCCCCGCCGAGGTGGCGAGTTCCCTCAGCGCCGCCGTCGCGTCGTCGCTGCCGTGGAGGACGATGGACCGACGGCCTTCGGCGACGGCCAGGCGACTGACGAACGCGGCATGGCTACGACAGCGCAGCGTAACGGCCGGCGGTTGGTGGTCGGATAGGGACAGTACGACGTGGTTCACACGTCTCTCCAGAGTGGTCGGTCGTGCGTGCTGACAGTCGCACGATGGAGGAACGGACACCCGCGACGGAGACGAACCCCTCGTGCGCGGAGCCCTGTTTGCAGAGCGTCAACGAGCCGGGCAGCATGCCCAGTTGTCGTTCCCAGTCTAGACAGGAACCCACCTCCGAACGGACGGGAGCCGCGCCGCCACGCCCTCGTGTCACACGCCCGCGCCCACAGGGTCAGCCCTGGCGCCGGAGGATGTAGTCGGCCGCATCGCCGACGGTCCTGAGGTGCTTGACCGCGTCGTCCGGGATCGTGACGTCGAAGCGCTCCTCGGCGGCGACGACGACCTCGACCATGGACAGCGAGTCGACGTTCAGGTCGTCGGTGAACGACCTTTCCCGCTCGACCTCCTCGATCGGGACGCCGGCGATCTCCTTCACGATCTCGGCGAGACCGGCGGTGATTTCCTCCTGTGTGGCGGCCATGCTGAACCTCCTTCGATGTTGATGCCGTCGGATGACACGGTGTTCACGGGCGGCGCGGCGGCGCGCTCGCGGCAGGGCTAGAGGTCACGCAGCAGACCGCCGTCGCACCGCACGGCCGTCCCCGTGACGTAGGAGGCCGGTGCGCCGCACAGGAACGCTGCGACCGCGGCGAACTCCCTTGTGGTGCCGTACCTGCCGACGGGAATGGCCGAGGCCGACTCGCGCGCCACCTCCGCGGGGGTACGGCCGGAGCGCCGGGCGTTCGCGGCGTCGACGGCCGCGGTCCGGTCAGTGCTGATCCGGCCCGGCAGGAGGAGGTTGACGGTCACCCCGTCCGCGGCGACCTCGGCAGCCAGCGTCTTGAGGTATCCGGCCAGTGCCGCCCGGCCGAGGTTCGACAGCGCCAGGTTCGGCAGCGGCGCCGCGATCCCGCTGGAACCCACCGCCAGGATCCGTCCCCAGCCGCGCTCCCGCATCACGGGCAGCGCCCGTGACACCAGCCGTACGTGCGGGCGCAAGGTGGCGTCGAGCGCGGCGTCGACGGAGGTGACGTCGACGGCGGTCGCCGGCGCGGGCTCGGGTCCGGGACCGTTGAGCACCAGGACGTCGGGGGGGCCGAAGGAGGCGACCGTGGCGTCGAACAGCGCGTCGGGCCCGTCCTCGGCGAGGAGGTCCACTTCGACGCCGAGGCCGCCCGGGAGTTCGGCGGCGATCTCCTTCGCCCGGTCGCCCCGTCGACCACAGACCACCGTGTCGGCCCCCTCGGCCGCCAGGGCGCGAGCGATGGCCTCCCCGATGCCTCCGGTCGACGAGCAGACGAGTGCGGTGCGTCCGGCGAGACCCAGGTCCATCAGCCGGCCTCACGAACACTGCTGCGCGGGCTCCTCGGGCGTCCGTCGGCACACGGACGCCGCCCTGCCCCGGGTCGGTCGGTGAAGTCCGCCGAACGGTGTTCCCGGTCGGACGATTCCATGACGACTCCTTTCGTGGGTGTTCCTCTGCGTCGCACGGCGGATCCCACGGACTCGCCGCGGCCGGCCGTGCACCGGCCCCGTGAAGGGATTTCGCGCTGCGGAACGGTCGCCCCCGGACGTTTCCGGGAAACGGGTCACGGAGAGGCGCGCCGGGCCAGACGGTTACCGAACACGGCGAAGAGTGCGCCACCCAGCATGATCAACGTTCCGACGAACTGCATCGCGGTGAACGTCTCCCCGAGGAAGACGGTGGAGAAGAAGAAGCCGAAGAGCGGCACCGTGAACATCATGGTGGTCGCGGTCGACGGACTCACCCTGCGCAGTCCCTGGTAGTAGAACAGGTAGGCGATCGCGGTCGGACCGACGGCCAGGAAGACGGCGTTGGCCCAGGCGACACCGGACACCGCGGGCCAGGACACCCGGCCCACTTCGGGGAGGGCCAGCAGGACGAGCCCCAGCCCGCCCACCCCCGTTCCCCACGCCGTCGCCCGCAACGGGTCCACCCCCACGAGCAGCGATTTCGACAGGACGCTGTAGGACGCCCAGCAGGCGGCTCCGGCCATGAAGACGAGATCCCCGGTCAGCCGGTCGGCGTCCGCCGCACCCCCGCCGACTCCGGGGAGGAAGAGCAGGGCGCCCGTGACCCCGACCGTCAGCCCGGTGACCCGGGTCCAGGACGCCTTCTCCCGCCCCAGGACGATCAACGCCGTCGTGGTGAGGATCGGGCTCAGCACGGGGACGATGACGCTCCCGTCGAGCGAGGGGGCCAGGGAGAGTCCCCAGAAGAAGAAGACGTTGTAGGCGAGGACGCCCAGCAGGCCCAGGAGGCCCGCACGGACGGCGGCGTCGCGTCCGATCGGACGCGAGCGGCCCCGCAGCACCACGGCCAGGACGATCAGCAGGAGGCCCCCGCCGCCGAACCGCAGCGCAGCGGCGACCTCGTGTGGCATCTCGCCGACGACCACCTTCGAACTGGCGAAGGCGCTACCGAACATGACCATGGTCACGAGGAGGTACAGGTACGGCGTGACGGTGGACTCCCCCGTCGGGCGGGACGGGCCCGCCGTCATCGGCGTTCCATCGCCGTGCCCGGCCGGGGCCCGGGCCGACTGGTCCTCCGCGTCCCCGACGGCGCGCGGGAGGTGCGACGGTGCGGGAGGGACGCGGGCACGCGCGGAACGTCGCCCGTGTGCGGGAAGCCCCGCTCGGAAACTGCTCGCGAACGGTTCGATGACAGCATTCCCCCCTTGGTGGACCGATGCCCGTCCGGAACGTCGCGTAAGGCGTTCTCCCCGATCCGCCGGGCACAATCTCCCGTTTTGCTTCCCATGGCACGGGACCCTACCCCGGGTGATGACACGGAGACCGATGGGTGGACCGAGACCGGCCACGGTGGGAATCCCGTGGCCGCCCGGGGCGACTCGGGCCGTCGTCGGGAAACGTCCCGGCGCGGAATGCGTCCGGGACGACCCGCGAGGGACCGGGTCCGGGCCGGGTCGAGCGGCGGCAGGCACCCGGTGCGCCCGCTAACGACCCGCGACCCTGTCCAACACCTCTTCGCCCTCGGGGCTGCGTTTGGCATTGATGATCTTCTTGTGCGGGTCGCTGTCCATGACCAGCGGGAGGACCCCCGACTGGGTCGCCTTCTGTGCGAACGGCGACCACAGGGGCCCGTCGTGCAGGGCCCGCAGGTCGGTGATGCTCAACCCGCTGATCCGTTCCAGGCGGGCGGCCAGGGAACCGTCCTCCTCCTTCCCCGCCAGCAGGGCGCGGATGCGCTCCTCGTCCGCCAGCAGGTCGGCCTGCTCGCCCGCGAGGTAGTCGTGGAGGTTCCTCGCGCCGCCCGCGAAGGGCGAGTAGACCATGCAGACCAACTGCGTGGTGTCGACCCCGAAGGCGTCCTCGCCGTACCGGGTCGCCGCGTTACGCATGGACTCGACCCCGGCGTCGGTGTCGTAACGGGTCCTCATCTCCTCGACGAGGTGTTCCGGGAAGTGCTTCCGCCGCATCAGGTCCAGGGCGAAGTCCACGTACTGGGCGATGCCCTCCCGGTAGGTCCGTCCGTAGGCGTATTCGGTCCGCAAGCCGCGGAGGTGGGCCATGAGCGCGGGGTTCGCACAGTCGGACTCGGTGAAGTTGAACGCGATCTCGTCGAAGACGAACCCGAGGAAGTCCGTCAGGAGCCGCCAGTGGGCCCCCGAGGCGTAACTCGTGTAGTCGTAGATGGAGAAGAACTCCAGGGCGGTCGGCACCTCCGAGGTGACGCCGCGTTCCTTGATCTTGTCGACGTTGACCGTTCCGTGGATCTCCGTGAAGTACGCCTGGGCCAGCCCGTCCAGGGTCTCCAGGGTGCCCTGGAAGCCCTTGCGGCCGGCAGCGGGCTTCTGGCCCGCCCCCCGCGCCAACCGGCGGATCCACAACGCGTAGTCGCGCTGCTCCTGGGGGGAGTCGCCGGTGATGATGAGGTCCACGCCGCCGTCGTGGCCGGCCGCGACACCGAAGGAGTTGGCCACGTTGAGGTTGCAGGCGTTGCAGAAGGTGGCCCGCCCGTCGCCGTAGGTCCGATGCCCGGACATGAGCATGTCGCTCCGGTTGAAGGCGATGAGCCGGTGCGGCATGCTCCGGTCCCGGTCGAAGGGCACCGCCCGGTCGCCCTCCAGGAGCAGCAGTTCGACGTCCGGGTCGTCGTAGAGGCCCAGGGCCCGGTAGGTGCGGTCGATGTTCAGCATCACCTGGTACGGCATGCCCCCGTGTCGCATGGTCACCACGCGCAGTCGGAAGGTCGCGCCGTGCCGCTCGGCCAGGGCCAGGTGGACGGCGCGCACGAAGGCGACCGCGTAGGCGCTGTCCTTGCCGCCGCCGTACGCGACCATGACCGTGTTCCGCGCGATCTCCTCCGGTCGCGGCAGGGCGCCGTAGAGCGTGGTGGCGCACTCCTCCACCGCCGGAACGTCGTGCTCCGGCAGGGCTTCCCTCAGGTTCCTCAGTAACTCGGTGCGCATCAGCATCCTTCCTGGACCGTTCCTCTGAAGGAATTCGGCATCGACGTCAGACCGCGGAGAACGTGGCCCGCCGCCGTGCACGGGAACATGGGGCGGCCTCGATCGCGTCGTTCGAACGCAGAGGCCCAGCGGTCAGGCGTCCCTTTCGTGAGGGACCCTTCCGGCTTCACTCGGTCAGCCGGTGAGCAGTGAATTGCCACTCTCTCCGGCCGTGGGCACGTGGTCTTCGCTCTGATCAGGCATCAATACCCCGGAACGGGGTTCCAAACGCACCCCAGGCGAAATTGTGCCACTACTTCAACGCCTAGGTGAGGCGGTCGAGCGAGAGGATGGAGCGCGATTCATCAGCCCGGAACTCCGGCGACCGAGATCATCCCAGCAGTGTCCGAATTCCACGTCAACGATGGAGTGGATAATCCGCCAACTTGGATGCCGACTTGACTGAAACGGCCTCTTCTTGGAGTGATTAATCACCATTTTAACGACCCTTCTCGTCGGCATTGTCCACATGTTGAGACGTGGCCTTTCGGTGTCTCGGTGCGTGCCTCTAGTGTCCAGGGCTTGTGCCGAATCCTGAGGGTGATTTCCTTCATCGCTGTGGGATGGGCGTCCTTGTGTCCTGTAGCCCTGACCCAAAAAAATGTGCGGGCGGCTCTGGAAGGCGGAAGGGATCTCTTCCTTCCCGTGGAGCCCTGTGTGCGGAGTCGTGGAATGTCTGCTGCCATTCACTGATGAAGATCCTGTGTTGTAGGTAGCCCCCTCGCGCATCTCGGGCTGATTGTCTGCCTTCGCCTGAACGAGTTTTCACGCGAACCCGTTCGGAATCCGTATGAGTCGAGAAACCGCCCTTGGTTTCCTTTTTGCTTCTGATACCGTCAAAAACTCTCCTGACGGTCACGCATCTCCACCCTTCCGAGCTCCGGAGGATAGACGTGAACGCATTGCAGGCTCCGCTGGTCCAGGCGCAGAAGGCAGAGATCCTCGACGCTACGTTGCGTGACGGCTCCTACGCCGTCGACTTCCAGTTGGACGAGAAGTTCGTGAGCGAGCTGCTCGCCCGGCTGAACGAGACCCCCATCCAGAAGGTCGAGATCGGACACGGCCTCGGGTACGAGGCCGAACGGTCCGGAATCAGGGCCTCCAACATCGACCTCACGCGCTGGTGCGCCCTGGCGCAGTCGGAGCTGACGAGCACTCCGTGGGGCATGTTCGCCCAGCCCGAGTTCAGTCGGCTCTCCACTCTCTCCGGGCTGTGCGACGAGGGCATGTCCTTCGTCCGCATCGGCATGGAGCCCGAACGCGTGCCCGACCACCTGGACTACATCGAGCGCGCCACCGAGATCTGCGGTGAGGTCTACCTCAATCTGATGAAGACCAGCAGCACCCCGGCCGAGGAACTGCCGGCGTTGCTGAGCGACGTCACTCCGGCCATCGCCGGCCTGTACGTCGTGGACTCGTGCGGTTCCATGCTGCCCAGCGACGTCCGGCGCTACGTGACCGTGGTGAAGGAACACTTCCCCGTCATCGGCTTCCACGGCCACGACAACCTGGGCATGGCGAACGCCAACAGCATCGCCGCCTACGACGCCGGGGCCGTGATCGCCGACGGCTGCCTCGACGGCATCGGGCGCGGCGCCGGCAACGCCGAGACCGAATCGCTCGCGGGGATCTTCAGCACCCTCGGCGAGGACAGGTTCGACTACAAGACCCTAGCCAAGCTCGCGCACTTCTGCCGCATCAGCCTCGAACCCCTGCCCGAGGACCGGAACATGCAAGTGCTCGGCGGAGTGATCGGGATGCACTCCGGATTCTTCCCCCTCATCGAAAGTTTGTGCGACAAGCTGGCCGTCGACCCGGCCTCCTTGATGCAAACCGCCGTCGACCTGGCCCCGCGCAGCGCGGGCAGGACCGACATCCAGGCCGCCGCCGAGCAGATAGCCCTCCGGGCCCAGACGGTGTAGGCACCCGCGTCCCCGCCAACCGAAAGGAAACACAGTGCGACTGGCACGGTTCGAAACGGACAATGGCCATCAGATCTTTGTGAACCACCGCGACGGCTGGGTCCCGCTCTCCGGCCTGGCGGGCTTCGAGCCCCCGGGGGTGCTGGTCGAACTCCTCGACGCGTCCCGGCGCGGGGAGCTCACCGCGGCGCTCGACGCCCTGACCACCGACGCGCTGACCGACGTCCGTCTGGAGGCGGCCGCCACCGTCCTGGACAGCGGCGACATCTGGGGTGCGGGCCTCAACTACCGAGGCCACTCGCAGGACCTCAACACCCAGCAGCCCACCTCCGGGCCCGGTTCGTACCTGCGTCCCCGCAACTGCCTCATCGGCAACGGCGAGGTCATCGAACTGCCCGGGCAGTCCCGACGGGTCACGGCGGAGGCCGAACTCGGACTGGTCATCGGCACCGCGTGCAAGAACGTGCGTCGCCACGCATGGCGCTCGGTCGTTGCGGGCGTCACGGCCGTACTCGACATGACCGCCGAGGACGTCATCCGGGAGAACCCCCGCCACATCCCCTGGGCCAAGGGCTTCGACACGTTCTGCAGCGTGGGTCCGCAACTGGTGTCCCTCGACGAGTTCGACGACGCAGCCCTCCGGTCCACTCGGGTCTCCACGGTCCGCAACGGCGAGGTCATCGCTTCCGCCCCGACGTCCGAGATGAAGTACGACCTCGGCTTCCTGGTCGAGTACTTCACCGCGGGCCGCACCTTGCTGCCCGGAACCGTGATCTGCACGGGCACCCCGGGAGCGGCCGTGATCAGTCCCGGTGACTCCGTGAGCTCCCTCGTCGAGGGCGTCGGCGTCCTGTCCCACACCGTGAAGTGACGCCAGCAGGGAGCTCCACCGACTCGCCCCAGCGTGAAGGAGTGAAGACGTGACCGCACAACAGAGATCAGTGGTGGACGAGATCGGAAGCGTGATCCGGAAGCACCCCGGATCACCCGCGATCGAGACCGTGGACGGCGTGCTCAGCTACCAGGAGTTCGGCGAGCAGGTCGACGTCTTCGTCGCGCGGCTCGAATCCTCCACCGTCCTGGCCGAGTTCATCGGCATCGAGGCGACCCGGACCTCCCATGCCATCGTGGCCATGGTCGGAGCGCTCCGGGCCGGACGACCGTTCGTGTTCCTCGACCCCCGCGACAGCGCGGCGTCCAACAGGGCCAAGGTCTCCTCGCTCGGCGTCAACGTGATCGCCCAGGCGGTCTCCCGCTCCGGCCCGCCCCGGCTCGTCCCCACACCCGCCGAGTGGTCCGACGGCACGGAGGGACGCCCCGCCCGGGCACCCGGGGTGCTGGCTCCGTATCGGGGTTCCGTCGGCTACGCCATCCACACCTCGGGGTCCACGGGGCAGCCCAAGTGCGTGCTCGTGCGCGCACTCCCGTTGGCCCGCGTGATCGCCGACCACGTGCGCGTCCTGGAACTCGGCCCCACCAGCCGCACGCTCCAGTTCGCCCGTCTGACCTTCGACGGCTGCATCACGGAGATCCTGTGGACCCTGACCTCGGGCGCGTGCCTGGTGGTCGTCGGCGAGGACCGACTCGCCCCCGGTGCGGTACTCCGGGGCACCCTGGAGAAGTTCCGCGTCACCCATCTGAAGACCACCCCGTTCGCGCTCACCGCGACCGAGCCCACCAGCGCGATGAACCTGGCGCACGTCGTCAACGGCGGCGGGTCCTGCCGACAGGCGGTGGTCCGGAAGTGGTCATCGGCAGCGGCCTTCCACAACGCCTACGGGACCACCGAGACCACCGTCTGCAATTTCCTCAGCGATCCGCTCGACCCCGAGGACTGCGCGGACTCCGTTCCGCTGGGCAGGGTGGTCGGTGACTGCGCGTTCGACGTCGTTCCCCTGCCGGACGGCGACGAGGGCGACCCGCTCGGCCCGGAGGGCACCCGCGGGGAACTCGTGATCACCGGTGAGAGCGTCGCCATCGGCTATCTGACCGGCCAGGACCTGCACCGCTTCGTCGACGGCGACGCGAACCGGGTCTACCGGACCGGCGACATCGTCGATCACCGCGACGGGCGCGTGTACTTCGTCGAGCGACTGGACCGCCAGCTCAAGGTCCGCGGCTACCGTCTCGACCCCGGAGAGATCGAGAGTGCCGCGTGCCGCCTGCCCGGGGTCGTGGAGGCGGTGGTGACCGCGGAGTCCCACGGGTCGTCAACGGACTCCGGCGACGACGCACTGGTCTGCTACTACCAGGGCACGGTCACGTCCCGCGAGGTCCGTGGCCACCTGGAAGCCGTCCTGGACCCCTACAAGGTGCCGTCGATCCTCCACCGCGTCACCGCCCTCCCGTACACCCGCAACGGCAAGGTCGACCGCGACGCCCTGCGGGCGAGCCGCCGTGCCACGCCCGCCCCGACCGCGTCCGCCACGCCGGAGGAGCACGTCATCGGGCTGGTCCGTCAGCTCACGGGCGTGGACGACGCGACCCTGGAGGACAACTTCTTCGCCATCGGTGGCGACTCGGCCTCCACGGTGGCCCTGGTCAGCAAGTTGAGGGAACTCGGCTGGATGGACGCCGGCGTCCCGGACGTGCTGCGGGCGCCCACCGTGAAGGCTCTTGTCGGACAACTACGTGACCGGAGCGTGTGACCTCGATGTGTGGTGTGTGCGGGACCTACTCCCCGAACGGCGGGGGCGATCGCGGGATCGTCGCCGCCATGCACGCCGGGCTCACCCACCGCGGGCCCGACGAGACCTACTCGCTGAACACCGAAACGCTCTCCGTCAAGCTCGGCCGCCTCGGATTCACCGGCCTCGCACACGGCTGGCAGCCGGCCCAGGACGGCAGCGGCCGCTACGTGGCGATGACCAACGGCGAAGTCTTCAACTCTCGCGAGCTGTGGGACAAGTGCAGTTCCCGGCGGCGGGAGAACGAGGTCGACGTCGCCGTCATCCCCGAGCTGGTCGCGCGGTTCGGGATCGACGGACTGCGGATGGTGGACGGCCAGTTCGCCACCGCGATCTTCGACCGGGCTGAAAACGCCCTGTACCTGGCGAGAGACCGGTTCGGCGTGTGCCCGATGTTCTACACGCGGACGGACTCCGACACGCACTTCTGTTCGGAGATCAAACCCCTGGTGCGGTGCGTCGACCGGTCCTGGAGCGTTGACCTCGGCGCGATCGACCAGTACTTCTCGCTGGGCAACATCGTCGCCCCCCGGACGCTCGTGAGGGAGGTCCGGGCCGTGCCCCCCGGCTGCGCCGTCAGGTTCGACGCGGACGGCCCCGCGAAGGTCCTGCGCTACTGGCGCTACGGCGAGTTCGAGTCCACCGCGGAGCGGGTCCCCGCGGAGGAACTCCGCGAGGGGCTGAGGCGGTCGGTCCGCGACCGACTGCACGCGGACGTGGAGATCGGCGCCTATCTGAGCGGCGGCTTCGACTCCACCGCCATCGTGATGGAGGCGTCCGACCTCGTTGACCAGCCACTGCACACCTTCTCGGTGGTCTTCGACGATCCGGGTCTGGACGAAGGGCGCTTCCAACGCGAAGTGTCCCAGCTCGTGGGGAGCAAGCACGAGCAGATCCGGTGCCTCCGGTCCGACGTCGCCGCACAGTTCGAGGGGATGGTCCGGCACTGCTGCTACCCCCAGCGCGAGACCTACAACGTGGCTGCCATGATGCTGGCCGACAGCGTGCGTTCCGCCGGGATCAAGGGCGTCGTGTCCGGAGAAGGCGCGGACGAGTTGTTCTTCGGCTACGACTCCTACGCCTTCGACAGCGTGCCGGGTACGCCCCGCGGGTCCCGTTCCGAGAACGAACAAGCCTGGGGAAGAGCGGACTTCGGCTGGGAGATCGACTGGCGCCGGGTGCACGAGCGCCGGCAGACCTACCTCGCCCCCGCTCTCCTGGACGGCGTTCGCGGCGACGAGTTCTGGCGAACGCGGCTGATCCCCTTCACGGACGCGGAGGCGAGATCGCTCTCGGCGATGCAACTGCGCTCCATCGCCGACGTGTACGTGCAGATGTCGGGCCACCTGCTGGGCGACCACGGCGATTCGATGTTGATGGGCAGCTCCGTCGAAGGCCGCTACCCGTTCCTCGGCAACGCGGTCGTCTCGCTCGCCCAGAGGGTTGCGGACGAGGCGAAAGTCGTCGACTTCGAGGGGAAGGCGTGCCTGAAGTCGGCCTACGACGGGATCGTGCCGCAGTCCGTCCTCCGCCGGGGCAAGCACGGCTTTACCGCGTACGACCTGCGCTCGGTCACCGGCGAACGCACCTGGTCGGACTGGCGCGGGCTCGTGGAGGCCAGCGGCGTCCTCGCCCCCGGCTGCCTCGACGCGTCCTCCGATCGAGGAGGCACCGACAAGTGGGACTTCCGGCTCAGCGCCATCAGTGTGGCCATGATCATGGATGAGTTGGGGCTCTCGCTCTGACTTCGCGAGCGCTCCGGCGCTCGGCCGGACGGGGTCGGCCCCCGGCCGTCCCTGCCTTGCGAACGCACCGTCACACGCGCCACCCACGAGGGAGTCGTCAATGAGCGTCGGGACAACCGAGTTCTTCGTCTTTCCGGGTGCGGGTTCGTTCGGCACCGAACTCAGGCCGTTGACCCGAGGGCTGTCGAAGTCGGCCCGGACCGTCCGGTACCCGGGACGCTTTGGCGACGACCCGCAGTCGTTCGCCGGTACTGTCCGGTCCTGCGTCGCCCAGGTGCGGGAGGAACCGGGTCCTCCCGTCCTCGTCGGACACAGCTTCGGCGCCTACCTCGCCTATGCCACGGCAGGGGCACTGGAGGGCAGCGGAGCGTCCGTCCGGGCACTGGTCGTCGTCGGTGCCACCGCACCACCGCTCCTGACGCTGCCCGAGTCGGTGACCCGGAGCCCCTCGGAGACTGCGGCCTACCTGAGCGGGGTAGACCCCGCCGCCCTGCCGGACGAGTCGAGCGAATGGCGGAACGTCGTCGTCGAGACGGCCCTGCACGACCTGAGAACGCTCCGGGAGTTCATGTCTGCGGACCACCCGGAGGTGAAGTGTCCGGTTTTCGCCGCCCGCGGCGAGGACGATCGGTTGACCTCCACGGAGGGGATCGTCGAGTGGAGCGGACTGACCACCGGGGGATGTGCCCACCGCGTGTTCCCCGGCGGGCACTCCGACCTCCTGGGCGCGCCGGAGTTCGCCCGCTGGGCGCGCGCCGGGTGCGGCCGGCCGTGACGGCCGCTGGCGGTGGTGCAGGGCGTGGTCCCGGAGGGTCGATTCCCCTGGCTGACGGGTGCGACGGGATCACCGGCTCGGGCGTCCCGCCGCCGCCCGCGCCCGGCCCGGTGGCCGGCCGCGGTCAGACCAGGTCGAGGAAGCTCCACCGGGCGTCCGGGCGGGCGCCGCTCAGCCACCTGCCGCAGTTCTGGAGCACGACCGGGCTCGACGTGATGTGCTGCGCGCCCGTGCCGAGGTCGCGCAGGAAGCGGTCGATCGGGCCGCGGCGGATCGCCGCCGAACCGGCCCAGCGGTGCACGGTCCGGCCCACCCCGGACACGGTCGAGGTCGTGTGGTTGAGCACGAGCCGGATCAAGGTGTCCTGCTCCGTGCCCGGCAACTCACCTCGATCCAGGGTGAGTTCGATGTCCCGCCACACCTCGTTCGCCCAGGCCCGGGCGGCCCGCAGCCCCGCTTCCGCCGCCGCGTACTCGGCGTGGAACTGCGAGGTGTCGACCGCGGCGCCCCGCGAGCCGGTCCGCGCCGCGGCGACCCGCTTCATCTCGTCCAGCAGCCGCCGCCCCACCCCGAGGGTCCATCCCGTGTGCCCGATCGCGGACATGTTGACCAGGCCGAGCCGGTAGAGGGCGCCGCCGTTGCGCGGGGTGTCCGTGGTCGCGACGTAGGTGTACTCGTGCGGGACGTAGGCGTCGGTGCAGTGGTAGTCGATGCTGTGGGTGGCGCGCAGCCCGAGCACGTCCCAGTTGCCGTCCAGGCTGACCTGCGACTTCGGCATGGTGAGGACCCGCAGCTCATCGGTGCCCTCGACCAGGATCGCGCTGTGGACGTGGGTGGCGTGCGCCATCCCGGAGGCGAACTGCCACTGACCGCTGACCCGGTAGCCGCCCTCCACCGGCACCGCCCGGCCGGGGCGGGTGCCGTGCCCGGACAGCAGTGCGTGCTTCCCGTTCGACACGTCGGGGAACAGCTCGGCCGTCGCCTCCCCGCCGAGGTACGCCGCGGTGGTCCCGGTCATCATCTGCAAGGCGATCGCGGTCCATCCGGCCGCGGCGTCGTGGTAGCTCACCCGCTCCGCCGCCTCGATCAGTTGCCGCGGCGCGAACTCGTACCCGCCGAGGCTCAGCGGCAGTTCGGCCCGCACGATCCCGGTGGCGAACAGCGCCCGCGCGGTGTCCTCCGGAAGCCGTCCCGACTCCTCTGCCGCATCCGCCCGTTCGTCGAGGACCCCGCCGAGCGCGTCGATCTGTTCCAGCACCGCCGCCAGTTCCCCACTGACGTGCAACTGCCCCTGGTCACCCATGGGTTACCCCTCCTCGTGGCCTGTTCCCGATCCTCTCACGCAGGCTCCGAGCCGCCCCCGTCCCGAGTTCACCGCGCTCCCCCCGACCTGCGATCGGTCGAGGCCGCCGCTGCCGTGCCGACCGGCCTCCCGGACGGCACGTCCGGGAGGCACGAGTGGCGTGGCACGGGATCCCCGCTTCGCCCGGGGCGGTTCAGAACAGGTCGGGGAGCCAGGTGTGGTGCGAACCGGACATGGCGGTGAGGAGCTGACGGTCCTCCTCGGTGACGCCGTCCGCCTCGCCCCACTGCAGGAGGTGTTCCGTGCTGGCGGATCCGGCGTACCACGAGGTGAACAGGCCGGTGGGGAGGGTGACGCGCGGGTTCCGGCCGGTCACGGCCGTGGCCTTCCCCGATGCGATGTCGAAGGAGAGGTGTTCCTCGGCCCCGGAGGGCCCGAGGAGACGGAGGTCGAGGTGCCCCGTCGCGGCGGCCGGCCACGGTCGCTGTTCGATCGCCCCCGCAGGGTCGAGCAGCTTCAGCATCCAGGGGTGCCATACCTGCTGGGTCGTCGTGTACTGGTCGGTCGTCCACAGGTGGGGAGCCAGCAGGGGTTGCGTGCCGGGCTGGAACCGGACCGTGGCCGCCTGGCTGCGCTGGTCGCTGATGAACGCGTTCGCGAGGCCGGCCGCCTCCGGGTCCCCGGCCCAGTAGTCGGTGATTTCCAGTTCGTGTCCCCAGGGTCCCGTCCGGGTGCGGGAGCAGCCGACGAGCGCACGGGCCCGACCGTCGGGATCGCTGATCTCGTACAGTCGCGGTCCTGCGGTCGTGTCCGGGTACTTCCACGTCCACCACCACGCGGGTCGGTCGACGGGGCCGTGCCAGGTGCGGGCGAGGCTGCGCTGGAGGGGATGCCCGGCCGACTCCGTGACGTCCGCGACCCGGTAGCCGTGCCGGACGGGGGGTGCGAAGGCGTCGATGGGCAGCTGACCGGTCGTCGCCGAGCCGGCCAGTTCCCACCCCCAGCGGCGGTACAACCCCAGCGAGGGGGTCCACAGGCTGCTGATGACCGCCCCGGCCGCCCTCTGCTCGGCCGTCACGTGTGCCAGCAGTCGGCGGGCGACGCCCCGGCCGCGTTGGTCGACGGCGACGCACACGGTGGAGATGCAGCAACTGGAGAGGGCCGCTCCGGCGAAGAACTGTCCGACGGGCAGAGCGGTGACTCCACCGATGACCCGTTGCCCGTCGAGGGCCAGCCGGACCGCGCCGTGGGTGTGGAGGACTTCGAGGTCGGTGAGTTCGGTGGCGAAGGCGCGATGGGCGAGCCTCGCGTACTCGGCCAGGTCGGCCTCGTGCCTGGGGGCGGTGATCTCCATCTGGTCGTCCTCCCGGTCCTTGTGCTGGCATGGGTCCGCCCTGCGAGTGGCGCGCAGGGTGAGCGTGTGTGTGGGGGATGGCCGTGCGGAACGGGCGCGGTGGGCACGGCCGCCAACGCGGTTCGGCGCGTGTGGGGGTGATGCGGGTGTTCCGTCAGGGACGGGGTGCGGTGCGGTTGACGGGCTGGTCGGTGGCGGCGAGCTTGAGGGCCAGGGCCAACGCCGCGGCGAGCAGGGCGGGGCCGGCGAGGAAGGCGAGATGGATTCCGCTGACCGCGGCGACGGCGCTCAGCGTGAAGGGGCCGAGGCCGGCGGCCAGCCCCTGGCCGAGTGCGAACAACGACATGGCGCGGTCCGTGCTCCCCTCGGCTGCCGCCAGGCCCCGGGAGACGGCGAGGGGGAAGTGCAAGGACATGCCCAGCCCGCAGACGAAGATCCCGGCCAGGGCACCGGGGCCGGTCAGGAACCAGAAGCCGGCGAACCCGGTCAGGGCCAGTGCCAGACTGCACACCAGCAGCCTTCCGGTCGGCCACCGCTGTGCGAGCCGGGTGCCGTAGAGCCGACCGGCGACCATGCCGATGAGCATCAGGGTGATGCCCATCGTGGCGGTGGACTGCGACAGTCGGGCGTGCACGCGCAATTCCTCCGAGGCCCACACCACCATGCACATCTCGAAGCCGGAACAGGCCAGGAACAGGGCCCAGGCGGACCAGAACTCGGTGGAGAACCTCCGGCCGCGGGTGCCCGGGTCACGGGGTGCGGGCGAGGCCGGGGGCAACTTCTGGCGTCTGCACAGCCACCATGTGCCGATGGCCAGCGGCACGTTCAGCCAGAGGCCGAGGCGCCACCCTCCCGGCAACAGCGTGGCGGCGCCCAGAACGAGTGGGGCGAGCATGCCGACACCGGCGCTGATCCCGTTCGCCTCGCTCATCGCGGCGGGGGCGAACGGGCCGTGGTGGTCGGACAGCGCCGCGGCGGTGATGTTCACGATGACGTTGCCGGCCCCTCCGATCACCACCGCGGCGAGGAGGGTGCTCCACAACCACGGGCCGGTGCAGTACGCCGCGACGGCACCGGCGAGGGTGAGCAGGGCCGCGGCCTGCACCCGGGTCCGCCCCCAGCGCACCGCAGTCCTCGCCGTGGTCCAGCCCGCCGCCATGGCGCCGACGGCCAGCCCCGTGCTGTGAAGCGCTGCAACTGCATCGGCTAAGTTCCGGTCGTCGGCCAGCAAGGGGATGGACGGGCTGAATCCGTACATCGTGAAACCGAAGACGCACAGTTGCAGGTACAGCACGACGGTGAGCCGGTCGCGCTGGAGGCGTGGTGCCCGGGAAGCAGGGCGGGGGTCCGGAGACGCGGTGGTGGACTCGCGGTCGGTCGGTCCCGTCATGGAGTGCTGCTCCCTCCTTCCGGAACTCCGTGAGCGGCCGTCCGATCCCGTGCGGCCGTCGAGCGATCAGCCTGAAAGGCCCTGCGTGGTGCGAAGGGTGAGGCGAAGGGGGCGAGGTGCCCGGCGATGCGCACGCCGGGACGGGCCCGCGTGCAGAGCGGGATATACTTAAGTGTATTTCTTTTTTATATCCCGCGCCACATGTTCCGCACGGCTCCCCGCAGTTGCGAGCGTGCGCCCCTGACGCCCTTCGTGCGGCACGTCTCAGGTCCACCGACCCCACCTGCAGCACGGACGGCCCGTCCGGTTCCGCGGCCTCCGCGTCCGCCTGCGCAGCCGGGTGAGGAACTGCCGCTCGCACGGAGCACCTCACCCGCCCGGCGGGCTCGCGCCCGGAACCCTCGGGGAGTTCCCGGCGCACGGGCAAGGCCGTCGGCCGGTCGTCCGGCCGACGGCCTTCCGGAAGCCACGGGGACGCGGGCCGTCCGCCGGCGCCGCCGCCGGATCGGCAGGCCCCTCCACCCGTCAGCCCAGTACGGCGTCCACGGTCGCGGTGAACTGGTCGGCGGCCCGTTCGATGTCGGGCTCGGTGGCCTGGACGGTGACGCCGTAGCCCGCGCCGAGGTAACTGTCCGAGACCCCGATGGAGATGGCCACGGCCCGGGCGAGGACGTCATCGGTGCGGGGAAGGCTGCCGCGACGGTAGTCGTGCTGGGATTCGGACCCCGGCCGGCGGAACGGGGCGGGCGACGTCCCGCCCTCGGTGAGGGCCGCGAGTTGGGACATGTTGCCGTAGTAGTGGCGTCCGGAGCCCAGCATGGTCTTCGTCCCGAGGGCGTCGGCGACCGCAGCGGCCTCGTCGGCACCGTCGAAGACGTGCACGAGGAGCGTTCCGCATTCGCCTTCGGCGTCGTGGAGCGTGCGTCGCTGCAGTCCGTCCCGGGCCGGAATCCGCGAAGCGACCGCCTGCTTCACCGCTCGGGTGGCCTTCAGGACCCCGTCGAGCTTGTCGAGTTGGGCGCAGGCGACCGCACCCGAGAGTTCGGGCATGCGCAGGTTGAGGCCGAACAGGATGTCGCCGTCCCCGGTGTCGGTGCGCTGGGGGAACCAGCCCTGGTCCTGGAACGAATAGGCGCGCTGGTACAGGTGCGCGTCCGAGGTCAGGACGAATCCCCCCTCCCCGCTGGTGATCACCTTGAACGGGTTCAGCGAGAAGGCGCCGGCCGCGCCGTGCGTCCCCAGCCGCCGACCGCGGTACGAGCCGCCGCACGCCTGCGCCACGTCCTCGACGAGGGCCAGCCCGTGCCGCTGGGCGATCTCGCCGAGAGCGGCCAGGTCGCACGGTGCGCCCAGCATGTGCACGGCCATGATCGCCTTGGTGCGGGGGGTGATCTTGGCTTCGACGTCCTCGGGGGAGAGGGTCAGGGACTCGTCGATCTCCGCGAGAACGGGCGTGGCCCCGCTGTAGACGATGCTGCCGATCGAGGCGATGAAGGTGTATCCGGGCACGATGACCTCGTCGCCGGGGCCGACGCCGAGCGCCGCGAGGGCGGTGATCAACGCGGAGGTGCCGCTGTTCACGCCGATGGCGTGCGGAACGTCGAACATCGACTGCACGGCCTGCTCGAAGCGGGCCACGAACGACGTGGTCTCGGGCACGTCGTACGAGTATCGCGTCAGGTGCCAGTCCTTGAGCACCGCCTCGACGTTCGCGGCTTCTTCGGCGCCGAGGAACGCGTATCCGGGTCCGGGCATGGTGATGATCCCTCTCAGGCGTGGTGGAGGTTGCGTCGGATGTCGATCACTGTCATGGAGGCCCTGTCGGCCGCGGCGATGCCGGCTTCGCTGTCCTCAAGGACGATGCACCGGGCGGGCGGGACGCCGAGAGCCGCGGCAGCGGCCAGGAAGATGTCCGGCTCGGGCTTTCCCCGGCGGACGTCCTCCCGGGCCACCACGGCGTCGAAGAGCTCGTCGAGGGCCAGGTGCTTCATCGTGGCTTCGATGCTCCGGCGGCGTCCCCCCGATGCCACCGCCATCGGCACGCGGCCGTGGTTCGCGCGTGCGATGTCGGCCACCGCGGTGATCTCGCGGACCTGGTCGAGTTGGTCCAGGTACGCCGTCTGGCACCGGTCGACCAGGTCCGCGAGGGGAAGCGGGAGTTCGACGTCCTGGTCACGGGAGAGCCACAGGACCGCTTCGTCCGTCGACATGCCCGTGGCGGTCGCGTACCAGTCCGCGTCGACCGTGAGGCCGTACGGGGACAGGGCCGTGCTCAGCGCCGCGTAGTGCGCGGCGAGGGTGTCGGCGAGGGTGCCGTCCCAGTCGAAGACCAGGGCGTCGAAGCCGTCGGCGGGTAGCTGGTGGATGGTCGGCATCTGCTGTTTTCCTTCTGTCAGGCGGGTACGGGCGGCACGTCCGCGGGCACCGGCGCCGAATCCCGACCGACGATCTTGGCGGCGGCCTTCTCGGCGATGGCGAAGACCGGCGCGGAGATGTTCCCGGTCGTCACCGCGGGCATGACCGACGCGTCGACGACGCGCAGTCCTTCGCAGCCGTGTACCAGCAGGTCGCTGTCGACCACGGCGTCCGTGTCGGTGCCGAGCCGGCAACTGCCCACCGGATGGAACTGCGTCTGGGCGTTGCTGCGGCAGAAGTCGACGAGGTCGGCGGGCGCGGGCCGGTCCTGGGTCAGGTCGCGGAACCGGCGCAGGCTGCGGGTGTCGGCCAGCCGGTGGGCCAGCCGCACTCCTTCGACGAGGGTGTCGACGTCCGCCTGTTGCGAGAGGTAGTGGGGATCGATCGCCGGGGGCTGCCACGGGTCGGCGGAGTGCAAGGTCAGCCTGCCCCTGCTCACCGGACGGGTGACGGCGGGGCCGATGGTGAAGCCCCGACCGAAGCCCGAGGCGTCGTTCAGGTCGATCATGGGGGCGAAGGACAGTTGGATGTCGGGAGCGGGCAGCCCCGGCGTGCTGCTGACGAAGCCGCCCGCCTCGCCCAGGTTGGAGGCGTCCGTGACGGGGAGGGTGCGGTCGGCGGGGAAGCTCACGGAGACCTGCACGTGGTCGTGGAGGTTTCCTCCGACGCCCGGCACGTCGCACGCCACCGCAATGCCGTGGGCCCTCAGGTGGTCGGCGGGACCGATGCCGGAGAGCATCAGCAGGTGCGGTGTCGCCACCGCGCCGGCGGAGAGGACCACTTCGCGTTCGGCGCGGAGGGTGACGAGCCGGCCCGCCCGCCGCACCTGGACGCCGGTCGCCGTCGTCCTGTCGAGGAGCAACCGCATCACCCGGGTGCCGGCGAACACGGTGAGGTTGGCGCGGGAGACGGCCGGTGCCAGGTAGGCGTCGGCCGAGCCGCATCGCCGTCCTGCCCGGCGCATCACCCGGTACAGGCCGATCCCTTCCTGCTGGCCGCTGTTGAAGTCGGGGTTCACGGCGAGCCCGATCTCCTCGCCCGCGCTGACGAACGCCTCCGCGAAGGGGTGGGGCCGTGACGGGGACTCCACCGAGAGCAGGGCGCGATCGCCCGCGGTGCCCGCCACCCGGGCCAACCAGGGGAGCATGCCCCGGCTGCCCCATTCCGTTCCGCCGTGCACCGCCCAGGCGTCGTAGTCGCTGGCGTGGCCCTCGACGTACACCATGGCGTGCATGGCACTGGAGCCGCCGACGAGACGCCCGCGCGGCCAGCTCAACCGGCGCCCGTTGAGGTGGCGTTGGGGAACCGTGAGGTAGGACCAGTCGAGTTCGCTGCCCATGAGCTGGGGCCACCGGGACGGCTGGGTCACCCGTGGATCCGCCGTGGCGTCGGGGCCCGCTTCGACCAGGGCGACGGTGACGTCCGGGTCGGCGGAGAGGCGGTGGGCGAGCACGCAGCCGGCGAGGCCCGCGCCCACGATGACGTAGTCGTATCGCAGTTGGTGGGACAAGAGTCAGCCCTCACAGAGGATGGGTTCAGGAGGCCAGGAAGCCGCCGTCGACCCCCAGGACCTGGCCGTTGACGTAGGAGGCGGCATCGGAGAGCAGGAACAGGACCACGGCGCTGACTTCGGACGGTTCCCCCACCCGGCCCGCCGGTATCAGGCGGTCCCAGTTCGCGGCTCCCTCATCGACGGTGATCGAGTCCAGGTACATGTCGGTCGCGATGGGCCCGGGGGCGACGCCGTTGACGCGCACGCCGAACTCCGCGTACTCGACCGAGGCCGACTTGGTCAGTGCCACCGCCGCGTTCTTGGACGCCGCATAGGCGCCGACGCCGGGGAAGACGGTGCGGAAGCCGTGGACCGAAATGTTGTTGACGATGGCTCCGGCACCCGCCTCGGCCATCCTGCGCAGCTCGTGCTTCATGCACAGCCACAGGCCGCGGGTGTTGACCGCCAGGGCGCCGTCGAAGGCGTCCTCCGTCAGATCCGCGACCCGCCCGGGTGCCGACGCGCCCGCGTTGTTGAACGCGCAGTCGAGGCGGCCGTAGGTGCGCACGACGGAGTCCACCGCGTGTGCCACCTGTCGGGCACTGGTGACGTCGGCCGACACGTACATCGCCTCACCCCCGCGGTCCCTGATCTCGTCGACCACGGCCTGCCCCTCCTTCGCGCGCCGCGCCGCGATGGCCACCTTCATGCCGCACTCCGCGGCGGCGAAGGCGGTGCTGCGGCCTATCCCGGAGTTCCCGCCGGTGATCAGCACGACCCGGTCGGCGAGGCGGGCCGGCAGGTCCAGGAGGTCCCGGACGGGGGAGGACGAGGTCACCGGTTCGTCCCGCGCCGGACCAGGTCGGACTCCTGGTGCTCGCCCAGACGCTTCATGCGGTGTGCGGCGTCCGCGATCTCCTCGGCACTCACGTCGTTGAGGAAGGTGGCGCGGCCGATGCTCTCCACGACGGGCAGGTTCTGGTTGCCGTTGCGGTGGCGCATCGTGTCGGCCAGGGCCTGCATCAGGAGGTCGATGTCGGCGAAGCCCGGATGCCAGGTCGGAAGGCCCAGGCCGGTGGCGGTCGCGGCGATCCTGTCGACCTCGTGGTGGTTGAGGTATCCGCGGCCGTGGGCGATGAACGCGGACAGGAGGCAGTCCAGGGCCACGGCCTCCCCGTGCAGGAGCTGCTGGACGTGCCGCATCTCGACGAGCGGGCTGAACGAATGCCCGTAGTCCACCGCCCGCCGGAGGTCCTTCTCCCAGAGGTTGTTCCGCAGTTCGTCGATCATGCCGGCGATCGCGCGCCTGATCGCCTCGGCGCCCTCCGGCGACTGGAACTTGTTCGCCACCAGCGCCGGGCCGCCGTTCTCCAGGAGCGCGAAGAGGGCGGGGTCCTTGATGAGGCCCATCTTGAAGATCTCACCGCCGCCGTTGCTGATCTGCCGGGTGGACACGGTGCTCAGGAAGGCGGGATCGACCAGGGTGAGCGGAGGCGGACTGTAGGAGCCGATGCGGTTGCGGAAGCCCTGGAAGTTCACCCCCGTTTTGGCGGCAACGCTGACGTCGACCAGGGAGAGCAGGGTCGTCGGCACCCGCGTGTGCGGTATGCCGCGACGGTACAGACTTGCGGCGAGGCCCACGACGTCGAGGACGACGCCGCCCCCGATGGCCACGGGCGCGTCGCTCGCCCGCAGGGTGCCGACCTCGTTGAGGGCGCTGATGACCTGGAGCACCTGGCCCATGGTCTTGCGTCCCTCGTCACCGAGGAGTTCGAGCAACCGGTGGGGGACGTTGTACTCCTTGAGGTAGCGCTCTAAGCGGGCGCCGTACAGGCGGGCGACCGCGCGGTCCACGATGACCAGCTTGGTGCCGCCCTGCGAGTCGCTGGTGAGGACGTCGGCCAGCGTGGGGTTGTCCAGGTCGAGGAGGGAGGGCGTCTCGCGTATCTCGTAGCTGACGTCGAGTTGTGTGCTGATCGTCCAACGGTCCGCGGACATGGGTGGGTTTCCTCTCCGTTGCTTCCGGTACGGGGGTGTCGGCCACGGTCGGCCGACGCACGGCAGATGTCGGGGGAGCCGGGGGAGTCGGGGGAGTCGGGGAAGGGGCGCACGCGGTGGGGAACGCCGGTTCAGGTGCGGGGGCTCGACAACAGGCCGAGCGCGGCGCGGCGGAGCGGCACGGGGATCGTCGGTGAGGTGGGACGGGTGACCGCCGTATCGGCGGAGGAACTCAGGAGCTGCGGGATTCCGGCGGCGAAGCCTTCGCCCCGGCCGCTGCGCGCCGTCGCCCGGTCGGGCCGCTCGTGGGAGGTCCCGACGGCCCGGGAGGGGCTGCGGGGGAATGGCCGAGCATGCCCGGGCCGTAGTTCGTCAGTCCGGACGGGGCGAACCGGGAGACGGTCGTGCATCCGACGGTCGTGCATCCGACGGTCGTGCATCCGACGGTCGTGGTGCCGGGGCGACCGTGTCCCGAGGACAACGGGGACGAACGGGACGACCGGCAGGAGCCGGGCCCGACCGTCCGGGCTGAACGCGGTCGCGGTGCCCCGGGCGGGGGGAGCGGGCGAGCCCGGGCCGGTGGCCGCCGACCTTGCGCCGTCGCGCCGGCCCGACGGGGCGGCCACTGCGGTGACGACAACGTTGCCAGAGTGCCCCGACGATGCCCGTACTACAGAGGGCCGGTGCCGGCGAGAAGGTCTCCCGGGAGGCGACGGTGCGGAGGGCCGGCACGTCGGGCCTCGTCCGCCGGGAGGTCCCGCATCCGTCGACGAGCAGAGGACGCGAAGGACCGAAGGCGTTGAGCACGCATCCGACGGCGGACGCCCCGGCGACCTGCGCCCGGGGCACGCGGCCGCGCTGGAAACAGTACGTCGTCTGCAAAGAAGGGTCTGGCTGTTCAGGCTTGGCCGCGGACTCCATCCGGTGCTCCCTCGCGCTTGCGCGTGGTGGGGGACGAGTGACTTTGTTGCAGCGTGAGCACTTTATTAAGTGCCTTACATTTATATTGTTCCCCAACCTACTGTCAAGGGGGTCCTGGTCATGCCAGGCTTGAACAACGGGCAAGGTCTCACGCCTGCGGATCTCCGGCGCGCCAACGCCAACAAGGTCGTCGGGCTGTTGCGGGTCACCGGCCCTCTGCGCATCAGTGACATCTCCAACCGGACCGGCATCTCGCGCCCCACGGTCACTCAACTCGTCGCGTCACTGGAGGCCGACGCCCTCGTCGAGTACGTCGACGAACCCGCTGCCCAGGCGGACTACCCCCGTCTGGGACGCCCGGCGCGGCTGGTGCGCTACCGCGCCGAGAACGGCTACGTCCTGGGTGCGGAGGTGGGCCCCAGCCGTCTGCTCCTCGTCGTGATGGACCTGGCCGGCCAGGTCGTTGCGCGCCACGAAGGGCGCCCCGACTCGGCGCGGAGCATGGACGAGCTGATGACCGAACTGGAGTCGCAGATCGAAACGGTGCTGAAGGCGGAAGGAGTGGCCCACGGCACGGTCAGGAGCCTGGTGGTGGGGGCACCCGGCCTGGTCGATCACCGGGCCCGTTCCCTGACGCAGGGGCCGTGCCTGGCCCAGTGGGACAGCGACGGCCACCGCGCCAGGCTCCAGCGCCGGTTCGGCTGTCCGGTGCACTTCGAGAACGACGTCAACCTCGCGGTGATCGGCGAGTCGCGGCGCGGTGCCGCACAGGGGCTCGCCACCGTGGCCTACGTCCACTGGGGAACCCGTGTCGGAGCGGGCATCCTCGTGTCCGGCAACCTCCACGCCGGAGCCTCGTCGGCGGCGGGCGAGATCGGCCACCTCGTCCTCGGTTCGACCCACGGTCCCCTGGGCCAGGGCACCTTCGAGCAGGCGGTGGGCGCACCGGCCATCGCGGCACGCGGCCGGGCGGCCGCCCGGCGCCCCGACGGCCGGGCGCTGCGCGAGCTCGCCGGCGGAGACGCCGCATCGGTCCAGGCCACCACCGTCTTCGCCGCCGCCCAGGACGGAGACCCGGTGGCCCGGGCGATCGCCGAGGACTTCATCACCGGCTTCGCCAAGGGACTGGCACCGCTGGTCCTCGTCCTCGACCCCGACATCGTGGTGCTGGGGGGTCGCGTCGCCCAGGCCGGCCCCTGGGCGCTCGGCATCCTGCGCCAGAAACTCGTCCCCCACACCCTCCTGCCCCCGCCCCTGGTCCTGTCCTCGCTGCACAACCAGGCCGCCGCGATCGGGGGCGCCTGCATGGCACTGGAAGCCATCGAACCGCACCTGCTGTCCGCCCCTTCACCCCACCACCGGTGAGATGGGGGCCGCCCCGGGCGTGGTCCGCACCGCGGATCGAGGAGCCCGGACGCTGCGAGCCCGGTGACCGGCTCCGCCGAACCCGGGTCGCCGTACCTCACTGGGCAATACACCCAGGAGGCGATGCACGCGGCCAAGCAGCGCGACGTACCCCGTCCTCCTCCCGGTGGGCCGTTCGTCGTGCCACTCAGCCTGATGACCACGGGTGCCGGTGCAGGGGCGGACCCGGTGGTCGGAGGTGCTCACACCGCTCTGCTGATCACGCGGCTTCCGCAGAGCTTGGACCAGTCGTAGCGGTCGGAGGTCAGGACGATCACGGGGGCTGGAACGCGGAGCGAGAGTGCCGCGACGAGGGCGTCGATGGCGTACTCGTGCCCGTGCAGCCCGCCTGCGTCCTGAAGCAGCATCACTGCGGTCAGGGAGTCCTCTTGGCTGACCGGTTCCACCCGCAGCCGGGAGAGCACCCACTTCAAACGCGCCAGATCGGCCTTCCCGTGCACGGCTTCGACGATGGTCAGGGCTGTCAACCCCCTCGAACTGTGGAGTCCTTCCTATGCAGCCAGCCCCACGGTGAGGCCGGCCCAGTACTCGCGTTCGTAGTCGATCGGGCTCTTGGCCCCGCACACGCTGTGTAGCCGACGGGTGTTGTAGAAGTCGGTGATCCAGGTGGCGACCCTGATCCGGGCCCCGGTCCGGGTGCGGAAGGTGTGCCGGCGGACGTACTCGACCTTCAGTACGCTGTTGAACGCCTCGCTGACGGTGTTGTCGAAGCACGAGCCGACCCGGCCCATGGACTGGGTGACGCCCAGCCGGCGGCAGGCCCGGGCGAACTTCCGGGACGTGTACTCGGTGAGTTCAACCGGTCGCTGTGGAAGATCCCGCCGCGGACGTCGCCGCCGCGGGTGGCCGCTGCCATGTTCAGCGCGGCCACGACCAGGTCCGCGTCGTGGCGGGCGCCCATCGGGTAGCCGAGCAGGCGCCGGGAGAACAGGTCGATGACCGTGGCGAGGTAGAGCCTGCCCTCCTCGGTGACGATCTCCGTCATGTCGCCCGCCCAGACGAGGTCGGGTTCCTCGGCGGTGAAGACCCGCTTGACGAAGTCCGGTGCGGCCGGCCGCTGTAGAACCACGACTCGCTCACGCCCAGAGCGCGGCACGAGACGGTGTGCGGGATGCCGTGCTCGGTCCTGTTGTCGCTGATCACCCCGGCCACGGCGGCCGGGTCCGCCGCAGCTACTTCACCCACAGGACCATGCAGCGTTTGAGGACATCGCACTCCATCCCCAGCTCCGTGTTCTCCTTCTTCAGCGCCGCGTTCTCCGCCGTCAGCCGGGCGATCAACGCGTCCCTGTCCTCCGGCGTGCCCTTATCCGCCCGCTTCGCCCGCGAGACCCAGCTCGCCAGGGTCGTCTCGTTGATCCCCAGGTCCTCCGCGACCTCGGGGACCGGCTTCCCGGTCTCCGTCACGATGCGCCCCCTCGCGAAACTCCACCGTGAACTTGCGACTCTCCTCCGCCATGACAACCAACATCCCCTGCTGTCACGGACTCCCACGCTACGAGGGGAACCTCACACGACCCCGAGTGCGGACCGTGCACGCCCTCGCTCTCCTGGCCGATTTGCGCCTATGCGCCAACACGTGGTCGACGTGCAACGCCCGGGATCCGCGCCTGGCAGGGGTTGCCCAGGGCGCTGTCGAGCCAGCCGCCTGCCCCGAGGTCTTCGACGACCTTGCCCCGCGCCCCGAACGGTTCACCGTCCGTACAACTTCGGCTCTCCCGCAATGCACCCGTGATTCTCATGGCCCGCTCAGATGCCGTTGGTTGCGTTCCTTCTCGCCGGCCGGTCCGGGCCGCACGACGAGGAGGAGCAGGGTGTCACAAGCCGCAGGAGCAGAAGAGGACGCGCAGCCGCTGCACGTGGCCAGCAGACTGCACGCGTTCAACCGGTTCGAGCTGAAATACCTGGTGCCGGTCGAGGAGGCCGCGGAGATCCGGGACGAACTGGGTGAGCGGATGGACCGCGACCTCAACAGCCCGGTGGGCGGCTACGGCGTGTGGAGCCTGTACTACGACACTCCGCAGCTGCGGTTCTACTGGGAGAAGATCGAGGGGCTGAAGTTCCGCCGCAAGCTCCGCATCGGCCACTACGGCGATCTCGACTCGGTCACCGACGACTCGCCGGTGTGCGTGGAGATCAAGCAGCGCGTCAACCGGGTGACGCAGAAGCGGCGGATCACCCTGCCGTACGGGATGGCGCAGCGCCTGTGCGACGGCCGCGAGATGGTCGACCACAGCGTCAAGGAGAGCGCCTTCGTCCAGGAGGTCCTCGATCTGATCGTGCGGCTGAACCTGCGGCCCACCGCGATCACGGGCTACCAACGGGAGGCCCTGGTCGGCCGGGACGCGGACACCGGCCTGCGGGTCACCTTCGACCGCCGGGTACGGGGCCGGGACCGGGACTTCCACTTCGGCACGCCCACCCCTGAGAACCGGTTCACCATTCCGCCGCACATGTCGGTGATGGAGATCAAGGTGAACGAGCGCACGCCGCACTGGATCACCGACGTGGCCGCCCGGCGCAATCTCAGCCTGGTTCGGATCTCCAAGTACGTGCAGTCCGTCGAGGCGTTCGGCCTGGCGCCGCGTTCGGTCTTCCACATCAGCGAGGCGGACTGTCCGCCGCCGCCCACCCCCATCGAGCAGCAGTCGCACACGTTGCTGAAAGCAGGAGCCGAGTGAACTTCGATCTACAGGAACTCAGCGGGACGTTCAGCGTCGCCGACGTCGTGGTGGCGCTGTCACTGTCGTTCGTCCTGAGCACGGTGATCGGCTACACCTACCGGTACACCCACCGCAACGTGTCCTACAGCCAGTCCTATGTCCAGACCCTCGTGATCGTCGGCATGATCGTCGCGCTCATCATGCTGATCGTCGGATCCAACCTGGCACGGGCGTTCACCCTGATGGGCGCGTTGTCGGTGGTCCGGTTCCGTAACGCCATCAAGGAGACACGGGACGTCGGCTTCATCTTCCTGGCCATGGCCATCGGCATGGCCTGCGGTGCCCGCTTCTACACGCTGGCCGTGGCCGGCGCCGTGACGATCTGCGTCGTCATCCTGATCATGTTCAAGTTCAACTGGTTCGCCCTCGACGTGCAGCGGCAGGTCGTCAAGGTCCAGGTGCCCACGGGCGAGGACTACGGCCCGGCGATCAGCGACGTCCTGATCAAGTACACCAGCGAGTACGAGCTGGTGAGCACCGAGACCATCCGCGGTGGGGCTCTGACCGAGGTGTTCTACACCGTGCGGATGAAGAAGGGCACCGAGCCCGGCGACCTGGTGTCGGCGCTCCAGGAACGTACGTCCGGGCAGCGGGTGACGGTCCTGACCGGTTACGACACCACGGACCTGTGATGCCCGGCGACGAGCGGGACGCGGTGGCGGTACCGGTGCGCAGGCGGCGGCTGAAGGACCGGCTGCCGGTACGGCTGCGCCACCACTGGAAGCCGGCCGGAGCGCTGTGCGCCGGCCTCGCGGTGGCGACCTACTTCTTCGGCGACGCCCGCGTGTCGCCGTACGTGACCTCCTCCTCGCGGGTGGAGGCCGACACCATCACCCAGGACGTCGAGGGCACCGTCGGCCTCTACGACGCGACGGTGGCCCACTCGATCCAGCTCACCTACCAGCAGACCGACTTCGACAAGATGATGAAGGAGTTCGAGGACGAGGGGACGAAGGACTACATCGCGGCCGACCTGACGATCGACGGCGTCCATCTGGAGGACGTCGGAATCCGTCTCAAGGGGAACTCCACCTTGATGTCCCTGCGGGGCGACGGCAAGGGCATGCCCGGTGGCGGCCGGAACCTGCCCGGCCGTGCCGGTGACCCGCCCGCCGCCGACCGGGGAGCGCGCGGTACGGGAGCCGCCGCCGGTGGGGGCCCGGGAGCGGCCGGCGGAGGGCCGGGCGGGATGGTGCAGTACGACCTGTCCGCGAAGAAGCCCGAGGAACTGCCCTGGCTGATCAAGATCGACGAGTACATCGAGGGACGCGCCTACCAGGGCGAGCGGGAGATCTCCCTGCGCCCCGGCGTGAACGAACAGATGCCGCTGAACGAGGCACTGTCGCTGTCCCTCACCGAGGCGTCCGGGCAGCCCGCCGAGGCGTACAGCTTCACCTCGGTGCGGGTGAACGACCGGCCCGCGGTGTCCCGTCTGATGGTCGACAACCCGGACACCGAGTACGCCGAGGCCGTCGGCGACGGCAACGGAGTCCTGTACAAGGCCCGGGCCGGCGGGAGCTTCGCCTACCGCGGGGACGACCCGTCCGAGTACGAGACCTCCTTCCGCCAGCTCAACAAGGTGGGCAGCCAGGACCTGAGCCCGGTCATGAAGCTGATCAAGTGGGCGGACGAAGCCTCGGACAAGGAGTTCGAGCAGGAACTGCACGAGTACGTCGACGTCGACTCGCTCGCCGCGTACATCGCCACGCAGAACCTGCTGCTCAACTTCGACGACATCTCCGGCCCCGGCAAGAACTACATGCTCTGGTACGACCTGGACACCAAGAAGTTCTCCGTCCTGGGCTGGGACTACAACCTCACCTTCTCCGGCGACACCGCCGCCGGCCCGGACGACAAGGTCGGCATGGGGGGCATGGGCGGCGGCCGTGGACGGGGCGGAGAGGGGCAGCAGAACGGCGAAGGCGGTCCCGGCCAACCGGAAGGGGGCCTGCCCGAAGGAATGCCCGACATGCCGGAAGGAACGCCGGAGCTGGGGGAGGGGATGGAACCGCCCGAGGGAATGCCCGGGGGCGGCAACGGCGAGCCCGGCGGCCGGGGCGGTTCGATGGGCGGCAACGCCCTCAAGGACCGGTTCCTGGAGTCCGACGCGTTCGACGCGCTCTACAAGGCGGCGTACAAGGAGGTCTACGCGAAGACCTTCGCCTCCGATACGGCGGTCGAGGCCCTGAACACCATCGCGGAGCAGGCCCGCGAGGCGGCCGGGTCCTCGAAGGAACTGGACACGGCCGTGGAGAAGCTGCGCACCACGGTGACCGAGCGCACCGCGGCGCTCGCGAAGAACGAGCAGGTCAACGGATGACGCCGGGGCCCGGGGCGGCCACCCCCGCCCCGGGCCCCGGCCGCCTCTCACAGCCGGTGCCGCTACCCTCGCGCGCACCGTCCTCTACCCCAGCGAGCCGCACATGCCCCGCCCCGCCCCTGCCCGGTCCACCATCCTCGTGGTCGAGGACGACCCCAGCATCCGTACGCTCCTCACCTCCGCCCTGCACGCCGCCGGACACTCCGTCGTCGCGGCCGTCACCGGCCAGGAGGCCATGGTCAAGGCGGGCGACAGCCAACCCGACCTGATCGTCATGGACGTGATGCTGCCCGACGCCGACGGCTTCGACCTGACCCGGCAGCTGCGCGCCCAGGGCCAGTACACCCCGGTGCTGTTCCTCACCGCGCGCACCGACGCCGAGGACCGCATCATCGGCCTCAGCGCCGGCGGCGACGACTACGTCACCAAACCCTTTCACGTCCAGGAGGTACTGCTGCGCATCCGCGCGATCCTGCGCCGTACCGGCACCTCCGCCCCGACCCTGGACGCCCGCCCCCGCCCGCCCCTGCGCTACGACGACCTCGTCCTGGACACCGAGGCCCACACCGCACACCGCGCCGACCGACCGCTGAAACTGTCACCGACGGAATTCCGGCTCCTGACCTGCCTGATGTCACAGGCCGGCCGGGTGCTCGGCAAGGGCGAGATCCTCCAGGAGGTGTGGCAGTACGATTTCGCCGGCGACACGCGGATCGTCGACACCTACATCAAGTACCTGCGCCGCAAGATCGACGCCGCCCCACCCGCCCTGATCCACACCGTCCGCGGCGTCGGCTACTGCCTGCGCCTGCCCGACGACGGCACCCCCGGCACCGGAACACCCCGCCCGTGAAGGCCGGCCTGAGAGCGCCGCGCTCGCTGCGCACCCGGCTCGTGCTCATCGCCACCGTCCTGGCGACCTGTGCCGTACTGCTGTGCCAGACCGCCGGACTGACCGTGCTGCGCTCCTGGCTCACCGACCAGGTCGACGACCAGCTCGCCGACTTCAGACCGCCCCGCCGCATGTACGAGGACATCGCCGACGACGGCCGGCTGCGCGGTCCCAGGAACGACGACGTCCTGCCCTCGGACTACCGCGTCTACCTCTACGACTCCGACGGCCGCCTGATCGACGACTCGCTGGGCCGCGACGACGACCGCGGACCACGACTTCCCGCCGCAGCGGCCCGGTTGAACCTCGGCGATGGCGTGCCCACCACCGTTTCCGCCGCGACGGGCGACGGCAGCTGGCGCGTGATGGCCGACTCCGGACCCGACCGCATGAGGGCGGTGGTCGCCCTGCCCCTGGACACCGTCGACGGTGCGACCACCAAGCTGCTGTGGTTCAGCGCGTTCCTCGTCGTGATCGTCGCCGCCGGGGTCGCCCTGCTCGGCAACGCCGCCGTACGTCTGGGCCTGCGGCCCCTCTCCCGCGTCGAGGGCACCGCCCAGCAGATCACCGACGGGGCCCTGGACCTCCGCGTGCCTGACCCCGACCCCACCACCGAGGTCGGACGGCTGGGACAGGCCCTGAACACCATGCTCGACCGGCTGCGCACCGCCCTGCACTGTACCGCCGCCTCCGAGCGGCAGATGCGCCGGTTCATGGCCGACGCCGGACACGAACTGCGCACCCCGCTCACCGTCATCCAGGGATTCGCCGAACTGCTGTGCGACGACCCCCACATGCCCGCCGGACGCCGCGGCGAAGCCCACACGCTGATCGCCGCCAACGCCGACCGCATGAGCCGCCTCGTGGACGACCTCTTCCTGCTCGCCAAACTCGGCCACGCCCCCGGCCCCCATCCGGAACCCGTGGACCTGCTCTCCCTGGCCGCCGACGGCATCACCAGTACCGCCGTACGCCGCCCCGGCCGGACGATCGCCCTGGAACCGCTCCCCGACGGCGAGGCCGACATCAGCGGCCGGGAACTGGACGTCGTCGAGACCGTCGGCGACGCCGACCAGCTCGCCCAGGTCGTGACCAACCTGCTGACCAACGCCTGCACCCACACCCCGGCCTCCGCACGCATCCGCGTACGCGTCGGCACGATCCGTACGAGCGCCGCCACGGGCGGCCTCGACCGGCTCGGACGCACCAGCGCCGCCCCCGCCCTGCCGCCCGGCACCCAGGTCGCCGTGGTGGAGGTGGCCGACACCGGCCCCGGGCTCAGCTGCGAAGACGCCCGCCACGTCTTCGACCGCTTCTACCGTGCCGCCCCCTCGGACGCCGGCGAGCCCGGCAGCGGCCTCGGCCTCGCGATCGCCTCCGCGATCGCCGAGGCCCACCGGGGCCGCCTCGAACTCGACACCCGTCCCGGAGCCGGATGCACCTTCCGCCTCCTCCTGCCCGTGCACTGACCCGACGCCCCCGGCCTGCTCTTCGGGCCGTGCCCCGGCGAGGTCGAACCGCTGGCGGTAGCCGGATCGTGCGACGATGCCGGTATGAACCGACTGTCAAACGAACAGTCGCCCTACCTCCTCCAGCACGCCTCCAATCCAGTGGACTGGTGGCCATGGGGAGAGGAGGCGATGGAAGAAGCCAAGCGGCGGGACGTGCCCATTCTCTTGAGTGTGGGCTATGCGTCCTGCCACTTATGCTTCTACGAATTCACTGGTGCCACGTCATGGCGCACGAGTCGTTCGAGGACGAGGCCACCGCGGCTGTCCTCAACGAGCACTTCGTGAGCGTGAAGGTCGACCGCGAGGAGCGGCCGGACGTCGACGCGGTGTACATGGAGGCGGTGCAGGCGGCGACCGGGCAGGGCGGCTGGCCGATGACGGTGTTCCTGACGCCGGATGCGGAGCCGTTCTACTTCGGGACGTACTTCCCGCCCGAGCCCCGGCACGGGACGCCCTCGTTCCGGCAGGTGCTGGCGGGGGTCGAACAGGCGTGGCGGGAGCGCCGGGGCGAGGTCGGGGAGGTCGCCGCGAGGATCACCCGGGACCTCGGGGAGCGCCGGTTGGGGCACGGGGCGGGCGTCCTGCCGGGGGAGGAGGTGCCGGCCCGGGCGCTGCTGGAGCTGACCCGGGAGTACGACGCCCGGTACGGGGGCTTCGGCGGGGCGCCCAAGTTCCCGCCGTCCATGGTGCTGGAGTTCCTGCTGCGCCACCACGCCCGAACGGGGTCCGAGGGCGCCCTCCAGATGGTCGTGGACACCTGTGAGCGGATGGCCCGGGGCGGGATCTACGACCAACTGGGCGGCGGGTTCGCGCGCTACGCGGTGGACCGGGAGTGGGTGGTGCCCCACTTCGAGAAGATGCTGTACGACAACGCCCTGTTGTGCCGGGTGTACGCGCACCTGTGGCGGGCCACCGGTTCGCGGTCCGCACTCCGGGTCGCGGTGGAGACCGCCGAGTTCATGGTGCGGGAACTGCGCACCGAACAGGGGGCGTTCGCGTCCGCGCTGGACGCCGACAGCATCGGTCCCGACGGCCGTTCCCACGAGGGGGCCTACTACGTGTGGACCCGGGAGCAGCTGCGGGAGGTGCTCGGGGAGCGGGACGCCGAACTGGCCGCCGCCCACTATGGGGTGAGCGAGGAGGGCACCTTCCCGGAGGGCGGTGCCGGCGTTTCGGTGCTGCAACTTCCGCAGGACGAAGGGGTGTTCGACGCCGATCGGGTGGCTTCGGTGCGGGAGCGGTTGTTCGCCGCCCGGGCCGGGCGGCCCGCGCCGGAGCGGGACGACAAGGTGGTGGCGGCCTGGAACGGGTTGGCGATCGCCGCGCTGGCGGAGGTCGGCGCGTACGCGGACCGGTCCGACCTGGTCGAGGCCGCGGTGTGCGCGGCCGATCTGTTGGTGCGGGTGCACCTCGATGGTGCGGCCCGGCTCAGCCGTACCTCCCGGGACGGTCACGCCGGCGCGAACGCCGGCGTGCTGGAGGACTACGGGGACGTGGCGGAGGGCTTCCTCGCGCTGGCGTCGGTGACCGGGGAGGGGGTGTGGCTGGATTTCGCGGGGTTGTTGCTGGACCACGTGCTGGTGCGGTTCGCCGACGGGGACGGTTCGTTGTACGACACCGCCTCGGACGCCGAGCGATTGATCCGGCGCCCCCAGGACCCCACCGACAACGCCGCTCCGTCCGGCTGGACGGCCGCGGCCGGGGCGCTGCTGTCGTACGCGGCGCAGACGGGGTCCGCGCCGCACCGGGAGGCGGCCGAGCGCGCCCTCGGGGTGGTCGCGGCCCTGGGGGCGCGGGTGCCCCGGTTCATCGGCTGGGGGCTCGCCGTCACCGAGGCGGCACTGGACGGGCCGCGCGAGGTGGCGGTGGTCGGGGCGGACGACGACCCGGTGCGGCGGACCTTCCACCGGGCGGCGCTGCTCGGCACCGCGCCCGGGGCGGTCGTCGCGGTGGGTGCTCCGGCACGACGGGACGCCGGGGCGGAGGGTGGGGACGGCGGCTCGGGGGTGGAACTCCCGTTGCTCGCGGACCGTTCGCCGCAGGGCGGACGGACCACCGCCTACGTCTGCCGGAACTTCACCTGCGACGCCCCGACCACGGACCTGGAGCGGCTGCGGACGGCCCTCGGGGTGCGGGTCGATGTCGAAGGCGGCCGCGAAGGAGACGCCAACGGGGCTGATATCAAGACAACTTGAGCGATCATGATGACGCACCCGTAACCCGCCGAACGGCGGGTTACGGGTGCGTTTTCTTTCGGAGAATGACCCGGAACGAACGCTTCCGTGCCCGAAAGATCGCCATACAGAGCCCCGCTATGCGAAACAGGCCATTTATCGACCGAGTGACCTGACGTCCGCTGATGCTCCTAATCTCTCCCTGTCGGTGGGGGGCGCGACGAGGTGTCGTGCGCCGGCGGGGTCCATGGGGGGATCTGGTTGCTCACGTCGGTCTTCGTCGCCGCGGTGTCGCTGGCGCTGTTCTGGATGGCGGCGTTCACGCTCTGGTGGCAGATGCACGCCTGGCGCACCCCCGAGGTGCTGGCCTCGACCCGCTTCGCCAGCCCGGAGGGCGGCGGCGCCCTGTCGTTCTCGCTGCTGCTGCCGGCCCGCCACGAGCAGGCCGTCCTCGACCACACCGTCCGACGGCTGCTGGAGTCCACGCACCCGGACTTCGAGGTCATCGTCATCGTGGGCCACGACGACCCGGAGACCGCCGAGGTCGCCCGGCTCGCCGAGTCCCGTGACCGGCGGGTCAGGGTCGTCGTCGACACCCACGAGGCCAAGAACAAGCCCAAGGCCCTCAACACCGCCCTCCCGCACTGCCGGGGCGAGGTCGTCGGGGTCTTCGACGCCGAGGACCAGGTCCACCCCGCGCTGCTCGCCCACGTCGACCACGCCTTCCGCTCCACCGGCGCCGACGTCGTCCAGGGCGGGGTGCAACTCATCAACTTCCACTCCAGCTGGTACAGCCTGCGCAACTGCCTGGAGTACTTCTTCTGGTTCCGCTCCCGACTGCACCTGCATGCGCAGAAAGGATTCATCCCACTCGGCGGCAACACCGTCTTCGTCCGCACCGAGGTGCTGCGCGAGGCCGACGGCTGGGACCCGCAGTGCCTGGCCGAGGACTGCGACCTCGGGGTCCGGCTGTCCAGCGTCGGCAAGAAGGTCGTCGTCGCCTACGACTCCGACATGGTCACCCGCGAGGAGACCCCCGGCAGCCTGCTGTCCCTGTTGAAGCAGCGCACCCGCTGGAACCAGGGCTTCCTCCAGGTGTACCGCAAGAAGGACTGGAAGCGGCTGCCCACCGCGGGACAGCGGCTGCTCGCCCGCTACACCCTGATGACCCCCTTCCTCCAGGCGTTCACCGGGGTGGTCATCCCCCTCAACGTGGTCGTGGCCCTCCTCCTCGACGTCCCCGTGGCCGTCGCCTTCGTCACCTTCCTGCCCGCCGTCACCGCCGTGATGACCTTCGTGTTCGAAGTGGTCGGACTGCACGACTTCGGCAAGCAGTACGGACTACGGGTCCGCCTCGCCCACTACGGGAAGCTGGTGCTCGGCGGACCCTTCTACCAGGTGCTGCTCGCCGGCGCCGCGATCCGCGCCGTGTGGCGCGAACAACGCGGACGACACGACTGGGAGTTGACCAGTCACACCGGCGCCCACCTCGCCACCGCCCCGGCCGCCACCGCCCCGGCCGCCGCCGGATCGGGCGCCCGCCCCGCAGACCTCCGAGAGGACGCCCCCGCGTGAGAGCCACCCTCCCCGCGGCGGACGCCCCTCCCGTCCCCGCGCGACGCCCCCGTGCCGCCCGCCGCCCCGCCCTCACCCGCCGGCCCGTCGTCCGGTTCCGCACCTCCCCCGTGGACCTGGCGCTCTGCACCGCCCTGGTGGCCGTGATCGTCGCCGTCCAGGGCTGGAACATCGGCGCCTACCCCACCTTCAGCGACGACGAGGGCACCTACCTCGCCCAGGCATGGGCCGTCCAACAGGGGGAGGGGCTCGCCCACTACACCTACTGGTACGACCACCCGCCCGTGGGCTGGCTCCAACTCGCCGCCCTGACCTGGCTGCCCGCCCAACTCGCCCCGGAGACGATGACCGTGGGCACCATGCGGCTGGCCATGCTGGTGATCGTCGCGATCAGCGCCGTCCTGGTCTACGTCCTCGCCCGCCGCCTGTGGCTGCCGCGCTGGTCCGCCGCGCTGGCCACGGCGCTGTTCGGACTCTCCCCGCTGGCCGTCAACCTCCAACGGCAGATCTTCCTCGACAACATCGCCGTGCTCTGGATGCTCCTCGCGTTCTGTCTCGCGGCCTCGCCCCACCGCCACCTGTGGCACCACTTCGCCGCCGGGATCGCCGCCGCGATCGGCGTCCTCAGCAAGGAGACGATGCTGCTGGTGCTGCCCGCGCTGTTGTTCACCATGTGGCGCTTCAGCCACCGTGACACGCGCAAGTTCGCCTTCACCGGGGCCATCACCTCCTGCGCCCTGGTCGGCTTCACCTACCCCCTGTTCGCCGTCCTCAAGGGCGAGCTCCTGCCCGGCGACGACCACGTGTCCCTGTGGGACGGCGCCGCCTACCAGATGAGCCGCCCCGGCTCGGGGTTCATCCTCGACCCCTCCTCCGCCGCCCACCAGGTCCTCCAGGACTGGCTGTACTACGACCGGGTCCTGCCGCTGGGCGGACTCGCCGCCGCCCTCGTGCTGCTCGCCGCCTACCGCTGGTCGGTCACCGCCCGCGCGCTGGCCGGGCCCGCCGTCACCGTCGCCCTCCTCGCCCTCGTGGCGATGCGCCCCGACGGCTACCTGCCGGCCATGTACGTGGTCCAGGCCCTCCCCTTCCTCGCCCTCGTCCTCGCCGGCGCCGCGGCCAGCGTCAGCCATGCCCTGCTCCGCCGCCGGCGCCGCCCCGAGGAGTCCCGCCTGCTCCGCGGGGCGCGCATCGGGCTCCTCACCGCGCTCGCGCTCGCCGCCGCGGCCCACACCGTGCCCCGCTGGTACGACGCCAACCGGGACGCCCTCGCCGCCGACGAGAGCGCCCCGCACCGGCAGGCCGCCGCCTGGATGGCCCGCGAGGTGCCCGACCCCGCCCGCACCCGGGTCCTCACCGACGACGCCCTCTGGCTGGACCTCGTGCACGCCGGGTACCGCCCCGGCGACGGCGCCATCTGGTTCTACAAGGCCGACCTCGACCCCGAGGTCGCCCGGACCCTGCCCCGCGGCTGGCGCGACGTCGACTACGTCGTCTCCTCCCGCACCGTCCGCCGCGACGCGGTCGACCTGCCCACCGTCAAGGCGGCCCTCGACCACTCCCGTCCCGTCGTCACCTTCGGCGAGGGCGCCGCACGGGTGGAGATCCGCGAGGTCACGGGGGGCCGGGAATGACCCGCGCCGACCGTGCGGCCACCGGGTCGGACGGTCGACCGACGCCGCTCGCCACCCCGAGGGCCGCAGCCGCAACCGTTGAGGAGTACCGCATGACCCTCGTCCCGCGGCGCGCCCGCTCCGCAGCCCCCACCCGCGCCACCGCACGGCGAAGAACCGCCCTCCTCGGCGTGACCGCCCTGGTCGCCGGAGGGCTGCTCGCCACCCCGCAGACCGCGACCGCCGCCAACCTGCTCAGCAACCCCGGCTTCGAGACCCCCGGCCCCGGCGCCGCCGCCATGCCCCACTGCTGGTCCCGGGCCGGCTGGGGCGACAACGACGTCAGCTACGAGACGGTCGCCGACGCCCGGACCGGCACCGCCGCCATGAAGGTCGCCCTGACCCGCCGGGTCAGCGGCGACCGCAAGGCCATGCTCACCGAGAACCCGACCTGCGCCCCGCGGGTGCAGCCGGGCACCCAGTACGACCTGGGCTTCTGGTACAAGTCGACCACCCCGGACGCCGCCGTCACCCTCTTCCGCCGCGACACCACCGGCGGCTGGCAGTACTGGACGGACCTGCGCACCCTGCCCGTCGCCCCCGACTACCAGCAGGTCGAGGTGCGCACCCCGCCGATCCCGCCCGGCACCGACCAGATCACCTGGGGCGTCTCCGTGTACGGGGTCGGCTCGGTCACCACCGACGACTACGCCATGCACGCCGTCGCCGTCGAACCGCCCGACCCCACCTGCACCGGCGCCTCCGCCGTGGAGTGCCGGGACGGACGCTGGGACGTGCTGCCCACCGAGAACCCCGTCCGCTCCTCGCACGCCGTCGTCCTCCACAACGGCAAGGTGCTGCTGATCGCCGGCTCCGGCAACAGCGAGGGGGCCTTCGCCGCGGGCACCTTCACCTCCGCGATCTACGACCCCGCGAACGGCTCCTACCGGATCGTCCCCACCCCGAAGGACATGTTCTGCGGCGGCCACGTCCAACTCCGGGACGGGAAGGTCCTGGTGATGGGAGGCAACCTCGCCTACCCCGCCGCCGACGGCTCCCACGGCTACAAGGGGTACCGCGACTCGTACCTCTTCGACCCGGACACCGAGACGTACACCAAGACCACCAGCAGCATGAACGACGGCCACTGGTACCCCTCCGCCACCCTCATGGGCAACGGCGACGTGCTCTCCTTCGGCGGCCTGCGCGAGGACTCCACCGGCTCGGTCACCGCCGACCGCTGGTCCGCCGCCGAGAACCGCTGGCTGCCCACGAACCGGGTCAACCAGACCTGGAGCTACTGGGGCCTCTACCCGGCCATGCTCCTGTTGCAGGACGGCCGCCTCTTCTACTCCGGCAGCCACGTCTTCGGCAACGGCACCCCCGGCACCGGCGCCTCCCTCTACGACTACGAGGCCAACACCGTCACCGACGTGCCCGGACTCCAGCGCAAGGACGAGCGCGACCAGTCGGCCAGCGTGCTGCTGCCCCCGGCCCAGGACCAGAAGGTGCTCACCCTCGGCGGCGGCAACATCGAGACCAACCCCGACGCCAACCGCCTCACCGACGTCATCGACCTCAAGGACCCGAGCCCCCGCTACACCGCCGGCCCGCCGATCCCGCAGGGCACCGTCGACCGCGGCGCCGGCCCGGTCCCGCAGTCCGGCGACGAGGGCAAGATGTACGTCTCCGCCGTCCTGCTGCCGGACGGCAAGGTGCTGGAGACCGGCGGCGCCCTGCACAACCGTGCCGATCCGGTCTTCTCCTCCTCCCTCTTCGACCCCGTCACGCGCACCTTCGACAAGGTCGCCACCGACCCCGAGCCCCGCGGCTACCACTCCACCTCGTTCCTGCTCCCGGACGGCCGGGTGATGTCCACCGGCGACAACCCGGGCAGCAACACCTGGAACCACCACGTCTCCGTCTACACCCCGCCCTACCTGCTGAAGGGCCCCCGCCCGACGATCACCTCCCTCCACCGCACCGAGTGGCAGTACGGCTCCACCCAGCGGATCACCGTGGACCGCCCGATCGTCAAGGCCCAGCTCATCCGCCCCTCGGCCGTCACCCACTCCTCGGACCCCAACCAGCGCTTCGTCGACCTGCCCCTCACCGTCAACGGGAACACCATCGACCTCAACGTCACCAGCAACCCCAACATCGCCCCGCCCGGCTGGTACATGCTCTTCGCCACCGACGCGGCCGGCGTGCCCTCCGTCGCCAAGTGGGTCCGCGTCGACGGCCCCGCCGCCCTGAGCCCCACCACCGCCGACCCCGGTGGGTCCCACGCCCACCACGGCGGGGCGCCGACCGCCGCACCGGAGGGTGCGAAGGCGCCGGCCCCGCACGTGCACGACTTCGCGGGCGCCCCGGCCGCCGAACCGAGGGCGCCGTTGGAGGAGCGCGCATCCCAGCAGGTCAGCCCGACCCTCTCCGGCTGCGACCGCCACTACGGCGCCGCCGGGGTCTGCGTCCCGACCGACTACCCGCCCGGCGTCAAGGCGACCACCGCGGCCCGCTGCACCTGGCTCGCCCGGCACGACTACGGCCCCCTGAGGGTCAACGGCGAGTCCGACCCGCAACGCCTCGACCCCGACGGCGACGGCACCGCCTGCGGCAAGGGCGACCTGCGGCGCGGCCGCCGCTGACCGACGGGCCGGGGGAACGCAGCGGCCACGGCGCTGCGGGGCTACGGGGTCACGGGGCCGAACTCCTCGACGGCGTCCGCCACCATCCGCTCCAGCTGGTCGTGGTGGGCGCCGCGCCAGTACACCCCCTCGCACGCGGTGCACCGCGCGAACACGTCGTAGGTGCGCCGGGTACCGTCCTCGATCCGGTCGGCCACCTCGTCCCCGGTCGCCGTCACCAGGGTCCCGTTGCACGCGGTGCAGCGCGTCCAGGGCCGCAGCTCGGGCGCGAACCGCCCCAACACGTCGCGCAGTTGCGCCTCCGGCCGGTCGCTGTAGACGTACGCCCCCGCCCACAGCTCCCGCCGTCGCAGCAGCCCCCGGTCCCGGCTGAGCATGACGCGTCGCTCCGCGGCCGACCGGGCGGCCAGCGCCGGGTCACCGATGTCCACCGCCTCGTAGGCGGTGTCGATCCCGAGCACCCGCATCCGCCGCGCCAAGGTCCCCAGGTGCACGTCCAGCAGGAACCGCAACGGGGCTCCCGGCACCCGCTGGGGACGCACCACCGCCCCCACCCGCACCACGTCCCCGTCCACCGGCACGTACCCGAACGGCGCCGGCCGACCGTGCACGTCCACCCCGCCCACCTCGGTCAACGGCACGCCCAAGGACTCGACCACGTGCCCGAGGCTGGACCTTCCGTCGACCCGCAGCGCGGTGGGCCCGCCACGTCGCCCGTGCGGCACGAAGAGCCCCAGCTCGGGGGCGACTTCCACGGTGATCTGCGGGGCGGTGGTGTGCTCGTGCTTCATGGGGCTCAGGATGTCATTCGGGGCAGGGCGGGACCTACGGGTTTCCACGGCGCTCCACCGGTCACTCCCCACCCAACCGGTCCGACGCCCCCTATCAGACCCAAGGCGTCCCACATCGGACTTCGTGGGAAATTGCCCCCGAACACCAGGTCGTCGTTAGGGTGAGCCCACAGAGAGTAGCGACGGCGGGCCGCCGCCCCGCGTCAGGCGCCGGGTGCCGTGCCGTCCGTCGTGGTGAACCGGATCGAGAAGAGGGGCCCCGTAGCGGGGTTGGGGGAGCATGCGGGTCAGGGTTGACGTCGAGGCGGACGTGCGGTCGTTGTCGTGGAGCGATGTGCACGGACCGGCCCGGGGCGTGGTGTACGGGCTGCTCAGCAGCCATGACGCGGACCTCGCGCGGAGGTTGCACGACGAGGGGTGGAACGGGCAGTCGCTCAAGCCGCTGGGCATGACGAGCCCCCAGTTCCGGGGCGCGCGGCGGGTGAAGGGCGTGTACACGACGTCGGCGGACGGCTCGGTGTGGTTCGGGTCGCCCGCGCCCGAACTGGCGGCGGCGCTGGTCTCGTCCCTGTCCAAGCGCACCGAGATCCGCTGGGGTGCGGCTCGGCTGCGGGTCCGGGGCGTGGCACTGGACGTGGCGAGGCCCTCGCCCTCCGGGCCGGTCGAGCTGGCGACGCTCACGCCCGTGATCGTGAAGGGCGAGAACGGGTACCTGCTGCCCGAGGACGAGCCGTACCTCGATCGGCTCCGGCACAACCTCGCCCACAAGGCCAGCGTCCTCGGACTGCCCGCGCCGACCGGGGTGCGGGTGCTGGAGGCGGGGCCCCGGCGCAAGTTCACCGTGCGGGGAGCGCCGCGGATCGGTGCGCTGGTGCGGGTGTCGATGGACGCGGACGGACGGTTCGTGGACGCCCTGCGGTCCTGGGGCCTCGGGCTGGACACCATGCAGGGTTTCGGATGGATCAAGTAGACACCGACGGGTCCCCGTTATCCCCCACCGGCCACCCGCTCCAGCGGGCGGGCGCCCGGGCGGTGGCCGCCCTCGCGGGGCGGGCGCGGCCCGAGGGGGTCACGGACGAGGACCTGGACGCCGTCGCCGCCCGGATCGTCGCGGACGTGCTCATCGCAGCGACCGCCGCCAAGGACGCCGTCCCGTACGACTGGTGGAAGGTCCTGTTCGCGCTGTATCCGAACGCCAAGGCCACCCACAGCAAGCGGTCGAAGGACCCGGAGGCGCTGCGGCCGGACATCGAGGCGCTGTTCCGGCGGGACGAGCCCGCGCAGGTCCCGGGGGCGCTGCCCGATCACTCCCGGCGCCCCGGCACCGTCCGGCCCTGCACGTTCTGCGGGACGTCCACCGCCGTCTTATGGACGAAGTCGAAGCTGCCCCTCTACGACACCGACCGCGCCCTGAACACCCTGCCGCCGGGGGTGCCCGGGTGGCCGGTGTGCCGGGGGTGCCGGATCGCGATGTGGGCGCTGCCGTACGGGGCGCACGTGACCGCCGGCTCCGCGACGGTGCTGTCCTGCGAGGACGAGGGGGTCGAACGTGAGTTCGTGACGGGGAACGTGTTGCGGGCGCACCGGGTGCGGCAACTGGGCTTCGGGGACCGGTCCACCGCCGGTGACCGCCCGGAACTGGTGACCCTGCGGGCGCTCCGGGCGGTCCGGGACGCCGGCTTCGCCGCGTCCACCCTGTGGAGCTTCAAGAACGACAACCAGGATCCGTGGCTCAGGGTGACCCGGACCCGTCGGGCGGTGCCCGCGTTCCTGTCCGTGGTGGACGGCAACGCGGTCCCCCGCCGGGGTTGGCGCCTGCTGGAGATCGCGCTCACCCGGGTGGACCGGTCCGGCGCGGTCACGGCCCGGGGCGCGGCGGAGGCGGCCCGGCTCCTGTTCGAGACCGAGGACGGCCGGAGCGGCGCGTTCCTGGCCGCGGTCCACCGCCTGATCGTCGAGCCGGACCGGCGCCGCAGCGCGACGGACCGCGCCGCGCTGAGCCGGCTCGCGCACGTCTACGCCGAGGAGATCCTGGGGATGGAACCCGACCTCACGCCCGTCACGACGCTGCTCGTGGAGTGGATCGAGCACGGGAGCGGCAGCCCCCGCGGCCGGTTCGCCGAGTACCGCAACGCCGCCTTGAACGACTACCGCCTGGGCCGGTTGCTGATGCAGGCGCAGCACCGCCTGCTCCTGGACGGGCGGCGGGCGCCGGGCGGTCCCGAGGACTGGGCGCCCCTGCTCCAGAAGCGGCCCCGGGCCTGGGAACTGCGCATGCTGCTGTCGGCGGCGGTGGTGCAGGAGCTCCAGGCGCGCGGGGTGGCGGTGAACGAGAGCCCGGTGGACCCGGAGGAGCAGGAGCGCACCGACGCGCTGCTGGCACGGCCGATCCTCGACGTCGAGGACCCGGCCGGATACGACGACGAACACGACGAGAACGGGGCGGCGTAGTGGCCTATCTGGCCGGCAAGATGGTGCTCGCGATCGAGGCGGGCGCACCCAACAACGGCAGGGGCGAGGACACCACGACCCGGGTGAAGTTCGCCCGGGTCAGGGGCCGGCGGTATCCGTACGTCTCGGCGCAGGCGGCACGCCGCTGGCTCCGGGACGGGCTGGTGGAGCTGGGTGCGGTGCCCTCTCCGGTGACCAGGGTCGGCAAGGCGCAGAACAAGGCACAGAAGGCCAACACCGAAGCCGATCCGATCCGTTACGTGGATGACGACCTGTTCGGGTACATGCGGGCCGGCGCCAAGAAGGACGATGCCGGCACCACCCTGCGGGACAGTCCCTTCATGCTGGGCACCCTGATGTCGGTGGAACCGGTGCACCCGGTCGAGGACTTCGGGGTCATGGCCCGGGGCGTCACCGAGCCGGTGCTGCACGGCCACGAGTTCTACACCGCGGACCTCGCGGCCCCGTTCCTGCTGGACGTGCCGCGGATCGGGACGTTCACCCTCCCGGACGCCTCCGGGGTCGGCCGGCCGAACTACCTCACCGAGGAGCAGGCCCGCGGGGTCGCCGAGGCGGTCCGGGCCGGGGCGACCGCGACCACCTTCCGCGACCAGCCCGCCTTCCGGTTGCCGGTCGAGGAGCGCCGTCACCGGGCGGCGCTGCTGCTGGAGGCGTTGGCCCAGTTGAGCGGCGGCGCCAAGCAGGCCCTGCACTACGGGGACCGAGTGCCGGCGCTGATCGTGCTGGTGCCGTTCAAGGGCGGCGTCAACCCGCTGGCCCACTGCGTGGACGGGGAGGAGGGCGTCGGGCTCCGGGTCCGCGGCGAGGTGCTGCGACAGGAACTCGCGGCCTGGGAGGGGGAGTGGGAGGCGCCGGTCCGCATCGGCTGGCGCCCCGGGTTCCGGGACGATCTGCGGGCCGACTTCGAGAAGGCGTGCGCCGAGGAGATCGCGGCCGGCACCGTCGTGGTCGACCACCCCAGGACCGTGCTGCGCGGTCTCGGCGCCGAGCTGCGCGAGGGTCGCCTCGACGGCTGGTTCGACGACCCGGCCCGGTGATTCCCGTGCCGGCGACGCCCCCGCCCGCCCGGACGGCCCCGGGTCGGCCGGCCGCACCGGCCCCGGACCCGTCCGGCGGTCCGGTGACGGCGTGGCGCGTCGAACTCCGGGCGCCCGTCGCGTCCTTCCGCGATCCGCTGTTCCCGGGGATCAGCCGCGGTCTGCCGTTGCCCCCGCCATCCACGGTGCGGGGCCTGTTGGCCGCGGCCACCGGCCGCCCCGCCGAGCTGTTGGCCTTCGGGATGACGGCCGGCTCGGAGGGGAGCGGAGTGGACGCCGAGACCTACCACCCGGTGGCCGCGGACGGCCGAAACCCGGCCGTGTCCGGACGGGTCCGGGCCGGGAAGGGCGGCATGACGATCCGGGACCGCCCCTTCCTGACCGGTGTCCACCTCACCCTGTGGCTGCCCGGCCCGGACGGGGAACGCGTAGCACGGGCGCTGCGCCGGCCCCGCTGGCCGCTGCGGTTGGGCCGCTCGCAGGACCTGGTCCACCCGCGCCCCGCGGTGCGGACCGTCCTACACCCTGCCGAACGGGCCGTCGTGGACCACGCGGTGGCGCCCGCCGGCGCCCACCGGGTGCCTTCCGCGCTGGTGCACCGCATGGCGGCGAGCACCTCGCCCGACCGGCTCACCAACCGCTGGGCCGACTACCTGTGGTGCGACGCGCCCACCGGCCCCCGTACGGTGCACGGCGCCCTCCGGGACGCGGAGACCGGGCAGGCCGTGTGGCTACTGGAACCGTGAGCAGCGGCCCGGGACGCGGTGGCGGCAACGAGGGTCCGGCCGCCACCGCGACGGGCGGTGGCGGCCGGACCCCGCCGCGGCGACGGCTCCCGGAGGTCCGGGCGAAGTCCACCCCCGCATCGGACCCCGAACGCCTCACCACCCACTCCCGCACCGTCCACGGGGCGGTCGGGCAGATCGAGGCCCGCATCGCCGACGCCGGAGTGCTCGCCGCCGAACCCGCCTTCTGGAGCCGGGTGCGCCGGGCCGCCCTCCTCCACGACGCCGGGAAGGTCGCCGAAGGGTTCCAACGGCAACTCCCGCCCGGCGGCACCCCTTGGGGCGAACGGCACGAGGTGCTCTCGCTGGCGTACGTGGACCTCATGTCCCGGGCGGGGGAGTGGGACGAGGAAGACCGGCTCCTCGTCGCGACCCTGGTCGCCACCCACCACCGGGCCCTGCACTCCTCGCCGGACGGTGCCGGCACCAGGCCGAGCCTGGCCCGCCTCTACACCTCCGGCACCGACTGGGGGCACGCCTTCACCCGCACCCCCGGCCCGGACGGCGACCTGGTCCAGGTCACCCGCGGGCTCCACCGGGAGTGGACCGCCTGGCTCGCCGGCGCCCTGTGCGTCGACCCGCCCCGCGAGGACGGCACTCCGCTGGCCGAACGCGCCCGCCGGCTCCTCACCACCCTCCTCGACGCCTGGCGCAGACCGGTCGCCCCGGACCGGGGACTGCTCGCCGTCCTCGCCCAAGGGGCGCTCACCCTCGCCGACCACGCCGGCTCCGCCCACGTCGACCTCCAGACCCACCTCCCGCTCCCCGCCGACTACTTCACCCGCCTCCCGTTCCCGCCCCACCCGCACCAGTTGGCCGCGGCGGAAACCACCGGGCACCTGGTGCTCGTCGCCCCGACCGGCAGCGGCAAGACCGAAGCCGGACTGGCCTGGGCAGCCCGCCAACTCGCCGAACTGCCCGGGCTGCCCCGACTGGTGTGGACCCTCCCGTACCGGGCATCGCTCAACGCGGCCCGCCGCCGGCTGGCCCGCGACCTCGTCCCCGCCCCTGGGGACACCGCCCCCGACATCGGTCTCCTCCACGGCACCGTCGCCCACACCCTCCTCCAGGAGGCCGTGACGGACCGCCCCACCGGCGCACCTTCCGACGCCCCGGCGGCCGGTGCCGCCCAGGCCACCGCGGCAACAGCGGCACAGGCCCGGGCCCGCGCCGGGGCCATGCGACTCTTCGCCCAACGGCTGCGGGTCGCCACCCCCCACCAACTGCTGCGCGCCGCCGTCGCGGGCCCCGCCCACTCCTCCGCCCTCCTCGAACAGGCCAACTCCCTCTTCGTCCTGGACGAACTCCACGCCTACGAGCCCGAGACCTTCGGCCGGCTGTGCGCCGCGATGGGACTGTGGGAACGGCTGGGCAGCAGGGTCGCCGTGCTGTCCGCGACGCTCGCCCCACCACTGATCGAGGTCATCGGCGAGAGCCTGACCCACCCCGTCGCCCTGCACCGCGCGCCGCCGGGCACCAGCCCGGTGCGCCACCGGCTCGTCCTCGACCCCGAACCCCTCACCTCCCCCGACGCCCTGGACCGGCTGCGGACCTGGCTCCACGGGGGCCACAGCGTCCTCGCCGTCACCAACACCGTCGCCACCGCCCGGGCCGTGTACGCCGCACTCGCCCCCGACGCCCGCGCGGCGGCCCGCCCCGAGGACCCGCACCCGGCGTTGCTGCTGCACTCCCGCTTCAAGAACCGGGACCGCGACGCCGTGGAACGGGCCCTCCTGCGCCGGCACCCCGAACGCCGGGCCGGCGAACGCGGCGCCCGTGGCGGCCTCACCGTCGCCACCCAGACCGTGGAGGTCTCCCTCGCCCTCGACTTCGACCGGGGAGCCGTGGAGAACGCCCCCGTCGAAGCGGTCGCCCAGCGCGCCGGCCGGGTCAACCGCCGCGGTCGACACCCCGAAGGAGCCGTCGAGTTCCGCGTCCACCGCCCCGGCAGCCACCGCCCCTACGAGGAAGGGGCCGTCGAAGCGTCCTGGCTGGCGCTGACCACCCTGCTCGCCGAGGGCGCCGACACCCTCGGCGAACAGGACGTCGACCGCCTGCTGTCCCTCGCCCACGACACCCCCTGGGGAGCCGACTGGGCCGACCGCGCCCGCCGCGCCCGCGACGACTTCGCCGCCGCCTTCCTCACCTTCACCGACCCGTTCCACGACCGCACCGGCTACGACCTCCGGCTGCGCGAACACTTCGACGGAGTCGACGTCCTCCACCAGGACGACATCGACGAGTACCGCGCCCTCACCACCGGCTCCGAGGGCCACCCCCTGCGCGGTACCGGCCTCCTCATCCCCTTGCGGTACGGGCAGTTGACGACGTACGGGGTGACCCTCGACCGCACCCTCGGCCTCCGGGTGACCAACGCCCCGTACGACCCGACCACGGGCCTGACGCCCCCCGACGACGAACCGGAGACCATCCTGTGACGGCTCCCCCCGACCCCGCCGCCGTGGGCGGTGTGCACATCAAGTACCTGCACCACTGCCCCCGCCAACTCTGGCTGTACGGCCAGGGGTACCGCCCCGAACACCGCAGTGAACTGGTCGCCTTCGGCGAAGTGGTGGACGCCACCACGTTCACCCGTCGCCGGGACGTCGACCTCGGGGAGGCGAAGATCGACTGGGTCACGACGGGCGCCGTGGTCCACGAGACCAAGTCCTCCCGCGCCCCGTCCCCCGCCCACACCGCCCAGGTCCGCCACTACTGCCTGCTGCTGGAACGCCGAGGCGTCGCCGTGCGGGGCGGGACCGTGCACTACCCGCTCGTCCGCCGGACGGTCGACGTCCCCTGGGACGACACCGCCCGGACCCGGGCCGAGGAGTCCGAGGCCCGCGCCCGCACCGTCCTCGCCGCCCCCGAACCACCCGACCGCCTCGGCCGGGCCGACTGCCGGGGCTGCTCCTACCGCGACTACTGCTGGGGAGACGACTGATGGCCGCCGTAGGCCGCACCTACTGGCTCACCGAACCCTGCCGCATCCGCCGCGAGGACAACAGCGTGCGCGTCGAACGCCCGGACGGCAGCCCGGTCCGCATCCCCATCACCGACATCCGCGACCTGGTCACCTTCGACCACGTCGACATCAACACCTCCGCCCTCTCCCTGCTCAGCCGCAACGGGGTCGCCGTCCACGTCCTCGACCACTACGGCAACCACGCCGGCCACTTCAGCCCCGCCGACTCCATGGCCTCCGCCCGCGTGGTCCGCCGCCAGGTCGAACTCACCGCGGACCCGGAAGTCCGGGCGGGGATCGGCCGCGCCCTGGTGCTGGCCACCGCCGAGAACCTGCGCTGGTCCCTCGACACCGATCTGCTCGACCCCGCCCTGCACACCCTGCGGAGCGCGCTGCCCGACTGCCCCGACGCAGGGGCGATCATGGGTCAGGAGGGCAACTTCCGACGCACCGCCTGGGTCGTCCTGGACACCCAACTCCCCGCCTGGCTACGCCTCGACGGCCGTACCCGCCGTCCACCAACCAATGCCGGCAACGCCTTCGTCAGCTACCTCAACTCCATCGTCTACGCCCGCGTGCTGACCGCCCTGCGCACCACGCCGCTGCACCCCGCGATCGGCTTCCTCCACGCGGACACCGACCGCCGCCGCAACACCCTCGCCCTCGACCTGGCCGAACCCTTCAAGCCCCTGTTCGCCGAGCGACTTCTCAAACGCACCGCGAACCTGAAACACCTACGGCCCGGCGACTTCGAAACCGAAGTCGGCAGGGCGTCCCTGAGCAAGGACGGCCGCCGGAAGATCGCGGCCCTGGTCAAGGAGGAGTTGGCGACCACCGTCCACCATCGCACCCTCAAGCGGAAGGTCAGCTATGAGGAACTCATCCACCTCGAAGCCCTCAAGCTCGTCCGCCTCTGCCTCGAAGGCAAGCCCTACAAGCCCTTCCGCCCCTGGTGGTGACCCCCGGTGTTCGTGATCCTCGTCTACGACACGGCCGTCGAACGCAACCCCAAGGTCCTCAGGACCTGCCGCAAGTACCTGCACTGGACCCAACGGAGCCTGTTCCAGGGCGAACTGTCCACCGCCCAGTACCGCGCCCTGATGGCCGCCCTGCACGCCACCATCGACCCCGGCCACGACAGCATCGTCACCTACACCGTCCGCTCCCCGGACATGGTCCATACCAGTACCCTGGGCGTGGAGTTGGGCGGGCCGGGGGACATCCTCTGACCCGTCGTTGCGCGGAGTGGGCCGCCCGCCCCGCACTTCGCTGGCCCACCCTTCTGACCTGCGGTGTTGCACTACCGGAGGTTCGCTGCACTTCTTGCCTGTACGGTGCTGCTTTGGGTGGGGCTGAGCTGGGGCTTTACCCTCGGGGGGGGGTCTCATCAGCCCTGGAGGGTTGGAAACGTCGGCCCGGCCGCAGCGGTGGTGCCGACCGGGCGCGTGGGTCTCATCAGCCCTGGAGGGTTGGAAACTCCAGCTCGAAGCCCATCTGCGCGAGGAGGGCCGGGTCTCATCAGCCCTGGAGGGTTGGAAACAGCCGCACCGCGTAGGCGATCAGCGCGGCGACTTCGTGTCCTCATCAGCCCTGGAGGGTTGGAAACGATTTGGCGCCGCAGCTATCACGATGATGACCGGGGGTCTCATCAGCCCTGGAGGGTTGGAAACCCGCACTCAACAGCGTGATGTCGAGCCTGCTGACGAGGGTCTCATCAGCCCTGGAGGGTTGGAAACGCCTGCGTCTCGGACGACAAGCTCATGGCCCCCTGGGTCGGGTCTCATCAGCCCTGGAGGGTTGGAAACGCGTACGCCTGGGACTTCACGAACCGGTCGCCGAACGTGGGGTCTCATCAGCCCTGGAGGGTTGGAAACGTGAAGGCGCGGACCTTGTCGTACAGCTCGCCCAGGGTCCTCATCAGCCCTGGAGGGTTGGAAACCCGGGGCGGTGCTGGGGAGGGGGGCCATCACCGTGGGTCCTCATCAGCCCTGGAGGGTTGGAAACGTGGCGAGATGCCGGCCGGCGGGGAGGTGCCAGCGGCGGTCCTCATCAGCCCTGGAGGGTTGGAAACGGCGAGCCAGGCGAGGAGGTGGAGGCGGGCCGCGCGGTCCTCATCAGCCCTGGAGGGTTGGAAACATCGCGTGGAACCCGGGCACGTCGCGGATCTCCAGGTCCTCATCAGCCCTGGAGGGTTGGAAACTTGTCCGAGGCGTCGTTGCGGTCGGCCAGCACCTTGGTGTCCTCATCAGCCCTGGAGGGTTGGAAACTGGTCAGCGGGGGGTGCTGGTGCCGCACTCGGTGCACGGTCCTCATCAGCCCTGGAGGGTTGGAAACGTCTCCGGGGTCCACGCGTGCCCCCAGTGAAGGAGTCCTCATCAGCCCTGGAGGGTTGGAAACGCGGCGGCGTGGTTGATCTCCTTCTGGAGTCCCCGCGTCCTCATCAGCCCTGGAGGGTTGGAAACAGGATCACGGTCGACTTGCCGGTGCCGGCTCCTGCCGTCCTCATCAGCCCTGGAGACCGCGAAGCCCCGCCCCAGCGCAAAACGGCCGCCGGCCGGAACCGGCGGCCACCCGTGGCGCGCTGTGGGCCACGAGGTGCGGACGGAGCACAGCCGGAGTGAGGCCCGGCCATCCGGGGGAGGAGGCCAGGCCCGCCCCCGCCCCGCCCCCCGCCCTCAGCCGTGCTGGTAGGCGACCAGCGAGATGCCCACGTAGTGGACGACGAAGGCGGCCAGGGTGAAGGAGTGGAACACCTCGTGGAAGCCGAACCAGCGGGGGGACGGGTTGGGGCGCTTGATGCCGTAGACGACCCCGCCGGCGCTGTAGAGGAGGCCGCCGACGATCACCAGGACGAGGACGGCGATGCCGCCGGTGCGCAGGAAGTCGGGGAGGAAGAAGACGGCGGCCCAGCCCATGGCGATGTAGCACGGGGTGTAGAGCCAGCGGGGGGCGCCGACCCAGAAGACCCGGAAGACGATGCCGGCCGCCGCGGCGGCCCACACGCTCCACAGCAGCCACTGCCCCGTGGCGTCGGGCAGCAGGAGCAGGGTCAGGGGGGTGTAGGTGCCGGCGATGATCAGGAAGATGTTGGCGTGGTCGAGGCGGCGCAGCACTCCGCTCGCGCGGGGGCCCCAGTTCCCCCGGTGGTAGAGGGCGCTGACGCCGAACAGCAGGCAGGCGGTGAGGACGTAGATGCCGCAGGCGATGCGGCCCCGGGTGGAGTCGGCGAGCGCGGTGAGGAACAGTCCGGAGACCAGGACGGCCGGGAACATGCCCGCGTGGAGCCAGCCGCGCAGTTTCGGCTTCACTTCGGCGACGGTGGGCTCGCGCACCTGTTCGAGGGTCGTGGTGTCGGCTTGGTGGGGGACCGCGAGGGCCGGTGGCGCGCCCTCCGCTCCCGGGTCTCGGACGTCCTGGGGACCGGGTGAATCCGGGAGTGCGGGCACGGGCGCAGTCATGTTCGGCATCGTACCTACGCTTCCGTAGGTGCAGCAGCCGCCCTCGACTGTCCAGTTCCTCGGTCCGGCGGCACTCGGATGGTGGGTGCCCGGCACCCGGACGGTCGGTGTCGCGGTGGACCGGACGGCGGAGCCGGGTGAGGGGGGCCTCCCCGGCGCGCGCCGAACGGTTACGGGTGGGGGGTGAGGGGCGCGTGACGTTCCGTGCGCCGGTGTGCTGCGCCGGAGGCGTGTCGTGGTGAGGCTCACGCCGCTCACTTGTGAGCCCCTCTGGACATCTGCGCATTCGCGGCGGATGATCAAATGAGTGCGGTCGGCACCGGATGAGCGCCGAGGCGGGGGGTGGACCCTGCCGTGAAGCATCCGGGTCGCAGCCCCCAAGGGGCGGAACAACGTCAAACCCTCATTTAGGAGCAAATCGTGGCGCGCGATAACGCGGCTCCCGGCACCACCGGCGACACCCTCACCCCGCCCACCACCCACCAGGGGCTCATCGCCTGGGTGAACGAGATCGCCGAGCTGACCCAGCCGGACCGCGTGGTCTGGTGCGACGGATCGGAGGCCGAGTACGAGCGGCTGGCCGAGGAACTCGTCGCCAAGGGCACCTTCCGCAGGCTCGACCCGGTCAAGCGCCCGAACTCCTACTACGCAGCCTCCGACCCCACCGACGTGGCCCGCGTCGAGGACCGCACCTTCATCTGCTCCGAGAAGGAGGAGGACGCCGGCCCCACCAACCACTGGCGGGCGCCCGCCGAGATGCGCGAGGTGTTCCGGGGCGTCGACGGCCGGGGCGGCATCTTCCGCGGTGCGATGCGCGGCCGGACCATGTACGTCGTCCCGTTCTGCATGGGCCCGCTCGGCTCGCCGCTCTCCGCGCTCGGCGTGGAGATCACCGACTCCGCCTACGTCGCCGTCGCCATGCGCACCATGACCCGGATGGGCAAGGCGGTCCTGGACGAGCTGGGCTCGGACGGCTTCTTCGTGAAGGCCGTGCACACCCTGGGCGCCCCGCTCGCCGAGGGCGAGGCGGACGTGCCGTGGCCGTGCAACGCCACCAAGTACATCTCCCACTTCCCCGAGGACCGCGAGATCTGGTCCTACGGCTCCGGCTACGGCGGCAACGCCCTGCTCGGCAAGAAGTGCTACGCCCTGCGCATCGCCTCGGTGATGGCCCGCGACGAGGGCTGGCTCGCCGAGCACATGCTGATCCTCAAGCTGACCCCGCCCAGCGGTGCGGCCCGGTACGTCGCCGCCGCCTTCCCCTCGGCCTGCGGCAAGACCAACCTGGCGATGCTGGAGCCCACCGTCAAGGGCTGGACCGTCGAGACCATCGGCGACGACATCGCCTGGATGCGCTTCGGCGAGGACGGCCGGCTGTACGCCATCAACCCGGAGGCCGGCTTCTTCGGCGTGGCCCCCGGCACCGGCGAGCACACCAACGCCAACGCCATGAAGACGCTCTGGGGCAACTCCGTCTTCACCAACGTCGCGCTCACCGACGACGGCGACGTGTGGTGGGAGGGCATGACCGAGGACGCCCCCGCCCACCTGACCGACTGGAAGGGCAACGACTGGACCCCGGAGTCCGCCGCCCCGGCCGCGCACCCCAACGCCCGGTTCACCGTGCCCGCCGCGCAGTGCCCGACCATCGCCCCCGAGTGGGAGGACCCGAAGGGCGTGCCGATCTCGGCGATCCTCTTCGGCGGTCGCCGCGCCAGCGCCGTCCCGCTGGTGACCGAGTCCTTCGACTGGAACCACGGCGTGTTCCTGGGCGCCAACGTGGCCTCCGAGAAGACCGCCGCCGCCGAGGGCAAGGTGGGCGAGCTGCGCCGCGACCCGTTCGCGATGCTGCCGTTCTGCGGCTACAACATGGGCGACTACATGGCCCACTGGGTGAACGTGGCCAAGGACAAGGACCCGGCCAAGCTGCCGCGGATCTACTACGTCAACTGGTTCCGCAAGGACGACGGCGGCCGGTTCGTGTGGCCGGGCTTCGGCGAGAACAGCCGGGTCCTCAAGTGGATCGTGGAGCGCCTCGACGGCACCGCCGAGGGCGTGGCGAGCCCGATCGGCGTGCTCCCGGCGAAGGGCTCCCTGGACACCGAGGGGTTGGACCTCTCCGACGCCGACCTCGACTTCCTGCTGACGGTCGACAAGGAGGTGTGGCGCGAGGAGGCCGCCCTGGTCCCCGAGCACCTCAACACCTTCGGCGACCACACCCCCACGGAGCTGTGGGACGAGTACCGCTCCCTGGTGCGCCGCCTCGGCTGAGGCCGCTGCGGCACCCGCGGTGCCACGGCCCACCGGTCCTTCCCCTGACCGGCCGGGCCCCTCCGCGCCGGCCCCCTCCCGGGCCCGTGCGGAGACCCGACGAGCCCCCGGAGGTCACAACGGTCCTCCGGGGGCTCGTCCTCGTGCGCGGTCAGCGGGCCGCGGCCAGCTTCCGGCGGCGCTCGCCGCGCCGCGCCCGGTACCCGGTGTCCTCGGGTGCGTGGTGGGCGACGCGCCGCGCCGCGAGGGCCGGCGGGGCGGTGTCCTCGGGGGCGGCGTGCACGTCCATCCGTTCGGCGGCGAGGATCGCGACCGTGGTGTCCGCGCGGGAGGCGGCCACCACCAGGGCGCGGCCCGCGAGGGCGTGCGCACGGTGGTGCAGTCCGAGCGAACGGGCCCGGCCGGGGCCGGGCACCGCGGGCTCGGGGACCCCGCGGACCGGGGCGGCACCCCGGAGCCGGGCGATCTGGCCGGCGATCCGGTCGGCGGCACGGGCGAGGTCGGGGGTGGGGGTGAGGGCCCGCAGCTCGTCGGTGACGGCGAGCAGGGCGGAGAGGTGTCCGGCGAGCTGGATGTCCAGCTCCTCCTCGCGCGAGCGGTGCGGGTAGTCACCCTGGTCGGCCACCGTGTGGACCGACTTGGTGCGGATCGGTTCGTACATGGAACGGGCCTTCCTGTGCTGTGACGAACCCATCCTAGCTTGGATTGAGTCTAAAACTAAGCGGAGTCCCGTATTCAGCCCCTTCCGGCGGGACGGCCGTCCGCACTCAGTCGGCCGTCCCCGGCTTGACCCCCCAGACGTACACCGCGTCGTCGACGTCCAGCAGCTCCCACAGCACCTCCGCGTCCCCCAGCCGGAGGTTCACGCACCCCGCCGACCCGCCCCCGTCGAACAGGCTGTCCAGCCGGCCGTGCAGGGCCTGCCCCCCGTCGAAGAACTGCGCGTACGGCATGGGGGTGTCGTACAGGGTCGACACGTGGTCCTTGCTGCGCCAGTAGATCGCGTGCCAGCCGGTGCGGGTCTCCTCGCCGTCCCGCCCGCTGCGGATCGGCACCGGGTCGAAGACCACGTCCTGGTCGCGCTGCACCCACAGCAGCTGCCGGTCCAGGTCCACGCAGGTCACCGGGTACGAGCGGGCCGGGCACAGCCGGTCCGCGTTGGGGTCGGCCCGGGCCCGGACCGCGGTCATCACCCGGTAGGTGAGCAGATTGGCGTAGCCGTCCGCGGGGTCGACGGCCTGGGCCTCCTGGAAGCCGCGGATCGCCGCGCAGTCCTCCGGCGACTGCGCCCCGTCCACCGGCCGCCCCAGGTACTCCTCCATCGGCCGCTGGTAGGGGCCGGTGGACGCGGTGCACTCCTCGTCGACCACCACGGGCCCGGCGGCGGCCCGCGGAGCGGCGGCGAGGCCCGCCGCGGCCCCCAGCACGGTCGCGGCGAGCACGAACAGCGCACCGCCCCGGTACCGGGAACGCCCCGCGGGTCCGCCCCCGGGCGGCGCGGTCGCCGTGCCGTCGTCAGCAGGGGTCATGGCGGTGCCTCCGTCCGCTCGGGTCCCACCACAGCTACCAGCCGCCCCCGCCGGCCGCCCCGGGAGAGGGGCCGAAACGGTGAGGCCGGGGACCGCGGTGGCGGTCCCCGGCCTTCGCCGGTCGGCGGTTCAGCGGGTGGGCGTCACTTGCCCTTGCCCGGCTCCTCGCGCTTGTTGGCGACGTTGACCGTCACGGTCTCACCGGCGTTCTCCTCGGTGATCTCGATCGGGCCCCGGACGGGGTTGTCCGGCAGGACGTAGCCCTCGGGCACCGCCGTCTCGCGCACGTAGTACGTGCCGAGCGGCAGTTCGTCGAAGACGCAGAGCCCGGCGGCGTCCGTGGAGCAACCGGTGCCCTCGCGGGTGTCCGCGGGGGTGGAGCCGGAGGCGCTGGTCTGGAGGCCGGGCACGCCGTTGGACTCGGTCCACAGCTCGAAGACGGCCCCGGCGAGCGGGCGACCGTTCTTCTTGTCCGTCTTCACGACCTCGATGACGCTCTCCTCGGCCGGGGTCCGGGTGTTCCCCGCCTCGACGCCGACGCCCTCGGCCGCGTTCTCCTCGGTGAGGACCAGCGGGCCGAACACCGGGTTCGCCGGCAGCTCGTACCCGTCCGGGGCCTGCGTCTCGCGCCAGTAGTACGTGCCCACCTCGACGGTGCGGGTGCACTCGCCGTTCGCCGGGGTGGTGCAGGTGCCGCCGACCTGGGTGTCGGGGTCGGCGCCGGTGGTCTGGAGGCCGGGGATGCCGTTGGTCTCCTCCCAGAGCTGGAACACCGCGCCGGTGAGCGGGTCGCCGGTCTCCTCGTCCACCTTCACGACCGACACCTCACCGGTGACGGGCGTGCGGGTGTTGTTCGCGGTGACCGTCACACCCCGCGGGGCGTTCTCCGCGGTGATGACGAGCGGGCCGAAGACCGGGTTGGCGGGCAGTTCGTACCCGGGCGGGGCCTGGGTCTCGTACCAGTAGTAGGTGCCCTCTTCGACGGTGCGGGTGCACGCGCCGTTCGCCGGGGTGGTGCAGGCGGCGCCGACCTGGGTGTCGGGGTCGGCCCCGGTGGTCTGGAGGCCGGGGATGCCGTTGGTCTCCTCCCAGAGCTGGAACACCGCTCCGGCCAGGTTCGCCCCGCTGCTCGCGTCCTTCTTCACCACCGTGACGTCACCGGTGACCGGCGCCGTCTCGGTGTTGTTCGCGGTGACGGTGACGCCCTGCTCGGCGTTGTCCTCGGTCAGGTGCAGCGGCCCGAAGACCGGGTTGGCGGGGAGGTCGTAGCCGGGAGGCGCCTGGGTCTCGCGCCAGTAGTACGTGCCGAGCTCCTCGACCCGGGTGCACGCGCCGTTCGCCCCGGTGGTGCAGTCGGCGCCCACCTGGGTGTCCGGCACCGCGCCGGTGGTCTGGAGACCGAGCTGGCCGTTGGTCTCCTCCCAGAGCTGGAACACGGCACCGGCGAGGTTCGCCCCGGTCTCCGCGTCCTTCTTGACGACCGTGACCGCGCCGGTGACCGGGGCCGTCTCGGTGTTCTCCGCATCGATGCTGACGCCCTGCTCGGCGTTGGCCTCGGTGAGGGTGAGCGGCCCGAAGACCGGGTTGGCGGGGAGCTCGTAGCCGGGAGGCGCCTGGGTCTCGCGCCAGTAGTACGTGCCGATCTCGACGGTCCGGGTGCACTGCCCGTTGGCCCCCGTGGTGCAGGGGCTGCCGATCAGGGTGTCCGGGGTGGCGCCGGTGGTCTGGAGGCCGGGGACGCCGTTGGTCTCCTCCCAGAGCTGGAACACGGCACCGGCGAGGTTCGCCCCGGTCTCCGCGTCCTGCTTGACCACCGTGACCGCGCCGGTGACCGGCTCCGTCTGGCTGTTGCTGGCGTTGACCGTGACGCCGGTGGAGGCGTTCTCGTCGGTCAGGGTCAGCGGGCCGAAGACCGGGTTGGACGGGAGCTCGTACCCGGGCGGGGCCTGGGTCTCGTACCAGTAGTAGGTGCCCTCCTCGACGGTGCGGGTGCAGGCTCCGTTCGCCGGGGTGGTGCAGGCGGCGCCCACCTGGGTGTCGGGGGTGGTGCCACCGGTCTGGAGCCCCGGCGCGCCGTTGGTCTCCTGCCAGAGCTGGAACACCGCGCCGGCCAGCGGGTCGCCGGTCTGCGAGTCCCGCTTGACCACGGTGACGTCACCGGTGACCGGGACCGTCTCGATGTTGTTCGCGGTGACGCTGACGCCCGTGCCCGCGTTCGCCGCGGTCAGCACCAGCGGCCCGAAGACCGGGTTGGCCGGCAGGTCGTAGCCGGGCGGGGGAGCGGTCTCGCGCCAGTAGTACGTGCCGAGCTCCACCGTCCGCGAACACTGTCCGTTCGCCGGGGTGGTGCAGTTGGCGCCCACCTGGGTGTCCGTGTTGGCGCCGGTGGTCTGGAGGCCGGGGATGCCGTTGGTCTCCATCCAGAGCTGGAACACCGCGCCGGCCAGCGGGGCCTGGGTGGCGGAGTCCTGCTTGAGGACGGTCACCGCGCCCGTGACGGGGGCGGTCGGGTTGTTGTTCGCGGTGACGGTGACGCCCGTGCCCGCGTTCTCGTCGGTGAGGACCAGCGGGCCGAAGACCGGGTTGGCGGGCAGTTCGTACCCGGGCGGGGCCTGGGTCTCGCGCCAGTAGTAGGTGCCCTCCTCGACGGTGCGGGTGCACTCGCCGTCAGCACCGGTGGTGCAGTCGGCGCCGATCTGGGTGTCCGGGTTGGCCCCGGTGGTCTGGAGCCCCGGCGCGCCGTTGGTCTCCTCCCAGAGCTGGAACACCGCGCCCGCCAGCGGGTCACCGGTCTCCACGTCCTGCTTGACCACGGTGACGTCGCCGGTGACCGGCGCCGTCGCGGTGTTGTCCGCGGTGACGGTCACGCCCGTCGGTGCGTTCTGGTCGGTGAGGACCAGCGGGCCGAACACCGGGTTGGCCGGCAGGTCGTACCCGGGCGGCGCCTGGTTCTCCCGCCAGTAGTAGGTGCCGGTCTCGACGGTGCGGGTGCACTCGCCGTTCGCCCCGGTGGTGCAGGACGGGCCGATCTGGGTGTCGGGGTCGGCGCCGGTGGTCTGGAGACCGGGGATGCCGTTGGTCTCCTCCCAGAGCTGGAACACCGCGCCGGCCAGCGGGGCCTGCGTCACCGAGTCCCGCTTGAGCACGGTGACCGCGCCCGTCACCGGGATCCGGTTGTCCAGGGCGGTGATGCTCACCCCGTCCGGCAGGTCCGCCGAGGTCAGGTTCAGCGGCCCGAAGACCGGGTCGTCCGGCAGGTCGTACCCGGGCGGGGCCTGGACCTCGCGCCAGTAGTAGGTGCCCAGGTCGACGGTGCGGGTGCACGCGCCGTTGGCGTCGGTGACGCAGGTGGCGCCGACCTGGGTGTCCGGGTCGGCGCCGGTGGTCTGCAGGCCGGTCTGGCCGTTGGTCTCCTGCCACAGCTCGAACTCGGCGCCGGCCAGGTTGGCCTGCGTCTCCGCGTCCTTCTTCACGACCTGCACCGGGCCCTGGGTGGGCGCCACCGAACAGTCGGGGAGGTTGGTCGCGTTGAACGGGTAGGCGTGGAACTCCTGCCCGCCGCCGCCACCCGCGGGGCTGGTGTGGGTGATGGAACCCGTGCTGAAGAACCGACCGTTCGTGCCCGGCAGGGTGACCGTGGTCTCCGACGCCTGGTTCCCCACCAGCACACTGCCCTGGAACTGGCCGGTGCCGGCCAGGTTCACCGTGGTGGCGTCCGGGAAGTTCCACAGCAGCCGTGAACGGAGCTGGTTCAACGGGTCGGTGTCGAACGGGCTGCCGCTGTAGGTGCTGATGGTGCGGTTCGCGCCCAGCACGTTGACCAGCACGGTCGCGCCCGCCGGAATGTTCTGGAAGACGATGCCCTGTTGGCCGCCGCTCGTCGTCGTCATGTTGAAGTCGACGTTGAAGATCTGGAGCGCGGAGGTGTTGTCACCGGTGAAGACGGTCTGACCGCCCTGGTTCACCGCCGTACCGGTCGCCGGCCGGGTGCCCTGCGCGTCCCGCGCGTAGCACTGGCTCGCCGTGGTCAGCTCGTCGCGCAGCCCGACGTAGGGGGCCGCGGCGTTCGGGTCCTGGACCACCGTGCCGGTGATGGTGCCGGTCGCGGTGCCCGCGTGGCGGACCACGCCGCCGTCGGCGAGCAGCGACTCCCCGGGGGCCACGGTGACGTCGCCGCCCGTGGTGAGGAAGTCGGCGCCGTCCGGCGGCGGGACCCGGGAGCCCACGCCCACGATGCCGATGTTGTAGATCGAGCTGAAGCCGGTGGCCTTGTCCTGGCTGAAGTCCCCGAGGACCACCACCCGGCCCTCCGCCTCGGCGGCCCGGTCGCGGACCCGGAAGTCACCGCCCGCGAAGATGTTGATGGCGTTGTCGCGGCCCGCGATCGGGCCGTTGCTGATCGGGGGGAACGGGTCGGGACAGCTGCCCGGCACACAGGGGCCGAGGCCCCCCGGCAGGGGGGCGGCCACGGCCGGCGAGGCGGCGGTGCCGAGGGCGATCAGCGGGGCGGAGGCGGCGGCCATGACATAGGCGGCGGCCAGGCTCCAGGCGCGTCTGCGGCGCCCGGCCCGGGTGGCCCCGGGGCGCGGCCGTTGCCCGGCGCGCCCCGGTGACCTGGGAAGGAGTGGTCTCATGGGTGCCGTTGTCGCACGCGCGCGTGGACGGCGAGGCACGCCGACACTCCCACCGGGGCCAATCGCGGTACGACGGATCACCCGCTTGCAGGGGCCGTACCCGGCCCCGGGCCGTCAGTGCTGGCCGTAGCCGTCCAGGAAGGAGCCGATGCGGGTCACCGCGTCCGTGAGCTGGGCGGCCGTGGGCAGGGTGACCACCCGGAAGTGGTCGGGCTCGGGCCAGTTGAACCCGGTGCCCTGCACCACCATGATCTTCTCGCTCCGCAGCAGGTCGAGGACCATCTGCCGGTCGTCCTTGATCTTGTAGACCTTCGGGTCCAGCCGGGGGAACAGGTACAGCGCTCCCTTGGGCTTCACGCAGGTCACCCCGGGGATGCGGGTGAGGAGTTCGTAGGCGGTGTCCCGCTGCTCCTTGAGCCGGCCGCCGGGCAGCACCAGGTCGGTGATGGTCTGTCGACCGCTGAGCGCGGCGGCCACCCCGTGCTGGCCGGGCATGTTGGCGCACAGCCGCATGTTGGCGAGGACGGTCAGTCCCTCCAGGTACGAGTCGGCGTGCGCGCGGGGCCCGGAGACCGCCATCCAACCGACCCGGTACCCGGCGACCCGGTACGCCTTGGACATGCCGTTGAAGGTCAGCGTCAGCAGGTCGGGGGCGACGGCGGCGGTCGGGATGTGGGTGGCGCCGTCGTAGAGGATCTTGTCGTAGATCTCGTCCGAGCAGACCATCAGCTGGTGGCGGCGGGCGATGTCGGTGAGCCCCCGCAGCACCTCTTCCCCGTAGACGGCGCCGGTCGGGTTGTTCGGGTTGATGATCACGATCGCCTTGGTGCGGTCGGTGACCTTCCGTTCGATGTCGGCGAGGTCCGGCATCCAGTCGGACTGCTCGTCGCACCGGTAGTGCACGGCGGTGCCGCCGGAGAGCGCCACGGCGGCCGTCCAGAGCGGGTAGTCCGGCGCGGGCACCAGGACCTCGTCGCCGTCGTTCAGCAGGCCCTGCATCGCCATCACGATCAGCTCGGAGACGCCGTTGCCGACGAAGACGTGCTCGACGTCCGTCTCGATGCCCAGGGTCTGGTTGTGCATGACGACCGCGCGACGGGCCGCGAGCAGCCCCTTGGCGTCGCCGTAGCCGTGGGCGTCGCCGAGGTTGCGGAGGATGTCCTCCAGGATCTCCGGGGGGCAGTCGAAGCCGAAGGCCGCCGGGTTGCCGGTGTTCAGCTTGAGGATGCGGTGGCCGGCCGCCTCCAGGCGCATGGCCTCTTCGAGAACCGGTCCCCGGATCTCGTAACAGACGTTGGCCAGCTTGGTCGACTGAATCACCTGCATGCGGGCCACCCTACGGCGCCGGTGCGGCGGCAGGGCTGTGTTTTGCGGCACGTGGGGGTGGTGGTGGGAGGACTTCCCTCCCCCTTCGTCGATTGTTTGTTCGATTCTTGTTCTAGGGTGGACGCATGACCCCCGCCCCCGTGCCGCCCCCGCTCCAGGGCTCCCTCTTCGACCAGCCGCCCGACCCTGGCACCGGTCCCGTGACGGTGTCCACCGGCCCGCTGGCCGGAGTGCGGCGCACCGCGCTCGCCGCCGGGGCCTGGGTGGACGTCCTCCCGGGCTGGCTGCGCGGGGCGGACGAACTGTTCGACCGGCTCGCGCGGGACGTGCCCTGGCGCGCGGAACGGCGCGCGATGTACGAGCGGACCGTGGACGTGCCCCGGCTGCTCTGCCATTACGGCACCGGCCGCCCCCTGCCCCACCCCGCGCTGGACGCCGCCCGGGCCGCACTGAACGCCCGCTACGGGCCCGAACTCGGTGAACCCTTCGTCACCGCCGGCCTCTGCTACTACCGCGACGGCCGGGACAGCGTCGCCTGGCACGGCGACCGCCTCGGCCGCGGGGCGCACCAGGACACCATGGTCGCCATCGTCTCCGTGGGCGCCCCGCGCGACCTGCTGCTCCGTCCCCGCGGCGGCGGTCCCACCACCGTCCGCCACGCCCTCGGCCACGGGGACCTGATCGTCATGGGCGGTTCCTGCCAGCGCACCTGGGAGCACGCCGTGCCCAAGACCGCCCGGCCCGTCGGCCCCCGGATCAGCATCCAGTTCCGTCCCCGCGGGGTGCGCTGACGGGGCCGCCGAGGCGGGGGTCAGCCCACCGTGGAGGTGTCGCCGCCGAGGATCGAGGCGTGCTCCAGCACGTCCTCCATCGGGTCGTCGATCTGCCCGATGGAGATCACCGTGATCCGGTGGCCGTTGTGCGAGTCGGTGTGCGTCTCGTCCGCCACCGCCGCGCCCGAGGGCACCGCCGTCGCCAGCGCCGTCGCCCCCAGCGCGGTCAGCGCCCACCGGACCCTGGCGCGGGCACCGCCGCGGTGCGTGCGGCTGCCGCCGGCTTCGCTCATGGTGTGCTCGCCTGCCCATCTCTCGTCGCACCGGTGGCCTCGTCGACTCGTCGACGGAGCCGGTCGCCCCGTTCCGGCCCGCTCCGTCGAGGACGCCGGGGCCGGTGTACCCGGCACATCCGCCCGGAGGGCCCCGGGGTCACGCAGGGCCGCCCTGGTCGAGGGATATGCCCGGATGGTCCACCCCTCGGAGGGACGGGTCGAACGGGTGTCGGTGGTCTTCTCGGGGTGCGGCCCGCGCCATGCGGCACTCGCGAGTTGCGGCCCTCTCCTGCGGACGTTCCGCATGCGCAAGCCGGGTCAGCCGCAACGCCCGCTCCCCCGTCGCCCCCGCGCACTCAGCCGGCCATGAAGCGGGCGTCCTGCGGAACGCCGAAGCCCCGCCCCGGCGGGCGCCGAAGCCACTACCGGTCCAGTCGCGGAGCGCAGCGTACGGGACAATAATTGCTGGGGAGCACGTCAAAAGAGGTGACGCCATGTCATTGTGCGGGCAGTCAGGAAAAAGCAAAAAATTCAGAACGCTGGTCGCCGGTGGTCTCCTCGCAGCGGTTACGACGATCGTCCACCCGCAGTCCGCATACCCCATTTCGGGCGGCAACGACGTCACCGACAACTCGATGGGGTACGTCGCCCAAGTCTCCCATGTCTTGGGTGGTTTCTGTACGGGCAGCCTGATCGCGCAGCAGTGGGTGCTCACCGCTGCGCACTGCGTCGGTGGGGTAACCGATCCGCGCGAGATGACCGTACGCGTTGGCACCGATACCAGGACGGGCGGCCAGGTGTTCCGGGCCGTGGCGCTCCACTCGTATCCCGGCTATCAGGGCGCACACAACGATGTGGCTCTACTGAAGCTGGAGTTCCCCGTCTACGGGGTCCAGCCGGTACAACTGGCTTCGAGTGCACAGAGCTTTCGATGGGACGGTTACTCCGGTGGCCCCTTCACTCAGTATGACGACGGCGTAATTGCCGGATGGGGTACGAGCAACCCTGCTGGCACGCAATGGCCGAATCGCCTGCAATTCAAAGGAGTTTCGATAAAGCCCACAGAGATCGACAGGGGTGGATGGCGGAGCATTCCAGTAAGCGCGGGCCCGTGCGGAGGAGACAGTGGCGGCCCGCTCATGGTCTCCATAAACAGTCAACTGTTCCAGGTGGGTGTGACCAAGGGGGCGAACTGCGCAAGCGGAAACTACAGTGAAGTGGGGCAGGGAGTCCTGCGGACGTGGATAATCGAGACGATACAAAATTCCCCGTAGGTTGCATGCCGCGGTGATGGACGACCACGCCGAAGATCCGAGCACCCGTCGGGGCAGGGCTCCGGCGTGGTCGCATGACACCCGCTTCACGGTCGGTCGGGTGCGAGGGCGCGACGGGGACCGCGGGCGCCGCGGCGGACCCGGACGTTCTGTTCGGCCTTCCGGCGGACGGGAGCGTCCGCGGTCGGCTGAGCCGCTGGTGCCGGGCGGCGCCGGTCCGCGCTCCTGGCACCGGCTCACTCCGCCGGGGCGTAGATCACCACGGTCTCCTCGCAGGCGTTGTCCGCGAACAGCTTCAGCGTCTCCAACTCGTCCTCGTCCACGCTCAGCGACCAGCGGTGCTTGGTGGCGACCCACTCGCCGACGTAGCGGCAGTAGTCCTCGCCCTCCAACGGCAGCCAGTCCGCCACGTCCTGCTCGGCCTTCTCCTGCACCGTGCGCGTGGTCGCCACGGCCAGGGTGGCGGGGGCGCCCCGGTCGTTGGCGTACGCCTCGCGGCGGGCCGCGGTCCAGGAGGCGGCGCCCGAGCCCCACGCCTCGGCCAACGGGACGAGGTGGTCCACGGTGAGCGATCCGGTGCCGCTCACCGTCTGGTCGTCGTAGTACGAGGTCCAGGTGCCGCCGTGGATCGTGCAGCCGGGGCCCACCACGGGGGCCTCCACCGCTTCCGCGATCAGCACCTCCCGACGGGTGTCGCAGTCGTCCGCCGGGTCCGTGCCCGCGTTCCAGTGCGGGAACGCCTCCGGCAGGTAGCCCGTGCGGTCCTCCTCGGCGGTGGGGAGCGTGGAAAGGGCGTCCTCCAGTTGCATCACGACTGCGGCGTGCGCGGGTGGCGCCGGCGCCATCACCGCGGCGACCACCAGCGGGGCCAGCGGGAGCAGGGCGGCGCGGCGCAGGCGCCGTCGTCGGGAGCGGGGAATGCGCGTCGTCATGCTCCCCTGGGTAGCGTGCGCCGGTGGCACGGCGGGGGCTGTTGGGGACGGCCCACTCGGATGGGCGGCTGACACCCCGCCCGGGGGCGTTTCCGTGCGCCGGAGCGTGAGCGCCGGCGCACGGTCAACCCGAGCCCCGGCGGCGGCGGGTACGGAAGCCCGCAGGCGGTGCCCCGGCCTCAGTCCTCCTTCGCCAGGGGACGGGAGGACGGGTGGGCGGTCATCTTCCACGGGCCGTCGACGGAGCCCAGACCGAGCAGCAGCGGACCGGGGGGCAGCGGGACGACCGTGCTGAGCCGGCCGCCCTCGCTGATCAGCAACCGGTACTCGGGGAGTTCCACGGCCCCCTCGACCTCGTAGCAGACCAACTGGGTGTAGGCACCCTGCCGGGCCTTGACGTCGACGTGCAGGTCGGCGGCGGGGCCGGTGTAGAGGAAGGTCTCCGGAGCCTCCCCGCAGAGGGTCTCGGCGCCCAGCGTCCGGGCGGCGGACAGCGGCAGGACGCGCAGGGTCCACGTGCTGTCCGCCTCCACCCGGACGCGCAGGGGCCGGTGCCGGGGCGACACGGCGGGAGCGCTGATCCGCGCCTGCGGGATGGCTTCGCTGAAGAGGCGCTGCTCCTCGCGGTTCCACCTGCTGAGGGTGCAGGCCCGGGTGTATCCACTGCCGTCGTGGGTGAACTCCACCAGCACCGGACCGGCCGGGACGTTCCGGGCGGTGACGACCTGCTTGCCCACGCCGCGCCTCTCGAACACCGGGAAGGAGGGGCCGAAGGACCAGCCGGCCGCCGCCCCGGGCGTCCCCGGGGCGGGTGCGCCGTGCCGGGTCCGCGCCACTGCCGTCCCGGCCACCGGTGCGGTGCGCGGGGCGACCCGCTTCAGTTCCATTGTCCAGGGGCCCTCCGCCATGGAGAACTGGACGATGACGGGCCCCTCGGGCAGCGGGAGGGTCTCCTTGCGCTTGCCGATCTCGTTGAGGACGTTCCGGTTGGTGGGGAGGTCCTGGTGGCCGCCCACCTGGTACAGGTCGGCGATGAGGTTGCTGTCGCCCTTGTAGTGCACGGTCAGGTCGGCGGTGCCGGCCGTGTGCAGCAGCACCTCGGGGCCGTCGCCGCGGAGCGGTTCGCCGAGCCGCAGGCCGTGCGCCAGCGGGAGCACCCGCATCCGCCAACCGCCCTCGGCACGCACCTTGAGGCGGAGCGGGCCGTCCTCGGGGACCTCGGCCAGCAACCGGCCGCGGAAGTTCGGATGGGTGCTGTTGACCAGGATGTCGCGTTCGTTGTTGCGGCGGTCGAGGACGAACAGCCCCGTGTACCCCCTTCCCTCCACGGCGAACTCCACGATCACCGGGCCGGGTGGGACGCCCTCCGCGGTGACCACGCCGCCGTCGTGTCCGGTCTCCTCGTACGGGGTGAAGACCGGGCCGAAGTCCCAGTCCGCAGTAGCCGGTTCACCGCCTCCGAGCGGTGCCGCGCCCACCGGTGCGGCGGGCGGTTCGGCCACCTTGCGGACCGGGGGAGCCGTGTCGACGGGGGCCGGCACCGGGAGCGGTGCGGGGGGCGGGGCGCCGTCGACGGGTGCCAGGGCCATGCTCCAGTGGCCGTCCGCCATCTCCAACTGGACCAGCAGCGGGCCCGGTGGCAGCGGGACGGTCTCGGTGCGGCGGCCGATCTCGTTCAACAGGTTCTCGTCCTCGGGGAGTCCGGTGCGCCCGGCCACCTCGAAGGTGTTGAGGATCAGGTTCTCGCCGCCGGAGTAGTGCACGGTCAGGTCGGCGGTGCCGGCCGTGTGCAGCAGCACCTCGGGGCCGTACCCCTCCAGGGGTTCCCCGAGGCGACGGGCGTGGGTCAGCGGCAGCACCCGCACCTGCCAGCGCCCCTCGGCCTCCAGTCGCAGCCGGAGCGGGCGGGTCCCGGGCGCCACCGCGAGCAGTCGTCCGCGGTAGTCGGGCTGGGTGCTGTTGACGAGGTTGTCCCCGTTGCCGTTGCGCGCGTCGAGCACGTCCAGGCAGGTGTAGCCCTCGCCCTCGACGGAGAGCTCCACGATCACCGGGCCGGCCGGGACCGGTGCCGTGACGACCCCGTTGTCCCGGCCCGACTGCTCGTACGGCTCGAAGTCCGGGCCGAACGTCCAGGGGGCGGGGGCGGGGGCGGGGGCGTGCGCGGTCGGGGTCGCAACGTCCGCGGCGGGCGTCGGCCGCGGGTCCCGCGACGCCGGCGGGGCGTCCTCCTCGGCGACGTCCACGCCGTGGTCCCGGGCCAGGCCGGCGAGGCCGTCGAGGTACCCCTGGCCCACCGCGCGGAACTTCCAGCCGCCCGCCCTGCGGTACAACTCGGCGAAGACCAGGGCGGTTTCGCCCGCCGGGTGGGCCACCTCGTACCGCACCACGGAGGTGCCGTCCGGCGCGAACGCCTCCACCGACGGCTCCCGGACGTCCCGCAGGCTCCCGACCTCGGTCGAGCCGATCACCAGCACCCGGGCGACCCCCGGCTCCAGCCCCGGCAGGTCCACCTCCAGCCACTCGGTCCCCTCGTCCCCGTCGGTCAGTCGGACCGCTCCGGAGGGGTGTGCCGGCTGGCCGTGGAACACGATGTCCCCGTCCCCCCGGACGCTTCCCCCGTCGTCCAGCAGCAGTGCGCTCGCGTCCAGCCCGTGCCGTACGGCGATCCGCAACGGTACCGACGGCACGAAGGTGTTGCCGCCCTTGACCATGTCCCCCACAGGTTCACCCGTCCCTCACGCGTCTTCGTTCACGATCGCCTCCCAGGATGCCGCCTTCCGGCGGCCGTGGGGAGCGCCGGGGCGCCGGCGTGCGAGCGGGGCGCGTGCGCGGGTGGCAGAAGGCTGTCGAGGCCGGGCCCCTGGGGGGTGGGGGAGGGCCCGGCAGGTGGTGCGGGTCAGTCCCAGACGACCGACCAGATGGCGGTGCCGTCCGGGACCTTGGGGACCTCGGAGTAGGAGTCGGCGAGACCGAGGAACACGTCCGCCTCGAAGCCCAGCACCCACTGGGTGCAGACCTCCTCCTCGGCGTACGTGCACACGGCTATGCCCTCCGCCGTCAGGGACGCGTCCGGGGCCTCCACCGTTTCGGGGTGGAGCTGGACGCGGACCCAGACGACGTCCTCGCGCTGGTCGATCTCCCGCAGGCGGGCCGCGAGTTCGGCGATCGGCGGGCGGCCGTAGCCCCACTGGTTGGGGCCGATGCACTCTTCGTCGGTGTTGCCCTCGAAGAACTCGTCCAGCGTCAGCAGCGGCATCGGACCGGTCTCGCCCGTGCGTCTCATGACTTCGCTCGCGGTGATCATGGGACGGGATGGTTGCACGTGCGGTGCCCTCTTGGGGAGGGGTCGATGGTCACTTGGCGATCTGTTGCCGATCCGTTCACGGTCGGTGAGCGGGACCCCTGACGGTGCGTCCGGCGATGACGTCGGTGCGCGCGCCGTGGTGCATCACGAACTCGCCGCCGATGAGGACGTGCGGGATGCCCACGGGAGGGGTGCGGGGCTCCGCGTAGGTGGACCCGGCGGCAACGGTGTCCGCGTCGAAGAGGACGAGGTCCGCCCGGTAGCCCTCGCGGACCAGCCCGCGGTCGGCGAGGCGCAGCCGGGCGGCGGGGCGGGCGGTGAGGTGGGCGACGCACTCCTCCAGGGACAGCACGCCCAGTTCGCGCACGTACTTGCCGAGGTACTCGGGGAAGGTCCCGTAGGCGCGGGGGTGGGGCTTGGCGCCCTGGAGGATGCCGTCGGAGCCGCCGGTGTGCACCCGGTGGCGCATGATCGTCTGGACGTTCTCCTCGTGGCCCACGTGTTGCAGGATCGTGGCCCCGAGCTCGTCGTCCAGCAACAGTCTGCGGGCGGTCTCCCAGGGGGTGCGGCCGGTGGCCCGGGCGGTCTCCAGGACGGTGCGGCCCACGTGGTGGCTGTTGGACCGGTGGGTGACGCCGGAGATCTCGATGGTCTCCCACTCGACGGGCACGCCGTGGCAGCCGTCCGAGCCGAGCTCCTCCAGGTGGTGGCGGATGCGTTCGGCGGTGGCGTCCTCGCGCAGCCGGGCCAGGGTCTGTCCGGGGCCGCCCTCGCTGGCCCAACTGGGCAGCACGGCCGCGAGGGTGGTGGAGCCGGGGGTGTAGGGGTAGGTGTCGAGGGTGATGTCGGCGCCCGCGTCCAGCGCCTCGTCCAGGAGGGCCAACAGGTCGTCCGCACGGCCCTTGTTGACGCCGAAGTTCATGGTGGCGTGCGCCAGGTGCAGCGGGCAGTCGGCCTCCCGGGCGAGCGCCACCATCTCCGCGTACGCCTCCAGCGCGCCCGCCCCGTAACTGCGGTGGTGGGGGCAGTAGAAGCCGCCGTGTTCGGCGACCACCCGGCACAGTGCGGTGAGTTCGGCGTCCTTCGCGTACATGCCGGGGGTGTAGGTGAGGCCGGAGGACATGCCCACCGCGCCCTCCCGCATGGCCTTCGCGGTCTCCCGGCGCATCAGGTCGAGCTCGTCGGCGGTGGGCTCGCGGTCCTGCCAGCCCAGCGCCAGCATCCGCAGGGTGCCCTGGGGGAGCAGGTAGGCGGCGTTCAGGGCGATGCCGCGGTTGCCGTACGGGTCGGTGTGGGCGCGGTCGAGCCGGTCCAGGTACTCCCCGACGCTGCGCCAGTCGAAGTCGATGTCGGAGCCGTCGCCGTTCCAGCCGGCGACGGTCCGGCGGATCTGGGCCAGGGTGGTGTCGTCGACCGGGGCGTAGGAGATGCCGTCCTGGCCGATGACCTCCAGGGTGACGCCCTGGGCGACCTTCGCGGTGTGCGCGGGGTCGCGCAGCAGGGCGAGGTCGGTGTGGGCGTGCATGTCGATGAAGCCGGGGGCGAGGGTGAGGCCGTGGGCGTCCAGGGTGCGCCCGGTGGTGGTCGGTGGCGGCCCGCCGCGGTGGATCTCCGCGATGCGGCCCCCGCGCAGGGCGAGGTGGGCCGGGTAGGCGGGGGCGCCGGTTCCGTCGGCCACGCGGGCGTTCTTGATCACCAGGTCCATGCGGTTCCTTCCGGTCCTTCCGGAGTGCTCCGGCCCACCGGGCGCGGGGGCGGTGCGCCCCCGGCGCGGGAGCGGGGTCAGAAGTGGGTGCGGATGAAGTCGGTGACGGTGCCGTTCGCCTCGACGACGGGGATGAGCTGCCACTTGTCGAAGGCGGTGCACGGGTGGGAGAGCGCGAGGGAGAGCCAGTCGCCGACCTCCAGGTCGGCGTCCGGGGTGGTGACGAGCCAGCCGTGCTGGTCGGACAGGGCGGTGAGGGTGACCCCGGTCGCGGGGTGCTCGGCGCCGTCGCGGTGGACGGTGCGGGGCACCGGGAGGTCCAGGTCGTGGGCGGCGTCCCGCTTGCCGGCGTTGACGAACGCCTGCTCGGGGGAGGGACGGGAGACCACCTGGGACCACAGGCGCAGCGCGGGGTGCAGGGCGCCCTCCTCGGGGACCCGGTTGAAGGGGGTGACGTGCTCGTAGTGGCCCTCGTCGTGCGAGACGTACGCGCCGGAGCGCAGCAGTTTGAGCGCCGGCGCGCAGAGCGCGGGCAGTTCGGCGAAGACCTCGGCGACGGCGTCGAACCAGGCGCTGCCGCCGGCGCTGACGACGATCTCGGGGAGGTCCGCGAAGCGGCCGTCCGCGTCGAAGGCGACGGCGAGCGCGGTGAGGCGGCGCAGCCAGGCCCGCACCCGCTCGGGGTCGGCGTCCGGCACCTCGCCCTCGTAGCCGGCGACCCCGACGAGGCGGAGGGTGTCGGTGGCGGCGACGGCGTCGGCGAGGGCGGCGCACTCGGCTTCGGTGCGGGCGCCGGTGCGCGCGCCCGCGCCCGCACCCAGTTCCACGACGACGTCGAGCCGGCGCGGCGAGCCGGTCAGGGCGCGGTCCATCAGCTCGACGCCGCGCGGCGAGTCGACGTAGCAGAGGAAGGTGAAGTCCGGGTCGGCGGCCAGTTCGGCGGCGATCCAGCGCAGGGCGGCCGGGTCGACGAGCTCGTTGGCGAGGAAGATCCGCTGCACGCCGAAGGCGCGGGCCACCCGGACCTGGTGGGGGAGGGCCAGGGTGACGCCCCAGGCGCCGCGCTCGATCTGCCGGGCGAAGAGCTGGGGGGCCATGGAGGTCTTGCCGTGCGGCGCGAAGGCGAGGCCGTGCCGGGCGGTGTAGGACTCCATGAGCGCCAGGTTGTGCTCCAGCCGCTCGGCGGAGAGCGTGAGCACGGGGGTGGTGAAGCCGCCGGTGAACAGGTTGCGCCGCTGGTTCGCCAGCTCGCCGACGGTGAGCCCCTGGGCGTCCGGGGGAAGGCCCTTGAAGCGGTGGTCCACGCGCTCCTCGGCGAGGGCCACGAGGGCCGCGGCGGGCTGCGGGGTCGCGGTCCGTGCGTCGTCGTTGACGGCGGCGGCCATGGGAGCCTCCCGGGGTCGGGGCGGTGGAGCCTTCTGGTGCGGTTCACCAGTGTGCGTGTTGCGACATTTGCAACGCTCATTGCGTATGTCGCACGTAGCTGTCTAACATCCCACCGAACGCCGGGTCAACGGAGCCCGCCGGCCGATCTCCCCGCCCCCGACCGGTCTCCGGTCGGCCGACCCGCGCCGACGGACCAGTGAGGAGCCCCACCGCCGTGACCGCCCCCGGAGCCGCCCCGCCCGCCCCCGCCCCCGACGCCTCCCGGGAGCACACCGGCGCGCCGCACGGCGGCCGACCGGACGCCGTCACCCTCGGGGAGTCCATGGTCACCTTCCTGCCCTCCGCGCCCGGCCCCCTCGAAGACGTCCCCTCCTTCGCCCGCGGCATCGGCGGCGCCGAGTCCAACGTCGCCTGCTCCCTCGCCCGCGCCGGCCACCGCGTCCGCTGGCTCAGCCGGGTCGGCGAGGACGGCTTCGGCACCCACCTGGTCCGCGCCATCGGCGACCACGGCGTCGACACCAGCGGCGTCCGCCGCGACGAGCACCGGCCCACCGGCATCTACTTCCGCACCGCCGGCGAACGCGCCGTGCGCAAGGGCGAAGGCCCCGGCGCCGACGGCACCCCGCTCGCCGAGGTCGTCTACTACCGCGCCGGCTCCGCCGCCTCCGCCATGTCCCCCGCCACCATGGACGTGTCCGCCCTGCTCGCCGGCCGGGTGCTCCACCTCTCCGGGATCACCGCCGCCCTCTCCGCGGACTGCCTGGCCCTGCTCGAAGAGCTCACCGCGCCCCGCCCGGACCGCCCCCTGCTCTCCTTCGACGTCAACTACCGGGTCAACCTGTGGCGCGACCACGCCCGCGCCGGACGGGTGCTGCTCTCCCTGGCCCGCGCCTGCGACCTCGTCTTCGTGGGCGCCGACGAGGCCGCCGTCGCCTGGGGCGTCACCGGCGGCCCCGAAGCCGTCCGGGCGGCCCTGCCCGGACCCGACCTCGTCGTGGTCAAGCAGGGCGCCCACGGCGCCGAGGCGCTCGCCGCGGACGGCACCCGCACCTTCGTGCCCGCCCTGAAGGTCGACGTGGTGGCCCCGGTCGGCGCCGGCGACGCCTTCGCCGCCGGGTTCCTCTCCGCCACCCTGCGCGGACTGCCCGTCCGCGACCGGCTGCGCCACGGCCACCTCATGGCCGCCGCCGCCCTCACCGTCCCCGGTGACCTCGCCGTCCCCCCGACCCGCGCGCACGCCGACCACCTGGCCGCCCTCGACGACGCCGCGTGGGGGAGACTGCGCCTTGGCCCCGGCTGGACCGACGTCGGCCCCCGGGCCGAGGAGGAGGTACCCACCCGATGAGCCAGACCGTCGACCGCGCGCTGTCCATCCTGCCGCTGCTCGCCGAAGGCCCCGCCGACCTGGGCAAGGTCGCCGACCGGCTCGGCGTCCACAAGTCCACCGCCCTGCGGCTGCTGCGCACCCTGCACGAACACGGACTGGTCTACCGACAGTCCGACCAGCGCTACCGGCTCGGCGCCCGGCTCTTCGCCCTCGCGCAGGAGGCCGTGGAGAACCTCGACGTCCGCGAGATCGCCCACCCGCACCTCGTCGCCCTCAACGAGAAGGTCGGCCACACCGTCCACCTCGCCGTCTACGAGGAGAACGAGGTGCTCTACATCGACAAGGTCGAGAGCCGCTACCCGGTCCGGATGTACTCGCGGATCGGC